>JBHGWS010000040.1:0-12859 GCA_041936745.1 Candidatus Darwinibacter acetoxidans
GCAAAAACAAATATTTCTTTTGCTGGCCGTTTTTTTGTTCGCCGCGTTTACAGCTGCGGCAGAGGGCCTTGACTACGCAAAATATCTAAAGCTTTACCAAGACGTGCCAACTCCCGAGCGCGAACTAATTATCCAAGCTGCAGACTATCAAAAGGCAGCAGGCCCGCGTAAAATTTCCCGCGCTTGGCCCAATCTTGCCCCGTGGGTTTTGGTTACGGGTGAGCTTGGTTATGTGGAGTGGGAATTCGAGATGGAAGAAGCGGGCCTTTATAATATAGAAATTGAGTATTATCCCACAGCGGGCCGGCGCATCGCTATTGAGAGAGCGATTTTAATTAACGGCGAGCTGCCTTTCCAAGAAGCGGAATATCTGTCTTTTCCCCGCATTTGGGGTGATCGGGAAGAAACTGTACGCCGAGACCGGGCGGGAAATGAAATCCGCTCGCCGCAGGTAGAAAAACCTTTTTGGCGCCAAGTTTTTCTCAGCGATTCTTTGGGCTACTACGCGGAGCCTTTCCAGTTCTATTTCAAGAAGGGTAAAAACAGGCTGAGGCTGGCCGCGCAAGCAGAGCCTCTGTCTATCAGCCGCCTTAGAATTTGCCAAGCCCAAAGCCCGCCAAATTACTCGGAATTGCTTTCCCGCTACGAGGCTTCGGGCTATGAAGAAACAAGCGGCATTACCGTTAAAATTCAAGGCCAAGAGGCAGTTTACCGTTCTGAACCTATTTTATTTCCCGTGTTTGATCAAGGAGATCCCACAGTGGAGCCTTACCATCCGGCCCAAATTCGGCTTAACTCCATCGGCGGCCACCGCTGGTCGCAGGCAGGACAGTTCATTACCTGGGAATTTGAAGTGCCGGAAAGCGGCCTGTATCAAATCGCCATTAAGGCAAAGCAGGATCAAAGGCGCGGGGCTTTGAGCAACCGGCGGATTTATATTAACGGTCAAGTACCCCTTAAAGAGCTGGAAGCCGTCAGGTTCCCCTTCTCTCAGTTTTATAACCTGGAGCCTTTAGGCGGCAGAGAACCTTATTTATTCTACTTGGAAGAAGGTAAAAACGAACTGACATTAGAGGTTGTTTTGGGCGATTTGGCTGAGTGGATCCGCTTGACGCGCCAAAGCCTCTATGAGTTAACTTCCCTTTACCGGGAAATCATTATGATTACTTCCGCAACACCGGATCCGCTGCGGGATTACGATTTGGAGAACCGGATTCCCCAGCTTTTTACAAGGCTGGCTGGGCAGGAGCTGGTGTTTCGCCAAATGCAGGAGTTTTTCCAAACCTACACGGGCCAAAGGGGCGGCCATACAGAGCTCTTAAACCGGATTGCCCACATGCTGGGCCGCATGGTCGATAAACCGCACACCATTCCCAAGCTTTTAGGGGAATTTCGGGATAACATCGGTGCTTTAGGCGCCTGGATCTCCGAGACGGAAAGGCAACCGCTCCAGATCGACTATATTTTAGTAACTTCACCGGGGCAAAAAATGCCCAAAGCTTCGCCGACCTTTGTGGATACGCTGAAACACGAAGCTAAGGCGTTTATCGCCTCTTTCTTCCACGACTATACCTCTGTTGGCTTTACGGAAGCCGCGGAGGCGGGAAAAGGGGAGAAAATAAAGGTATGGTTGGGGCTTGGCCGCGATCAGGGCCAAATCTTGAAAGAAATGATCGAAGACACTTTCACGCCCGAGACGGGCATCGCCGTTGAACTGGAGCTGATTAACGAAATGAACAGCCTGCTGATACCGGCCATAATAGCGGGAACAGCCCCCGATGTGGCGATTGGGGCCGCTGATATGGAATTGGCATTTCGCGGTGCCCTCCTCGATTTGACCCGGTTTCCTGATTTTAATGAAATCAGCCAAAGGTTCAAAAAGAGTGCCTTACTGCCCTTTAGGTTTCGGGATCAAGTTTATGCCCTGCCGGAAAGCCAAGGCTTTCCCATGCTGTTTTACCGCCAAGACGTTTTAAGTGATTTAGGTGTGGCGGTACCTCAAACCTGGGACGATGTTTTTGACGTTATACCCATTTTACAGCGCAATAATCTGGATTTTGGTTTGGAAGCCTCTGTGGGCAGTTATACGACGTTTTTGTACCAGCTGGGTGTACCTTTGTATAAAGAGGACGCTATCGAAACCAATCTCGATTCGGAAGCGGCTGTGGCCAGTTTGCGAAAGCTTACCGATCTGTTTACTTTATACGGCCTGCCGCTGGCGTACGATGTGGCAAACCGCTTTCGCTTAGGCGAAATGCCCCTTGTCATCACGAGCTACGGTTTATATAACACACTGCAGGTCTTTGCCCCCGAATTAAGGGGCCAGTGGGGCTTTGCACCGATTCCCGGCACCGTTATGGCCGATGGCACCATCAACCGGGCCGCGCCCGTCGGTTCCACTACCATGGCCGGTGGCGGGACGGCAAGCCTCAACCAAAGCCAAGCCATGACGGCGGCCGTACCGGCAGGCACCACCGGGGCTGTGATCATGGCCGGTTCTCTGCAGCCGGAAAAATCCTGGGAATTTTTAAAATGGTGGACGAGGGAAGATACACAGGCCAGATTTGGCCGTGAACTAGAAAGTTTAATGGGTTCAGCGGCGCGGTATGCCACTGCTAACATCGAAGCCATGGCACAGCTGCCTTGGCGGCCGGCGGAGCGGGAAGCCTTAATGGAGCAGTGGGCGTGGGTTGAAGGGGTCCCGCCGGTTTTAGGCGGTTATTACGTAACCCGCCAGTTTGATTGGCTGTTTCGGGCAGTCGTTTTGCAAAACGAACCTTTAAGGGAATCGATTTTGGAATACGATCTGGCCGCTAATAAAGAAATTGAAAGAAAAAGGTTAGAGTTTGGCCTGGAGACGGACTATGAGCTGCTGCCGGCTGAGTATAAACGCCTCTATTGGGAAAATTATACGCACGTCTACCGGCTGGATATAGAGGAGGAATAGGCTGTGAAAGCGAGATTTATTGATTTTTGGGCCGATGTAAAAAGGCATAAAACGTCTTATGCATTCCTATTTCCCTTTATGTCCCTGTTCTTTCTCTTTACCGTTATACCGGTGGTTTTGTCAATTATCTTAAGCTTCACTTATTTTAACATGCTGCAGTGGCCCACCTGGGTTGGCTGGCAGAACTACGTCAGGTTGTTTTTAGACGATGATATTTTCCTGCTGGCTTTAAAGAACACTTTAGTTTTTGCTGTCATTACCGGCCCCGTAAGTTTCATAGCCTGCTTCTTGTTCGCTTGGCTGATCAACGAGCTTAAACCGAAAATCAGGGCGGTCCTCACCCTACTTTTTTACGCTCCCTCTATTGCGGGAAATGCTTATATGATCTGGACGGTTTTGTTCAGCGGCGATATGTACGGTTATGTCAACGGGTTTTTGCTGTACTGGGGTTTGATCGATCAGCCAATTCAGTTTTTAATAACTCCCGAGTACATTATGCCAATCGTGATCTTAGTCGTTTTATGGATGAGTTTGGGCACCAGTTTCTTGGTGTTTATCGCCGGGCTGCAGGGTATTGACCCCAGCCTCTATGAAGCGGCGGCGGTTGACGGGGTCAGAAACAGGTTTCAAGAACTTTGGTATATTACACTGCCCGCCATGCGGCCGTATTTGATGTTCGGCGCCATAATGTCTATTACCACATCTTTCACCGCAGCAGACTCTATTACTAATTTGGTGGGTTTTCCCAGTACCGATTATGCGGCGCACACCGTGATGCAGCATATTTGGGACTTTGGTTTCATCCGTTACGAAATGGGTTATGCTTCCGCGATCGTGTTCGTGCTCTTTTTGGCAATGGTGTTTACCCAAAGGCTTGTACAGTATTTCCTCCGGACGATTGGGCAATAAGGGGTGATGGTACATGAAATTCACTATTCGGGCCAGGCGGATCTCCCGCTCCGGCGCAGGCGATACCATAATTTTGCTATTTCTTCTTGCCGGCGGCATCTTCAGTGCGCTGCCCTTAGTTTACGCCATTAACAATGCGTTTAAGCCGCTCAATGAACTGTTTATCTTCCCGCCGCAGTTTTTTGTGCGCAACCCAACGCTGCTGAATTTTCAAGACTTGTTAGTTTTAATGGCTAACTCTTGGGTACCCATGACCCGTTATTTATTCAATTCAGTCTTTATCGTAGCTTTAGGGGTAACAGGCAATGTGTTTTTTGCCTCGCTGGCAGCTTATGTCTTGGCTAAGCATAAATTTCCCGGCAACCGGCTGGTCAATGAACTGATTATCCTTTCTTTAATGTTTGCTCCGGCCGTAACGGCCATTCCGAACTATTTGACGCTGTCTTATCTAAAACTGATTAATACCTACTGGGCGGTAATCATTCCCAGTTGGGCCTCAACACTGGGCCTTTACTTGATGAAAAACTTCATCGATGCCATGGTCCCCGATTCTCTTTTGGAAGCGGCCCGGCTCGATGGGGCAAGTGAGTTTAAAATTTACTGGTCCATTGTGATGCCTTTGATTAAGCCCGCTTGGCTGACTTTAACCATCCTCCTTTTCCAGCAGCTGTGGGGTGCCACGGGGGGCCAATTCATTTATGCGGAGCAGCTGAAGCCGCTGCCTTATGCCCTAAACCAAATTATTGCCGGCGGGATCGCCAGGCAGGGCGTTGGTGCAGCCACTACCCTGATTATGATGAGCGTACCCATCATCCTTTTTGTCATCAACCAGTCGAAAATCGTCCAGACCATGAGTACGTCCGGTATCGACTAAGGAGGGCAGGCGATGAAAAAATTTAAATTGATTGTAATCCTCATATCTGCCTTTATCTTCTTAGATCTCAAGGGTGCTCAGGCCGTCGTCCCTTACAGAAGCTATATTTACGACTACTGGGGCAGGCAGGTTCCCGCATCGCATGCATACCTGCCGGGGGCCATGCTCAGCGGCGCCGATTTGGGCGTGGGCGGCTTTAGGACACCGCGCGATGTCCGCACTGATTCCAAAGGTAACATTTATCTTTTGGATTCGGGCAATAACCGCATTATTATCTTAGATGATGCCTTGAACCTGGTGACTGTCTTAGAAAAGTTTTTAAATAACGGTGAAGTTGATGGGTTTAACAACCCCCACGGCCTGTACGTCACAGCCGAAAATGAACTCTTTGTCGCTGACAGCGGCAACGGCCGCATTCTCAGATTCAATGCAGACGGAGATTTACTGCAGGTTTTCGGGCCGCCAACTTCCGAAATTGCAGGGGTGGTCCCAGATGGGTTTGTCTACCAACCCCGCAAGATCGGTGTGGACCCGGCGGGCAGGATCTTTGTGGTAGCCAGGGATGTCTACGAAGGGTTAATGAGCTTTGACGCCACCGGCCGTTTCCAAGGTTACATCGGGGCACCGAAAGTTGCCCCTTCCCTGGCGGAAATCTTTTGGAGCAAAATCCAAACCAGAGCGCAAAGAAGCAGGCGGGTGCGCTTTTTACCCACTGAATTCAGCAGTTTGGATCTGGATGAAAGGGGCTTTATTTACACCACCATTGCCAGTGAACGGAGGACCGATACGATTATGCGCTTAAATCCGGCCGGCGTTGACATTCTGCGCCGCGACGGCTATTTTCCTCCAACGGGCGATATTCCGCCGGAGGTTGCGGAAGGTGCCGCCCGTTCCCGCTCGGCCGGCGTTGTGGGGCCGCTTTTGGTCGATATTGCCGCCAGGAGTTTCGCCGGTTACACCGTGCTGGATCGCAACAACGGCAAGCTGTTTACCTACGATGAAAACGGCAACCTGCTGTATGCCTTCGGCACACAGGGCCGGCAGTTAGGTACTTTCCAAGATGCTGTGGCTGTCACCACCCTGCCGGATGAACGCATTTTGGTTTTGGATGCAGGTTTAAACGTGCTGCAGATCTTCGAACCGACGGAATACGGCAAAAGCATTCATGCCGCGATTGACCACTACAACGGGGGCAACTACGATCAATCGACGAAGGCTTGGGAGACTGTCTTGGCTATGAACGTTAATTTTGATTTAGCTTACGGCGGCATCGGCAGGGCTTATTTCATGAGTAAAGAGTACGAAGAAGCGATGAAATATTTTAAGCTGGCCAACGACCGCAAAAACTACTCCAAGGCGTTTCAAAACCACCGCCGCCAGGTGCTTGAAAACATCTTCGGCTTTGTTGCTCTTTGGCTGCTTGCACTGATCATCTTTCTCTTATACCGAATGCGGCAGAGATCAAAAGAAGCCCACCGGCCGAGGCTTTGGCCGGATCCTGAAAAACTTACGGGCCGGCAGCGCTTGGCCGTGGGCCTGCGCTATGCACTTTATGTAATTGTGCATCCCTTTGACGGCTTTTGGGATCTGAAACACGAAAAACGGGGCAGCGTTTATTCCGCTTCCGTAATCTTGCTTTTGGCGGCTGTCTCTTATGTAGCCCTGCGCCAATACACCGGTTTTCTTTTTAACTACAATGACCCGCTGACGATGAATATTTACGTTGAACTGTCCAGCGTGTTGATCCCCTTTATTTTATACACGGGCGTTAATTGGGCGGCCACAACACTTCTCGGCGGCAAGGGGACGCTGAAAGATATTTATATTACGGCGGCGTACGCTTTAACCCCCCTCGTTTTAATTCTGGTGCCCGCAACGATTTTGAGCAATTACCTCATCCTGGCAGAGGGGGCTATCTTCCATCTGCTGACCGTTGCTGCCGTAATTTGGTCTTTGGGTTTGGCCTTTATCGGGACCATGGTTATCCACGACTACACCGTTTCTAAAAATGCTCTGATGACCGTCATCAGCGGGGTTGGCGTGGGCGTCGTAATCTTTTTGGCACTTTTGGGTGTCAGTATTATTGCCCAATTATCATCTTTTGTACTGGATGTTTACCAAGAAATTGCCTTTAGGCTCTAGGGGGGATCGCTTTTGAGAGGCCGTTTAGGATTATTTGCACTTTTACTTCTTTTTACTGTAATTTCGCCCGTTTGGGGAAAGGGGCCGGGAGAAAACTTTGCCCTGGTTGCGGAAAACGAGTACCTGCAGCTTTTTTTGGCTGCGCAGACCACTGAGATTGCCGTCGCCGATAAACGCACCGGCACTCTTTGGTATTCTAACCCCCCTTCGCGGTCCAAAGATGAGAAAGTGGCCAGGGGAGCCGCCAAAACAAAACTCAATTCCCAACTGCAGATCGTCTATTACACGCCTCAAATCGTGCGGCGGGAAATGGACAGTTTCAATGATTCCGTTGAACTTCAGCAGTTTGAAATAACGTACCTGCCGCAGGGAGTGCGCATCGATTACGTATTCGGTAAAGAGTGGAACGATAGGGATATGCTGCCCGTAATGATGAGTGTGGATGAATTCGAAGTGCTTTTGGCGGGGCTGGCCAAAGAGAGCGAGCGGGATCTTTTGCGGCAGAACTATGAAAGGATCAGTTTAAGAAAAAGGGAAGCGGGCGATCCGGAAATAGAACTGGCGGACGTTGATGTGGCGGAGCTTTTAGGTGATTTTGTGTTTTATGTCAAAGGGAAGGACCTTTCGGCCCGAGAAAGCAGGGATCTCCACGCCGCGGTGATCGATTCGGTTGTGGAAAACCGGCGGGAGATAGAAAGGCGCGGCCGCTTAAGAAAACACCATTTGGAAAGCCTTTTAGAAACTCTGCAGGAAACGGATCTGATGCTTTTAGGCCGCAGGATCACCAAATGGGATTCGGACGATATGATTGCGGCTGTGCGGGCCAGCGGTTATTCGCCTCTGCGGATCCAAAAAGAGCACAAAGCAGCGAGTTTAGATCCTCCGGCCCCCAGGCTGGAAGTGTTTAAAATCCCCCTTATTTACAGGCTGGCGGGAGAAAATTTGCTGGTGGAAATACCCGGTGGGGATATTGAATTTCCTTTAGAGGTAACGGATGAGAAGGGAACTAGGGTAACTTATCCGCTTTATACGATTAAGGTACTCCCTTATTTTGGCGCAGCCGGTGTCAATGAAGAGGGCTACATCTTCGTGCCGGACGGTTCCGGGGCACTGATTAATTTAAATAACGGGAAAACTTATGCAACGGCCTACAGTCAACGGATCTACGGGAATGATTTTTCTTTCGGCCGCTTAGCTGATGAAGCCACTAAAACGCAAGTCTTTTTGCCCGTCTTCGGTTTAAAACGGGGCGATGACGCTTTTGTCGCCATCGTCGAGCAGGGGGCATCGCTTGCCAGAATCAACGGCGATGTTGCGGGCCGCACCAATTCTTACAACACGGTCGGGGCGGAATTTATAGTTATGGCCATGGGGCAGATCTCCATGCCCGGTGAAGATTGGCGTTTAATGAACATTTTTCAAAGGGAGCCCTACTTGGGCGATTTCAGAATCCGCATCGGGTTTTTGAAGGCGGATGCAGCTGATTATGTGGGCATGGCCCGCTACTACCAATCTTATCTGGTTGAAAAGCACGGTTTGGAAAGAAGAGGGGTTAAAGACCAAATCCCCGCCTTTTTAGAACTTATCGGCAGTGTGCGCGTTAAACGGCCGCTTTTAGGTGTGCCTTTATCTGTCACAGAGCCTTTGACTACATTTAGTGATGCCGCAAGGATTGTTGCGGAACTTAGGGCGGGGGGCGTTGAAAATCTCCATCTCCGTTATTCCGGTTGGCTGAAAGGCGGTTTGGAACACGCCTATCCTTACCAAGCAAAGCTGGAGCGAAAAGTTGGCAGCAAAAAGGAATTTGCCGCTTTCAGCGCCTACTTGAAAGAATTGGGGATCCCCTTTTATCCCGATGTAAGTCTGGCCAACGCCTACGATAATCGGTGGTATCGGGCAAGGCGCGATTCGGCCCGGCAGTTGGATAAAAGGGTGGGCCAGGTGTTTTTGGAAGAAATTACGGAATGGGATTACAACAGAGGGCTTTTGGCGGCTCGCTTTGTGGTTTCACCCCGCCGGTTGGAAAATCTAAGCCAAGGCTTTTTAAAAAGCTACGGGCAGTTTGACCAAAACGGCCTGGCCCTGCCGTATATGGGCAGGCAGTTGAACTCCGATTTCGGCCGCACTTATGTCCCTCGGGAGAGGGCTTTAGAGATAACAAAAAATCAGCTGAAAACCTTTCAAGAAGAGGGCTACGGACTCCTGCTCGATGGCGCTAACGCCTATGCTCTGCCTTATGCGGACAGTGTTATCAACGTACCCGGTAATTCCAATGGGTTTGTCATCATTGATCAGTCCGTACCTTTTTACCAAATTGCCCTGAGAGGTTATCTCGATCTTGCCGGTGAGGCAATCAATTTATCGCCCGACGGGCGGATCAGCCTCCTGCAGGCTTTGGAAAGAGGGCTTTCCCCTTATTTTAAATTGGTGGCAAGAGATCCTTCCGTTTTAAAGGGTTCCGAATTCAACGATCTTTTAGCCGTTTATTACAACCATTGGCAGGATGAGGCAGTTAAACTTTATGCGGAAATCAATTCGGTGCTGCACGATCTGCAGGGCCAGGTAATCGTAGGGCATCGAGAGATCTCGCCCAATGTCTTTAAGACAACGTTTGAAAGCGGCAAAGAGATTTACGTCAACTACAACAGCGAAGGGGTTAACACGGCAGGATTTTACATCGAGGCAAAAGGCTACAAAGTCAAAGAGGGGGGCGGAAAATGAGGCGGCGGTTTCGGCTGAAGTTAAGGCAGGAAAAAGCTTTGTGGGGATTCATATTCACCTCGCCCTTTTTACTCGGGTTTATTCTCTTTTTCTTGGTCCCCTTAATCCAATCGCTTCGCTTCAGCGTCAGCGAGCTGAATGTGCTTTCTACCGGTTATGAGCTTGAATACGTGGGGTTGAAGCATTACAATTTCCTTCTGTTTGTGGATACGGAGTATTTACGCGTTGTCGTGGAAAGCATTTTAAAGACCCTGCGGGATATTCCCATGATTATCTTTTTCAGCTTCTTTGTAGCTGTGATTTTAAATCAGCGCTTTAGAGGCAGGACAGCGGCCCGGGCGATTTTCTTCTTACCGGTCATTTTAGGTGCCGGAGTGGTTTTACGCCTGGAACAGCAGGATTCCATGACCCGCATTCTGCAGGCCGCCGAGTTAGCGGGAACCAGGGTTGGCGGTAGTATGTTCAGCGCAGCGGCGGTCAGGGCTTTCTTTCTCCAGATGCAGATACCCGCTAAGATGCTGGAATATTTGGTCAGCGCCATTGATAACGTGCATTTAATTATCCGCTCTTCCGGGATTCAAATTTTAATCTTCCTGGCGGGTTTGCAGTCCGTTTCACCCACTTTATATGAAGTGGCCGATGTGGAGGGTGCTACAGGCTGGGAGCGCTTTTGGCTGATAACTTTCCCTCTTTTGACGCCCCTTCTATTGGTCAATGTAGTTTACACTTTCGTCGATGTCTTCACAGCCAGTGACAACGCGGTCATGGAGCAGATTTACAGGACGGCTTTTGCCGGCGAAGGGTACAGTGTCAGTTCAGCTATGGCTTGGTTTTACTTTCTGTTGGTGGGCCTGCTTTTGGCCGTCACCGTGCGGATTATATCCCGCGGCGTCTTTTACAGGGAATAGGAGGGGTCAGCGTGCGCAGAGGTGTTTTGGACTGGGGTTGGCGGATCTTAAGAGCGCTGCTGCTTATTGGCATGTCTTATATCATAGTCTTTCCGTTGTTCACGAAAATCTCCATGTCTTTTATGAGCCCCGGGGATCTTTGGGATGCCACCGTACGCTGGATCCCAAGAAATTGGACTTTGGATAACTATAGGCTGGCAGTGGAGTTGATGAAATACCCCCAG
The DNA here is from genome assembly GCA_041936745.1 of Candidatus Darwinibacter acetoxidans. Classification (GTDB taxonomy): domain Bacteria; phylum Bacillota; class Limnochordia; order Darwinibacteriales; family Darwinibacteriaceae; genus Darwinibacter; species Darwinibacter acetoxidans_A. The sequence continues at coordinate 10,726 of JBHGWS010000040.1, forward strand.
GCCCTTTTAAACACCTTTCTGTTAACTTCGGTTGTCAGTTTACTGCAGCTGATGTCCTGTACTTTGATCGGCTATGGGTTTGCCCGGTTGAAGTTTCCCGGCTCCAACATTTTATTTGGCTTAGTCATTTTTACTTTTCTCGTGCCGCCGCAGGTGACCATGATCCCTCAGTATTTGAATTTCCGCTTTTTTGACATTTTCGGCCTACTGCCCGGCGGCGGGCTTAACTTAGTGGGCACGTTCTGGCCTTTTGTCCTAACGGCGATTACAGGTTCCGGCCTGCGCAACGGCATCTTCATCTTTATCATGCGGCAGTACTTTGCGGGCATGTCTTCTTCGATTGAAGATGCGGCCTATGTGGACGGTGCCGGGCCTTTCAAAACATTTTATAAGGTGATGCTGCCCAGCGCCGGGCCTGCTTTGGTAACGGTGTTCTTATTCGCTTTTGTCTGGCAGTGGAATGATTATTTCTACACATCCCTCTTTATGCACGGCAGGACCTTTCTAACGGTTACAATCGGCCGCTTGGGCCAAGGCATTTTAGATATTGAGGAACTTTTGACACTGAGGAATAATACGGGGATGCTGATGATTATCGCACCCTTATTATTAGTCTACCTGTTTTTGCAGCGCTATTTTGTGGAAAGCGTGGAGCGGACGGGTTTAGTGGAATAAGGGAGCGTTTTTTGAGAAAGGGGGCGGTCATTTAACAAATTGTCAAGTTGCACAGGCAGACAATCTTAAGGAGGTTTTGTTCAGCATGAAAGCTAACAGGCGAATCGGATTAGTGTTGGCGTTAAGTTTTGTCTTGTTGTTCACTTTGGTGGTACAAGCAGCACCAAAATATGATCTGGGCGGTGTTACCGTCAGGACACTTTTGTTCGGCGGGCTCATCGACATGTGGGATTCTCCGGAGATGCTGGATAGGCGGGCAGAGGTTGAAAGAGATTTCAATGTAAAACTGGTCTTTGAAGAAGTTGTGTGGGGCGAATACCAAGAAACAGTCATGCGCCGCGTTCTTTCCGGCGACTCCAAGTGGGACTTCTACCGGATCACTTTGGCAGAAGTACACGAATTAGCACGGCAGGGCGCGCTTTTGCCTTTGAACGAACACATGCCTGCCGAAGTGGCGGCCAGGATCCCTGAGTTTTCCCAAGCCTTTATGGATTTCACGGAGATCGACGGCAGCCTCTACGGCTATGTAGGTTCCTTTAACCTAATTGATATGATTAAGTACATCGGCTATAACAAAGATATGTTTGAAGCAGCGGGCTTGGACGATCCTTACGAGCTGTATCTGGCGGGCGAGTGGGACTGGGATGCCTTTACAGAGGCGGCCAAAGTTCTAACCGCTGATACTACCGGCGATGGCAACATTGACCGCTGGGCAATTGACATGATTATGGAAGAAGATTTGGTAATTGCCAACGACGGCCGCTACGCGCGGGAAATTGACGGCAGGGCCGTCTTTACCGGTGATGAACCGGCAGTTATTGAAGCACTGGTCCAAAACGATGAATGGATTAACGCCGGCTATTACCGCGGCTGGGGCCCGGAGGCCTTTGCTGACGGCGAAATCGGCATGATGTTTTTGGAGATGTGGCGCTTGAGAGATCACGTCAACCCGAATACAGGCGAATGGGAAATTGACTTTGAATTGGGCATTGTCCCTTACCCCAAAGGGCCATCTGCCGCAAGAAACGTTTACCCGACGGAAACTATTCTTTACTACAGCCTGCCTTCCAACAGCGGTGATCCGGAAGCAATGGTCGCACTCCTCGATGCACTTTACCCTTCAGACGCGATCTTTGACGAAGCGGAAGAAGCATTTATGGAATGGGCACCGAGCCGGGAAGCCTTTGGCGTTCTCATGGAATCGGTCGTTGAGTGGGATGGCTGGATTGACATCTATCAACCGATGATGGCACCTTGGACGCCGGAAGGGCAGACCTGGAGTGCTTATATGGCAGCGGTGAAGCAGGCCAAACAAGCGATTTTAGACGATCTGTTCAACTAAATACCCCTTAAAGAGCCCCGCCCGGTTTTGGGCGGGGCCCTTTTTTTGCTCAATTGTAAACTCTGCAGGGAAAAAATAACCTTTTCCCGAATGTAGATAAAAGGTAAACAGTGGAAT
>JBHGWS010000041.1:0-17921 GCA_041936745.1 Candidatus Darwinibacter acetoxidans
ATCCTGCCTGCCGTTTTTTGCTGCTTTGATTAGTTCGTTCTCCTGCCTGCCCAAAAACCATCCCCCCTTCAAGACGCCTTCACTTTATATACCCTTCGTCGCCTGCAAAAGTTTATGATTTTGGGGAAAAATTTTTGGCAAAGTTTAGGTGGTCGGTTAAAACACCTGTTAAACTGCCAAGTGGTAGAACTGCATTATAGATAACAGGCCGGGCTGAGAGGGAAAAGAGGGGAAAAGATAGCTAGGTCCTATGGGGGGTTTATCTCGGGGGTAGCAGCGCTAATCCCCATGAACATTTGGAGTTCGATCAGTTATCACATTCTGCGGTTTGGCAAACTCCGCTTTTTGGCTTGGATGGCCGTAATTTTATACGGTAATCTGCCGCGGACTTTGCCGGAAGAAATTTAGGCGCTTTTAATCCACTCTGCATGGTTGGGTTTTTTGGGCGTCCTTTTCGCTTATTTTATCTCCCTGGTGGGTGAGCGCGGTTATCTGGGTAAAGCCGTTCTTTACAGCGTGGGGGCGGCCCTTTTTAATTATGCGTTGCCCTATCTTTTTCAAGTACCGTATTTAAGCAAGATGCCCGTAAAAGATGTCATCAGCAACCACCTGGGCGCCGTGGTTTGGGGTTTGACTTTAGGCATTGTTTTTAAGAAATTGCCCGCTGTTACCTAATCTTTTCCCAGTCAAAAAGGCTGCCCGGATCCCACTTTCTCGCCGGGTCGTAATCTTCGTGGCCTAAGATGTTGGCTTTTGGGATGTTGTATTTACGCCGTAAATAGTAGACTAAACTTGCCAGTGCACTGTATTGCTCCTTTGTATAACCTCTCGTTTTAGGATCAATTCTACTATTTGGCCCGGGCCCGATTACATCGGCCATCTCCGCAGGGGTGCCGATGCCTAAAACCTCGATGCCCAAAGAATAGCGGTTCATGCCGTTAAAAATCCCGGCCCAAGAACCTCGACCCGCATGCCGCGCCTTGAGGTGATCGGGGACAAATTGATAGATGGAGCCATCCCGATCCACCACGTAGTGGGCCTCGACGCCATAGTTTTGAAAAATTTCGGCGATGCGCCCCAAATCGTACGGGCTGCGGGGATTGGCCTGTGCGTCGCTGATGGCGTGGATCATAATATATAAGATGTCCCCTTCGCCTTGGGGCCGCGGTGCAAGGTTACTGATCAGGCCCGTTGGGGCTTCCTTGATTGCCGGTTCGGTGCTGACAAAAACAGCACTTATTTTTTTGCTCCGATCCGCAATAACGCTTGTTTTAGGGTTTTCCCGCTCAGAGGTTTCGCCTGTCCAGTGGCTGAAAACAAAACCGGGGGCAGGTTGGGCTTTTAGATCTATTATAGTACCGGGGGCATAACTGTGCTTTCCCTGCGGGGTGACAGTGCCTTTTCCCACTACTTCCACAAATAACGTGTAGTTCTCTGTTGGGGTTGAAAGACAGCCGGCAACAGCCAGGGCAGCCGCTGATAAAAAGATTAGGTATAGCTTCATGTCGCTGTCCGCTCCTTGCTTTTTTAGGATTTCGTAAACGGTGGCATTATTCCTGGTAGCTTTGTAATGGTAAATTCGGGCAGAAGGCAGGTTACAGCGGCCCGTTTCGAGAAGAAAAAGGCATCAGCACGGCTCGGGAGGGGAAAATGAGAAGTTTATTTGATCAAAGCGCAGCGTCTTACGATGCTTGGTATCAAACGGAAATAGGTAAAACCGTCGATGAAGTGCAAAAGGAATTGGTCTATTCGCTTTTGCAGCCTCGGCGCGGCCAGAAACTTTTGGAAATAGGCTGCGGTACGGGTAATTATACGCTGGAGCTTGTGCAGCGTGGTTTAAACGTTACTGCGGTTGATGTGTCAAAAAATATGCTGAAACGGGCCGAGGACAAACTGCAGGCAGCGGGCCTGCAGGCTCGGCTTATCCCGGCCGATATTCAAGAGCTGCACCTGCCGCAGGGTAAATTTGATGCGGCCTTGGCGGTGGCCGCACTTGAATTTTTGGCCGAACCGGCTTCGGTTTTGGCTAAGGCTTATGATGCACTGCGACCCGGGGGTAGGCTGGTTGTGGGTATTATTGCCGCCAGCCCCTGGAGCCGGCTTTACGAAAAAGAGGCAAAAAAGGATCCCGACTCAGTTTATAACCATGCGGCCTTTTACACCGAAGCGGAACTCTTAGGGTTTTTGCCCAAAGGTGAGAGAAAAAGCGTTACGGGCCTGTACTTCGCCCCCGATTTTGAAAATTTTAGGCGGGATGAGGCTTTGGCGGTGGAAAAAGATCCGCCCCCGGGTGTTTTGCCGGGCTTTGTCTGCGCCTTGTGGAGGAAAACAAATGACTAAACAAGTTACCATTTCCTGTGAGTTAAGCCTGCACCCTTATGCCGATGATTACACCGAAGTCATCAGGCAGCTGCTGCAGGAAATTGACTGGGGGGATCTGCTGGTGGCGGCGGGGCCCATGAGCACAACCATTATTGGGCCCGAAGATCTGGTTTGGCGGAAAATAAAAGAAATGTATGATTTGGCCCGCAGCAAAGAGCCGCCTTTCCGGTTGGCGATCACGCTTTCCACAGGTTGTGTTTAGCTGCGATGCCCGGCTTTCGGCCCTTGACCGCCCTCTGTCAGGCTCGGGGATAGAATAAAAAGGGAAATTGCTGATTGCTTTCCCGGCGCTCTCCGGAGCATTTGGGGCTCCTTTTGCAAATTTTTTAAATAAACAGGCGGCGGTCCGCAAAAACCGGGCCGCCGGATTGCAGTGGGCCTGCTAACCACCGCGGCCCTCTTGTCCGCGGGAGCAGTTTGGGATATTTACTTAACGTAAAAAATAACAAAACTATATAGTCTACCGTGAACCTGTAGTGTTGTCAACACTTTATTTGCCTTTTTCTGCGGTTTATGTTACTATTAATATAGATCAGGCCGCATCGTATACGAGTGCAGTGATGCGGTTTTTGCGATTCAAGACCAGATACGGAGGAACCCAAAGTGAATTTGCTCAATGAGGCTGTTAAACACGAGAGTTTTGGAGAAGGTAATGTGGTTGAATATACCGACTCCTATATAAAAGTGCGCTTTCCTTTAGGCGAGAAAAAATTTGTTTTCCCCGATGCCTTCGGCATTCATTTGACGCTGCTCGATGAAAAAATCGCCAGCAGGGTGGAAGCCATCAAGCAAAAAGTGGAAGAGAAAAGAGCCAAAAAGGAAAAGAAGCGGCAGAAAGAAAGGGCCTTGGAATACGAAAGGCAGCAGCGCATGCTGGAACGGGAACGGCTCATGAGAAGCCATAGGTTGTCTCCGGCCTCGCAGGCCGTTTTCTGGGTCGACGAAGAAGAGGAGGAAAGGATCTTCAGCGAATGGCAGGTTTTCACCAGTGTGCGTAAAAGCGGTAAACATAAGGGAAAACCTAACCGCTTGGTCCGCCTGCACCCCAACAGCGCCTGCCTGATTACGGCCAGGGAGCCCGATGTTCCGGAAGAAGAGCGGCGCATCTTAGGTGTTTTTATGGTCCGGGAGAATTTCTTGGGCAAGCTCAGCGAGGACGGCTTCATTCCCGCTCACTCCCGCTTTAGGCTGCGCCTTTCGCCGGAAGAATCGAAGAAAATGCTCTTTTGGAAATATTATAAGAACAAGCGTTATCCCACGAACATGACTTGGAACAGCGGGCGTCACCGCTATTTCGACAATGTTTGGATGGCCCAGATTCTCCGGGATATTCTGGAACTGAAAAAGGGCAGTGCGGAAGAAGAAATGCTGGAAGACTTTATCGAGCATTTCCACCACCTCAATCAGTTGGAAGATGAAGAGCTGCCTGAGCCTTCGGGAGCCCTATTTCAAATCGAAAAAGCCCCAAAGGAAGAATAGTTGTACAAAACAAGCCCCCGTCAGTTGACCGGCGGGGGTTTTTTAAATTAAAGGCAAGGGGCGGGGAATTAAACGTAAAGACATATTTCGGGGCAGGTGAAAAAAGATCAAAGGTGAATTTAAAAGATAGTTCTAGCTTGTAAAGGAGCCGGTAGCTATGGGAAAAAGGGACAGCAAAACTAGGGGTGCCGTCTATGCCGCGGCGGCTTTTTTAATGTGGGGATTTCTCCCACTCTATTGGAAAATACTTAAAGCCGTGCCCGCATTTGAGATTCTCATGCACCGCATCTTTTGGTCTTTTGTCTTTATGCTCCTCATCTTTTTTTACCGCGGCAGGTGGGCTGGTTTAAAGGCTGTTCTTAAAAAGCGCCGCAAAGTTGCGGCTATTATCGCCGCAGCCGTTTTAGTCAGTTTAAACTGGGGCATTTACATCTGGGCCGTCAATGCGGATCATGTGGTTGATGCCAGCCTCGGCTATTACATCAACCCGCTTTTAAGTGTCGTCTTAGGGATGGTGGTTTTAAAAGAGAGGCTTAATTTTTGGCAGGTGGTCTCTTTAATGCTTGCCTTTTTTGGCGTCTTGATCATAACTTTCCAATACGGCAGGATTCCCTGGATTGCCCTTTCTTTAGCTGTTACCTTCGGCCTTTACGGTTTGGTGAAAAAGATGGCCGGCATTGAATCGACGCTCGGCTTAACTTTAGAGACGTTTATATTAATGCCGTTTGCCCTCGGTTATCTCACCTATCTGCACCTGCAGGGGCAGGGTTCTTTCGGCATTTCGCCGAAAATTACTTTAACCCTGGCTTTCGCCGGGGCGGCAACTGCCGTGCCTCTTCTTTGGTTTGCCCAAGCGGCCCAAATGATTCCCCTTTCCGCCGTGGGTTTTATTCAATACCTTACGCCCACCATCATGCTGATCCTCGGCGTCGTACTCTACGGTGAACCTTTCACCGGCCTGCATTTATTGGGCTTTGCCTGCATTTGGTCGGCCCTGGCATTATTTTCCCTCTCCCAAATAAAGCGTTTCAAAGGTTATGAGCCGAAATGGTTGAAAAGAAAAGAATACGGCGGCCGCAACCTGCGGTAAGCTGTAGCAAAAACCGGTTTTAATAAGAGCCCTCGCCGGGGTTCTTTTTTTTTACCCTGCCAGGGGGCATTTTGTTAATAAAAAAGGAAACAGCTGTTTCAGCCCCTTAACAAAAGCACCGCCGGCCCAGAAAAGTTGGTGTTATGGAAAGGGTTTGCGTAATTATTGAAGAAGGTGTAAGGAAATGTGGTAATTATTATAAACAATACGAAAGGGGGCAACTACATGACCTCACCCTGCCCGTTCGGTACACACAGGGTAATTAAACCGGCAGGCTCTCTTCCTCAGGGAGCGGAACGCCTTGATAACCGGATGGAGATCTATGACAACGAAATTTTACTGAACGTTGAAACTCTCAATATTGATTCTGCCAGCTTCAATCAAATCCGCCAACAGGCGGAAAACGACACCCGGCGCATGGCAGAAATAATGCTGGAAATTGTGGCAAGCAGGGGAAAACACCACAACCCGCAAACCGGCTCAGGTGGTATGTTTGTGGGCACGGTTGCAGCCATCGGTGCAGATTTAAAGGACAAAATTGATCTGAAGGTTGGCGATCGCATCGCCTCTTTAGTGTCTTTAACTTTAACTCCTCTGAGAATCGACAAGATCGAAAAAATCCACCTTGCAACGGGCCAAGTTGACATTCAAGGGAAGGCCGTCCTTTTTGCCAGCTCAATTTATGCCGTGCTCCCCGCTGACCTGCCCCAAAGGCTGGCTTTAGCGGCCTTAGATGTGGCCGGTGCCCCGGCGCAGGTGGCAAAGATCGTTAAACCGGGGGATACAGTTTTAATCATAGGCGCAGGCGGCAAAGCAGGGAGCCTCTGCCTGCACGAAGCAAGAAAACGGGCAGGCCGAGTTATCGCCATGGACTACGGCGAGAAAGCCTGTGAGCGGGTCCGCAGATTGGATCTGGCCCACATCGTGCTCGATGTGGATGCAACTAAACCAATGGCCTGCCTTGATGCTTTAGAAAAAGCCGCGGGCAGGCCGGCAGATGTGGTCATTAACTGCGTGAACGTCCCCCGCACGGAAATGGCCTCAATTTTGTGTACCGGCGATGGAGGCACAGTCTATTTTTTCAGCATGGCGACAAGCTTCACGGCGGCGGCCTTAGGTGCCGAAGGGGTGGGCAAAGATGTGACCATGATTATTGGCAACGGTTACACAAAAAACCACGCCGCAATTACCCTGCAGGTTCTGAGGGAAAATGAGAAACTGCGGCGGCTGTTTTTGGAAATCTATGCGTAATTGGGGGCTTTGCGGTGTTTTTAAAACAGATACTGCAGCGTGGTTTTAAATCAGCCGCCATAATCGGCCTGGGTAAAAACACGGGGAAGACTTTTACATTCAATCGGCTGGCAGATGAGGCGAAGAGGCTGGGCCTCACATATGCTGTGACCAGCAGCGGGCTGGACGGGGAAAAACAAGATGGGCTTTTAAAATCCCCCAAACCTGAGATAGTAATCGGCCCCGGCCGGCTGGTAGTGAATGCTAAATCGCTGCTTTTAGCCAGCGGCTTGGACTATGAAATTTTAGCTGTTACTGACGTTCGGACACCATTTGGCCCCATTGCCGTCGTCAGGGCCAAAAGTTGGGGTAAAACCGTTTTGGCGGGGCCTCAGGCCCGCGGGGATTTACTGCTTCTAAAAAACATCTTAGGCAAGCTGGGCTGCGATTTTCTTTTAGTGGACGGAGCCGTGGACAGGCGGTCTTTGGCTGCTCCCGCCGTAACGGACACAGCGGTGCTGGCAGTAGGCGTAGAGGCGGCCTGGGACAGACAGCTGCTTTTGGAAAAAGTGAGACAGCAGTACCGGATTTTAACACTGCCCCGCTTTTTGGGCACGATTGGCTCAGTTCCCCCTACGGCAAAAGCGGTGATCTTGCGCGGGGACGGCAGCCAAGCGGCCGTTACGGAAAGGGAGTTTTTTGCCGGCGGGAAAGTTTTGGCCCGGCATTTAAAAAGGGGGGCCCGCGCAATTTATATCAATGGTGCCCTGACCGACAAGACCGCGGCTTTAGTTTTAAGCGGGGCGCGGCGGGATGATTCTTTCAAAGTAGTGGCGGCTGATCCTACCCACGTCTTTTTGAGCCGGGAAGGCTGGCGAAGGCTGCAGGCAAGAGGTGCCTTCTTACAGGTCCTCAGGCCGATCCATTTAAGCGCCGTGACCGTTAATCCCCAACACAGCAGCTTCGGTTACGCGGATCCCCGCAGGCTTGTGAGAGATATCGGCCGGGAAGTACACCCCATTCCTTGTTTTGATTTAAATTTGGGTTTAAGTTACGTGCCGGAAGGTGGTTAGGGGATGGAATTTTTTCAAAGCGACACAAAGATACAGCTTGCTTGGGATCAGGTCTGGGGGCAGGTCAAGCCTGTCTCAGCCCCGGGGCGCCGCAGGCACAGTGAATACAAGGCCTTTCTGCCGCCGCAGGTTGAAGAACTGGCCCAGGAGCTGAACCGGCTGGAGGAGCTCAGCAGGGCTCTAGAGGGGGATCCCGCGGGGAGCAGTGCTTTGAGCTATCTTTTAGCCAATGTGCGGGATGTGTCTTTAAGTCTAAAGCGGGCCCAAGGCGGTTCAGTCTTAGATGATCTTGAACTTTACGAAATAAAGAGGCAGCTTTCCTTGCTGGCCGAGATCAAAGAGGAACTGAAAAGACAAAAGTGGGAACATCTGCTGCCCGTCCCCGCAGATCTCTGCACACCCTGCCTCAAAGCCCTCAGCATCGGCCAAGGCGGCCGGGACAGTTTTTACATCGCTGATGCTTACGATGCTGATCTGGCCGCGGTGCGCGAAAAGCGCATTTTCTTGGAAACAACCCTGGCCGAATTTAAAAACAAAGCGGAAGAGAAGTTGCTTAGGGCGGCGGGCCGCGGCTTTGGGCCAGGATGCGAAATTTCTGTAAGCAGGGGTGAGCAGGCGGTAATTGCGCAGTTGGCCGCGATGCGGGAGCTGAAAAAAACAGAAGAGACAAACGATTTTGTTAAATTTCGCCTGGCAGAAAATGAAACAGTAAGGCGGCAGCGGCAAGAGCTGCGGAAATTTAGGGAAAAAGAAGAAACGTACAAAGCGAGGGTGCGCCAAAACCTAAGTCAGGTAGTGGCAGAACACGGCGAGCGCCTGCTTAAGATGCAGGAGGTTTTGGGGTATTTGGACCTGCTGCTGGCCAAGGCGAAGTTCTGTGCCGGTTTTGGGGGGGTTAAACCGCATTTAAGCCGGGAAAATGTTTTAAGGTTTAAAAAAGGCAGGCACCTTTTGGTGGAAAAAGAGGTGGCGGCCGACGGTTACGACTACAGGCCGATCGATGTCTGCCTGAAACCGGGCGCGACGATAATTACCGGGCCCAACATGGGCGGCAAAACCGTCAGCCTAAAGACCATTGGCCTTTTGGCGGCCATGGCTCAATATGGCCTTTTGGTACCGGCCGAGGCAATGGAATTTCGGCCCCTGTGGTTTGTTGCATCACATTTGGCCCGGGCGGAAATTCCCCGCGGTTTAAGCACTTTTGCCGCTGAGATCGTTTTTTTACAAAACGCGGTTGAAAAAAGCGGCACCGCCGGATTGATTTTAGTGGATGAAATAGCCCACGGGACAAACCCGCAGGAAGGGGCGGCCCTGGCGGGGGCGGTGGTGGAAAGGCTGCACAGCCGGCCCGCCTACACAGTAGTTACAACTCACTACCCGCCATTAGCCCGCTTGCAGGGCCCCAGGCAGCTGAGGGTGGCGGGCTTGGACGAAAAAAAGGTCCGAAAGTACAGTTTTGCCGGGCGGGAAGACATCCTGCGCCGTTTCATGGACTACAATTTAGTGCCGTGGCAGGGGCCCGCGGACTGTGAGGTTTCCGGCGATGCGGCACTTGTGGCAGAAACCATGGGCTTGGACGCTGAAATAATTGCCAGGGCCAAGGGGCTTCTAAAAAGGGGATGGGAGGATTTGGGGCATGATTAATAAGTTATTAAGCTTAGATGAGGAAAAAATCGCCGCAGCCCGCGGCTCGGCCAAAACAATCGCCGCCCAGGTGCAGGCGGAGATCAGCCGGCAGACTACTTTAAGCGTAGAGCGGACCGCGGCCCGCCTCTTTGGCATTGACGGCACGGATCAAAACGGCGTTCCCCTGCCTAATGTGGTGGTTGATCAGGTTTTGGAAGCGGGGCTTTTAGGGCGGGGTATTTCTTTTTGGCTGGCCAATGCCGTTGTGGCTTTGACTGAATCGCCGCAGGAAATTGCCCGGGCCTGCGCGGGCGGCCTGAAACTCTGCGACCTGCCGCTGCAGGAGCCGGGCCGGGTTGAAAAAATAATGAATGTTTACGCGGAACAGGCTTTAAGTACCATCAGCAGGCAGAAAAAAGCCCGCCAAGCGCTGCAGAAGCACTTAGGCCTGGGCAGAGAACCTTTGAAATACGTGATAGTGGCCAGCGGCAACATCTTCGAAGATGTCAAACAGGCGAAATCCGCCGCCTGGCAGGGCGCGGATATCATTGCGGTGATCAGGACGACGGGCCAAAGCCTTTTGGATTATGTCCCGTACGGCACTACCAAGGAAGGCTTTGGGGGCACTTATGCCACGCAGGCAAATTTTAAGCTGATGCGGCAGGCTTTAGATGAAGTGGGTGAAGAGGTAGGCCGCTACATCCAACTGGTAAACTACTGCTCGGGGCTGTGCATGCCGGAAATTGCCGCCATGGGCGCCCTGGAGCGGTTGGATATGATGTTAAACGATGCCATGTACGGGATTTTGTTCCGGGACATCAATATGGACCGGACCTTTACCGACCAGTATTTTTCCCGCCTGATCAACGCTTACGCGGGCATTATCATCAATACGGGGGAAGACAACTATTTAACTACGGCGGATTCCTACGCGCAAGCTCACACCGTACTTGCATCCAACTTTATCAACGAACAGATGGGGCTTTTGGCGGGCCTGAAGCATTGGCAGCTGGGCCTGGGCCACGCTTTTGAATTGGATCCCAAATTAAAAAACGGTTTTCTTTTCGAGCTGGCCATGGCCCAGACGCTAAGGCAGATATTCCCGCAATCGCCCTTAAAATACATGCCGCCGACAAAGTACATGACCGGCGACATTTTCCTTGGGAACGTGCAGAACGCCCTGTTCAATTTGGCTTCGGTCATCACCGGCCAAAGCATCCATCTTTTAGGGATGCCCACAGAAGCAATCCACACGCCCCATTTGAGCGATAGGGCCTTGAGTTTGGCAAACGCCTCTTACGTAATGGAAAACGCTCGGGATTTAGGCGCTGAGATCACCTTTAAACCGGACGGTATTATCCAAAGGAGATCAAAGGAAATAGTCGCTGAAGTTGGCGAGTTTTTAAAGCAGATAGCAAAAATCGGCTTAAAAACAGCTATCAGCGAAGGCTATTTCGCCGACATTAAGCGCTCCCCCCAAGGAGGCAGGGGGGCGGACGGGGTGATTTTAAAAAGCGTCGATTACGTCAACCCTTTTATGGCCGAAATGGAGCGCGAATTGGGTTTAAAAGCAGAGGGGGGGAAAAGTTGTGGGTAATTTGCTTAAACCATACGGTGATACCTACGGAGACGGCCAAGTTCAAGTAAGTTTCACTCTGCCGCTTGCGGCCGGGGGAAAGGCCAGGGAGGCGGCCAGGCACCTGGCGCAAAAAATGGGCCTGGAAGAGGTCCAAATTGCCCATATGAAAGATCTCCGCGGCTTCACCTATTTTATTATCTACGGCAGCCTGCGCCACAGCGTTGATCTTTCTCAGATCGCGGATTATGGCGGGGAAGAGGCCCTCAGTTTCGATGAAATCAATACTTTTATCCAAGAAAAACTGGGACGCAAGGTGGTTGTCGTCGGTGCCTGTACAGGAACCGACGCCCACACGGTGGGCTTAGATGCGATCATGGATATGAAAGGTTACGGCGGTGAACACGGTTTGGAAAGATACCCCATGTTCCAAACCTATAATCTGGGCAGCCAGGTGCCCAATGAAGAGCTTTTAAGGAAGGCCAAAGAAGTTAAGGCGGATGCCGTCTTGGTTTCCCAAATCGTCACGGAGCGAAATATACATATAGAAAACCTGACCGAACTGATTGAACTGGCGGAAGCGGAAGGCATGCGAAAGGGGCTGTTAATGATCGTAGGCGGGCCGCGCATCGACCAAAGATTAGGGGCTGAACTGGGGTTTGATGCGGGATTTGGTGTCGGGACCACGGCGCGCCATGTTGCCTCTTTTTTGGCGAAAGAATTGGCAAGCAGGCTTTGACATAGAATTAAGCAGTTAAGGAGGAAAAATTTATGGAAAAAAGTGTTCTACGCGTTCGGGTCAGCGCAGCTCAGGCTCATTACGGGGGAGGTTTGGTAGACGGGGCCTTCATACTCCAACTTTTCGGCGATGCCGCAACTGAACTGTTGATCCGCCACGACGGCGATGAAGGCTTGTTTTTGACTTACAGCGACGTCCAGTTCAAAGCGCCGGTTTATGCAGGTGATTTTATCGAAGCCGTCGGCAAGATTACAGAGGTGGGCAATACCTCAAGGCAGATGGAATTTTACGCAGTGAAACAAATTACCGCACCGGATGACCCCAAACTGCCCGCCTCGGCAAGGGACGTTTTAGCCGAGCCTATAGTAGTGGCGACGGCCAAAGGTGTTTGTGTGGTACCAAAAGAAAGGCAGAGAAGGGGGTAGGGCGGTGTCAAAGTTAATTATTACCGCGGCCTTAACGGGCGCGGAAGTTACTAAAGAGCAGCAGCCCAACTTACCCATTACGCCGGAAGAGATCAAAAACGCGGCGGTGGAAGCTTTTGAGGCGGGCGCTGCCATAGTCCATGTCCATGCCAGGAAGAAAGACGGCAGCCCAACACAGGATGGTAGAGTGTACAAGCAGATTCAATCCTTAATCGAGGAGGCCTGCCCCGTCATTTTCCAGCCTTCCACGGGCGGTGCGGTCTGGCACAGTGCCGAAGAGCGCCTCCAGCCGATCAGTTTAAAGCCTGAGATGGCGACTTTGAGTACGGGGACCTGCAACTTCGGCCGCGATATTTTCTCTAACCCGCAGGATTTTGTGGCAAAGGCTGCGCAAATGATGCAGCGGGAAGGGGTGAAGCCCGAGTTTGAGATCTTCGAAGCAGGCATGATCGATAATGCTCTCCATTTGGTCAGGCAGGGTTTGGTTTCGCCGCCGCTGCACTTTAATTTCGTTTTGGGCGTGCCCGGGGCCATGTCCGCCAGTGTGCGCAATTTAAGTTTTCTAGTTGAGTCAATTCCCAAAGATGCCACCTGGACCGTCTCCGGCATCGGCAGGCATGAAATAACCTTGGCCGCAGCGGCAATTGGCATGGGGGGCCATGTGCGCGTCGGGTTTGAAGATAACATCTATTATCTCAGAGGCGAGTTGGCCAAAAGCAATGCACAGCTTGTGGCCAGGATTGTACGAATCGCCAAAGAGCTGGGGCGCGCCGTAGCTGCGCCCGCGGAAGCTCGTAGAATCTTAGGGCTGGAGCCCAAAACATAAAAAGGGAGGATTGAGTGTTGGCAAAAATTTTTTCAAGGCAGGAAGCAGCGGCCAGGGTAACTGACGGGAACAGTGTAATGATCGGTGGTTTTATGACCTGTGGGACGCCGGTGGATTTGTTGAGGGAATTGGTCCGGCGGGGCATTGGCGATTTGACCGTAATTTGCAATGACACAGGCCTGCAGGGAGATGGCATCGGCATGTTAATCTCAGCCGACGCGGTCAGCCGTTTAATTACATCTCATATCGGTACGAATCCGGAAACAGGCAAGAAGATGATTGAGGGCCAAATCGAAGTGGAACTGGTCCCGCAGGGAACCTTGGCCGAAAGAATCCGCTCGGCCGGCGCGGGCTTGGGCGGTTTTCTAACTCCCACGGGGGTGGGTACCGTCGTTGCGGAAGGCAAGCGGAAAATAGAGTTAAACGGCACAACGTATCTTTTGGAAACTCCGCTTTATGCGGATGTGGCCTTAATTAAGGCCTGGAAGGGGGACGCATTCGGCAACCTGATTTACCGCAAAAGCGCCCGCAACTTCAATCCAATAATGGCTACTGCCGCCAGCCTGGTTATTGCGGAAGTGGAGGAAATAGTCGAAGTAGGGGAGATTGAGCCAAATCAGGTGATGACACCGGGCATTTTCGTGGATCTGGTGACCAAGGGAGGGGCGAGCTAATGGCTGATCGGGAAAAAAGGAATATAATAGCCAGGCGTATTGCGCAGGAGTTAGCGGACGGGGATGTAGTGAATTTAGGCATCGGCCTGCCCACGTTAGTTGCCGGCCATATCCCGGCGGGGATTAATGTAATTTTGCAGTCGGAAAACGGTTTTGTGGGCCTGGGGCCCGAACCGGAAGCGGGGGCGGCAGATCCCGACTTGGTCAATGCAGGGGGCCAGCCCGTTACCATCCTCCCCGGCGGCGCCTTTTTCGACAGCGCCACTTCCTTTGGGATTATCAGGGGCGGCCATGTTGACGTTACCGTATTGGGTGCTTTGGAAGTGGATGCTTTTGGTAACTTGGCCAACTGGATGATCCCGGGGAAATTAGTGCCCGGGATGGGCGGTGCCATGGATCTGGTTGTCGGTGCCAAGCGCGTTATTGTAGCAACACTGCACTTAACGAGGCACGGCCGGCCGAAACTGCTGAAAGAATGCAGCCTGCCTTTAACGGCCGCCAAAGAAGTGGATTTGGTAGTTACGGAAATGGGTGTCTTTGGCATTAACGACGGAGTTATGGTCCTTTTGGAAAAAAACCCCGCCTACAGCATCGAAGAAATCAAAGCAGCAACAGAAGCTCCATTAGAGATAGCAGCGGATCTGAAGGCAATGGATGTGCCAAAGTAAGTGTGCAAGCGAGAGATAGGAGGTATTCTTTGTGAATACACAGAGCAGTCAAGTCTGGGCAGAAGAAGCCCAAAACCGCTGGGGATGCACAAAAGCGGAATGGAGCGATTGGCGCTGGCAGGTGAGAAACCGCATTCAGACGGTGGACGAACTGCATAAATTTATTGCTTTAACGGAAACGGAAAAACAAGATATCGGCAAAGTCCTGCAGGTCTTTCGGATGGGAATCACCCCTTATTATGCATCTTTAATGGATCCAAACGATCCCCGCTGCCCCATCCGCAGGCAGGCCATCCCCAATATCTTGGAAACTTTAACCGGCCGGGCGGATATGCAGGATCCCCTCAGCGAAGAAAAGGATTCTCCCGTGCCCGGCTTAACGCATCGCTACCCGGATCGGGTTTTGTTCCTCATTACGGATCAGTGCTCCATGTACTGCCGCCACTGTACGCGGCGGCGCTTTGCCGGCCAATACGATGCGGGGGTCTCCCAAAAACGCATTGAAAAAGGGATTGAATACATCAAAAACACGCCGGCGGTGCGCGACGTTCTGCTTTCCGGCGGCGATGCCCTTTTAATGTCCGATGAGAAGCTGGAGGAAATTATCAAAAGGCTGCGGGCAATACCCCACGTGGAAATCATCCGCTTGGGCAGCCGTACACCTGTGGTCATGCCCCAGAGGATCACGGACAACTTAGTGAATATGCTGAAAAAATATCATCCTATTTGGCTTAATACGCATTTTAACCATCCCAAAGAAATCACGCCCGCTTCGACCGCCGCCTGTGAAAAATTGGTGGACGGGGGGATCCCCCTGGGCAACCAAAGTGTTTTACTGCGCGGGGTCAATGATAATCCGCAAATTATGAAAGAGCTGGTGCTCGATTTAGTAAAGATTAGAGTACGCCCTTATTACATCTACCAATGCGATTTATCCATGGGCATCGAGCATTTCCGCACTAAGGTTTCCAAAGGGTTGGAAATCATGGAAGCTCTGCGGGGCCACATTTCCGGTTACGCGGTACCCACCTATGTGGTGGATGCCCCCGGCGGCGGCGGTAAGATTCCCGTGATGCCCCAATATTTAATCAGCATGTCGCCGACTAAAGTTGTTTTAAGGAATTACGAAGGAGTAATCGCCACCTACGCCGAGCCTCAATACATCGATGAAGGCTGGGAATCAAAAGAAGGTGCCGCAGGCGAATACACGGGAGTAGCCCAGCTTTTAGAATCGAAAGACAACCGCTCCATTGAACCTGCAAACTTGGAGCGCAGGCGGCGCAGCGCTAAAAAAACAAACAGGTAAAACAAAGGAGGATGTCCATGCAGGAAGTTGTGATAGTAAAAGCCGTTCGGACAGCCATCGGCAGCTTTGGCGGTACTTTAAAAGACATTCCCGCGGCAGACTTGGGTACAGTCTTAATCAAAAAAGTTATCGAAGAAACCAATCTGCCGCCGGAGGAAATCGATGAGGTCATCTTAGGCAATGTCCTGCAGGCCGCCGCGGGCCAAAATCCCGCCCGCCAGGCGGCGGTCAACGCAGGGCTGCCCCACAGCATACCCGCTTATACGGTAAATAAGGTTTGTGCTTCCGGCTTGAAAGCCGTGGGCCTGGCGGCGCAGGCCATCAGGGCCGGGGACGGCCACATCTTTTTGGCCGGCGGTATGGAAAGCATGAGCAGTGCCCCTTTTGCTGAGAAAAAGTCCCGCTGGGGTGTGCGGATGGGGCATGCCCGTTACGTCGATGTCATGATCGAGGACGGGCTTTGGTGCGTCTTTAACGATACGCATATGGGTGTTACGGCGGAAAACATCGCGGAGCGGTGGCAGATCAGCCGCGAGCAGCAGGATGAGTTCGCCGCGGCCAGCCAGCAGAAATATGAAAAAGCGCTGGCGGAAAACCGCTTTGCCGCGGAAATTGTCCCCGTCAGCGTTCCACAGCGCCGGGGAGATGCCCTGGAGTTTTCGCAAGACGAACACCCCCGTGCCGGGGTGACGGTGGAGGGATTGGCCAGGCTTCGCCCTGCTTTTAAAAAGGACGGCACCGTTACGGCAGGTAATGCCTCAGGTATCAACGACGGGGCGGCACTTCTTTTAGTGATGTCGAAAACTAAGGCTGACGAGTTCGGGCTTAAACCAATGGCCCGCATTGTGAGTTATGCACCTTCCGGCATTGATCCGGCCATCATGGGCATGGGCCCGGTCTTAGCCACACAGAAAGCTTTAAAAAAAGGCGGCCTTGAGCTTGACGATATTGATTTGATCGAAGCAAACGAAGCTTTTGCCTCTCAATCCGTGGCAGTTGCTGCCGAGTTGGGTTTTGATGCCGCCAAAGTGAACGTCTACGGCGGTGCCATTGCTCTTGGCCATCCCATCGGTGCCAGCGGTGCCCGCATCTTGGTCACTTTGCTCCACGCCTTGGAGCAGAGGGATGAAAAGCTGGGCTTGGCCACTTTATGTGTTGGCGGCGGCCAGGGTTATGCGGTTATTGTAGAGCGGCTTTAAAAGGGGAGGTGGGAAAAGTGATTATCGGTGTAATCGGCGCAGGTGTAATGGGAAACGGCATTGCGGAAACGGCCGCCAGCGTGGGCCAAGTTATCCTGGTTGATATAAATCAGGAGGTGGCGGAAAAAGGCCGCCTGGCGGTTAAACAGCGGCTAAAGCGTTCTGTCGAACGGGAATACATTACGCAGGAGCAGAAAGAGGAACTTCTTGCCAGGATTACGGCAGGGGGCAGTTTGGAGGCCTTGAAAGAGGCCGATTTCGTCATTGAAGCTGCTTCGGAAGATTTAGCTTTAAAAAAGGAAATCTTTCAAAATTTAGGCGAAATCTGCCGTTCCGACTGTATCTTAGGCACCAATACATCTGCCTTAAGCGTGACGGAAATCGCGGCTGTTACAGCCGGGCCTGAGCGGGTTTTAGGCATTCATTTCTTTAACCCCGCGGCCCGGATGAAACTTGTGGAACTGGTGCGCACTCCTTTCACATCCCAAACTTATTTTGCTGAAGCGAAGGAATTTGCAAAGCAGTTGGGAAAGACACCTGTAACAGTTGACGAGTCGCCCGGCTTTGTTGTCAACAGGCTTTTAATCCCCATGATCAATGAAGCGGCTTTTTTGTTGGCGGAAGGTGTTGCTTCGGCGAAAGATATTGACACGGCAATGCAGCTGGGGGCAAACCACCCCATGGGGCCTTTGGCCCTGGCCGATTTGGTCGGCCTTGATATCTGCCTCGCCGTTATGGAAACACTTCAGCGTGAACTGGGCGAGGCCAAGTACCGGCCGGCCCCTCTGCTTCGTAAAATGGTACGTGCCGGGCGGCTGGGCAGAAAAACCAAAGGGGGCTTTCACAACTACGACTGACACTTGGGGGTAGTTATTCTATGAGTGAGCAGTGTTTTAAAGTAAATATTCACAACAAATGGGCTCAGTTGGAGATGGCGAAACCGGAAAGGCTTAACGCCATCGACGCAGCGATGCTGCAGGAGTTAGAAGATCTGTTGAAGTTTTTGGGTGAAGGGAATATTAAAGCAGTTGTCTTAACGGGCCAAGGCAAAGCTTTTGCCGCGGGTGCTGATATTAAGGCAATGGCCGCGATGGACCCTGAGGCCGCCCGTGAGTTTTCCGAGCGGGGCAACAAAGTGTTTCAAATGATTGAAGAACATCCGGCGGTTTTCATCGCCGCGGTCAACGGCTACGCTTTAGGCGGCGGCTGTGAACTGGCAATGGCCTGTGATCTGCGCTATGCCTCGCGGGAAGCAAGTTTCGGGCAGCCTGAAATCGATCTGGGGGTTATCCCCGGCTTTGGCGGTACCCAAAGGCTGCCTCGCTTAGTCGGTTTGGCGAAAGCGAAAGAGTGGATTTTCACCGGCAGGCGTTTCTCCGCCCAGGAAGCGTTGGCGGAAGGGCTTGTCTCCAAGGTTGTTGCTGCCGAGGAGCTTTTGCCCACAGCCCAGGCACTGGCCCAGGAGCTGGCGAAAAAATCCGGGCCCATCCTGGCCTTAGCTAAAAAAGCTATCGGCACGGGGGCCTGCTTAACGCCGAAAGAGGCCGCAGAGGAAGCGGCGATTTTCGGCGAATGCTTTGCAACTCACGACGGGCCCGAGGGCTTCCGGGCGTTTGTCGAAAAGCGCA
>JBHGWS010000042.1:0-4172 GCA_041936745.1 Candidatus Darwinibacter acetoxidans
TTTAAATTCAACAATGCCGTTTTCCTCCGCAGGCAGTTTAGGCTCGGCGGGATCTTTAATCGTCGGCTCACAAGCCAAAACTTCTACGATCCGGTCGGCGGAAGCTGAGGCCCTGGGCAGCATCACAAAAAGCATGGATAACATCATGACGGAAAAGAGGATCTGCATGGAGTACTGTAAAAAAGCCATCATATCCCCTACCTGCATAAACCCGGCGTCGATCCTTTTTGCCCCAAACCAAATAATCGCGATACTGGTAAAATTGGTCAAAAGCGAAACTAAAGGCATTAAAGTCACCATAATCTTGTTTACCGTCAACGTCGTCTCCGTTAAATCCCGGTTTGCTTGCGCGAAGCGGCCCCGTTCATACTGCCCCCGGTTGAAGGCTCTAATAACTCGCACACCCATAAGCTGCTCCCGTAAGACTAAATTCAAACGGTCCAGCTTTTTCTGCAGGCTGCGGAAAAGAGGCACGCCTTTTACAATTACAAAGGCAATAATAACGGCAATTATGGGGATGAGGGCTAATAAAATCAAAGCCAAACGGGCATCTTTTTTAACTACCATTAAAACACCACCGATGGCCGTCAGGGGTGCCCGCATCGCCATCCTTAAGCTCATTAAAAAGACCATCTGCATCTGCTGCACGTCATTGGTTGTCCTGGTGATTAATGACGCAGTGCCAAATTTATTAAACTCCTGGGGAGCAAACTCTTCCACCCGGGAAAATAATGCTTTGCGCATATCCCGGCCAAAAGCTGTCGATGCCCGGGAGCCCAGAAAGTTGCTGGCAACCGCGGCACAGATGCCTAAAAACGCTACTAAGAGCATAACGCCGCCCGTCCGCCAAATTAGGGGGATGTTCCCCTGCGCTATACCCAAATCGACAATTTCACTCATCAAATCCGGCAGTTTCAGGGTTGCCAAAACTTCCAAGAAAATCAACACCATCACCGCCAAAGCGGTCGGCAGATACGGTTTAGCGAATTTCCTTAATCTCCACATTATGCTTCGCTCCCATCTCGCTTTGCTTTTTTCGTTTCCAAAAACCCTTTCACTTTGCCCATCAGCCGGATTAGTTCCCTGGCGTCGTCTTTACCCAGGTAATCTATCAGTTCAGATAGGGTTTTAACAAATTCCTGCCTGTTTTCTTCCACCAGTTCCCGGCCCTTTGCCGTCAGGTGCACAAAGACTACGCGGCGATCCGTTTCGTCATGGATCCTTTCCACGTAATCTTTATCTTCCAGCGAATTGACCAAGGAGGTAATGGTAGGCCGGGTTAAACGCAGGATGTTGCCTAACTCCGAAGGCTGAATTCCTCCGCAGCCGCGCTTGGAATGGTGGCTTAAAAACATCAAAAGCATCATTTCGTTATGCCTAATGGGCAGAGGACGGTTGCGAAACCAGCGGCGGTAACGCCGCAGCCCTTCCAATGTCTTGATCAGATCCATCGTCAAATCAGGCTCCAGCAATAAAAGCACCTCCTTATTTACCAACGTAATAATTAGATACACTAACTATTCTACTGCAAAACTAATTTTTGTCAAGAAAAAACTGAGGCTTTTTTAAGCCTCAGCAAAGCCTTTCTATTTTATTCAACGATCACCCGGTGGTGCACTTTTTTCCCCCGCTGCAGAATCAGCTCTCCTTGGGAAAAATCCTTTTCTTTCACCAAGTGGCCGATATCTTTTATGCGTTTGTCGCCGATGGAAATGCCTCCCTGCTGTATTAAACGCCGCCCTTCACTGCGGCTTTTCGCCAGGCCCGTTTCTGTCAGCAGTGTTAAGATGTCCACGCCTGCGGCAAATTCCTCGGCGGGAAAAACAGTAGAAGGCATGTGTTCATCTACGCCCTCGCCCCCAAAGAGGGCCTGCGCGGTGGCCTTTGCCTTTTTAGCTTCCTCGGCCCCGTGGACTAATTTGGTAACTTCATAGGCCAGTATTTCTTTAGCCTCGTTGATTTCGGCCCCGGCCAATGCTCCCAAACGGCGCACTTCCTCCATGGGCAGGAAGGTTAAAAGGGCCAACGATTCCTCTACGTGGGCATCAGCGGTATTTCTTAAATACTGGTAGAACTCATAAGGCGAGGTGCGCTCGGGATCGAGCCAGATTGTACCCGCTTCGGTTTTACCCATCTTGTGGCCTGCGCCTGTGGTTAAAAGCTTTAAGGTAAGGGCAAAAACAGATTCCCCTTCAACGCGCCGCACCAATTCATAACCGCCTAAGATGTTAGACCATTGATCATTGCCGCCCATTTGAAGCCGGCAGTTGTAGCGGCGGAACAGTTCCAGAAAATCATACGATTGGGTCAGGATATAGCTGAATTCCAAAAAGGTAAGCCCCTTTTCCAGCCGCGATTTGTAGGCTTCCAAGGTCAACATCCAGTTGACGGAAAAGTGGCGCCCCACTTCGCGCATAAAGCGCATGAAGTTGAGCTCTAAAAGCCAGTCAGCATTGTTGGCTACAACGGCTGAGCCGTCCTCAAGATTGAGGAACTTGGCGAACTGGTTCTTAAAAGCTTTAATATTTTCAGCGATGACATCTTCGCCCAAAAGCTGCCGCATCTCCGATTTGCCGGAAGGATCGCCGATCATAGTTGTGCCTCCGCCCAACAACAAAATGGGCCGATGCCCTGCTTTGTACATATGCAGGATGCTCATAATCGGGATTAAATGCCCCAGTGTCAAGCTTGGGGCGGTCGCATCAAAGCCGATGTAAAAAGTGATCGCTTCTTTTCCCAATAACTCCCGCAGATCATCGGGATGAGTGCACTGCTCAATAAAGCCCCTTTCCTGTAAGGTATCAAATACATTAGCCACAACAATTCCCCCTTAGAGCTAATAAAAAAGGGTCCCCGCCCTAAGGACGAGAGAACCCGCGGTACCACCTTAATTTACGCATTAAGCGCCTTTGGCCGTTTTAACGGACGGTTGCCGGACAAGCTCCAAAGTGTAATTCGCATCTCCGCCTCCTGCAGATTTCTCACCGACCAACCTGCTCTCTTTCCATATTGTAACCGCGGACAGCTACTGAATTCCTTCATCGCTTGTTTTCAATTGATTTTGTTCAATTTTATCACAGGCCCCCATAATGTGCAAGGGCCGGGATGCCGTTGCTGACGGCCCTGATAAAACCGGCGACCTTTTCTGCCTCCGTATCAACCGCGGCCGAAATGGGCCTGCCCTTCCTTATAATACCGGATTTCAATCACTTGCCCTACCTGCCCGGAAATAAAAAGAAGTGCATTTACTGCACTTCTTTTTAGCTTTTTATTCCGCTAAAGTTTAGATTCAACGTATTCGGCCAGTTCCGCCTCTAGTTTTTCCGCTTCGGCCAAAATGTCCTTCACTTTGTTTTTCATCGCTGCGACGAATTCCTGATCTTTTAAACCGGGCAGGTTAATTAAGACATTATAATGAGCGCCCTTAACCGCTGCCGCACTTAAAAGGCCTGCAACCCCCGCATCGCTTAAAGCATTAGGATTACCGGACACGGCAATTTCTTTGGCCAAATGGAGAACCTTAAGTGAGAGCTCCATTACCCGCAAAGGAACCTCGGTGGCTAGTTTGGTGCCCCGTTGAATGGCTTCTGTGCGCCGCTCTTTTTCCTCGTCTGTGGTGCGGGGCATTTTAAAGCCCGCCATTACTTGGTCAAAAGCGTCCACATCGCAATTAGCCATATGCGTCAGCTGGGTTGCTAAAACTTCTGCGTCCGCTATTATTTGAGCCTCCTCTTCTCCGCTTAAACGACCGACCATTTGCACTAAAGCACTGGCTAAAGCACCGCTGAAGGCAGATGCCGCCCCGCCGCCCGGAGTGGGTTTTTTGGAGGCGAAAGCATCCAGAAATTCCGGCACCGATAAAGAAGTTAACAAAATATCACCACCATATTTTTTTATGTTATTTGCTACATCAACTGGGTTGAAGACAATCGCTGTATAAAAGTAGGTGAAGAAAATTATCATTAATGCATATAAAATAGCATATACCCACCCACCAGGTTGTAAGAATTCCGCAATACTTGACGCTATCCTGTTATTCGGGAAAAAGCCTGCAATTGTACTCGGAAATAATAATATTGACATAGCAAAAATTACCGGTATTACTCCTGCTTGGTTTACTTTTATTGGGATATTTGTGCTCTGACCACCATACATCTTTCGCCCGACTACTC
>JBHGWS010000043.1:0-19181 GCA_041936745.1 Candidatus Darwinibacter acetoxidans
AACAGATAATTGCCAAACCAATCAACGCCGCTTTGTTTTTCTTAAACTTCCGCCAAGCCCGCCTGTAATCATCAGAAGATCGCTCTTGGTGCGCCACGCCTACCCCACCTCCTAATTGTATTTAATTCTCGGATCTATAAACGTATATAAAATGTCAACACACAAATTGACCATAATCAAAAGAAACGCCACCATAAAAGTTACGCCTTGGATTACAGCAAAGTCCCGCCTTAAAACCGCCTGCACGGCGAAACGGCCCACGCCCGGCCAGGCAAAAACCGTTTCTGTTAAAAACGAGCCGCCCAGCAAAACACCCATCTGGAGGCCGACATTTGTCAAAACAGGCAGCATAGCGTTTTTTAAAGCGTGCTTGTATAAAACAACCCTGTTCGTCAAGCCCTTCGCATGTGCCGTCCGGACATAATCCTGGCTTAAAACTTCCAGCATGCTGGAGCGGACCAGCCTGGTGGTGCTGGCCATCATTGTGGCCCCTAAACTGATTGCGGGCAGGAGAATGTGCTTAATACCCTGCAGAGTCCAAATAGGGCCGCCTCTGCCGGTCAACGGCAGCCAACCGAGCTGTAAGGAGAAAATATACATAAGAAGTATCCCTAACCAAAAGACGGGTGTGGAAATCCCTATTAAAGAAAAAATGGTGGAAAAAACATCGATTACCGAATGCCGGTGCGTTGCGGAGAGGATACCTAAGGGAATTGCGACCAAAGTCCCGAACAAAAGAGCCGTCACGGCCAATTCCACTGTGGCGGGAAATCTTTCTTTAAACAGTTCAAAAACGTTCTCCTTGTAGTAAATAGAACTGCCGAAATCAAATTTAATCAGGTTGGCCAAAAAGTTTTTGTACTGCACTAAAATTGGATCGTTCAATCCCAAAACCTCTCGCAGTGCTGCCACATCCTCGGGAGTTGCTTCCAAGCCCAGCATCGTCTGAACCGGATCCCCGGGGATAAAGTGGATCAACAAAAAAACAATTGTAGCAACGGCCAACAGCGTCGGTATTAAATGCAGTAAACGCCTCATAATATATCTAATCAAGGACTGCCACCCCTTCAACATCAATTATCGGGTTGCCTTTTGGCAAACCCGGTTTCGGAGAGGCGGGAAACCCCGCCTCTTTAGTTCCCATTAGTTATCTATCCAAACATTAGTAAAAGAAGTCGCAATAAACCACATGCCGTTGGGAGCGGGTTTTAGACCGTGAACCTTATTATTAACCGCTATAACTACGTTCTGGTGGTATGCCGGGATATGAAGCAATTCCTCTTCTATAGCCCACCGCTGGGTTTTTTTATAAAGTTCTTCCCTTAATACGGGATCAGCTGACTCCCGGGCTTCTAAAATCCAGGGCACGGCTTTGTGATCACCCAGGCCTAAAATGGCCCCGCCCTGCGTGCCGGTTGGCGAAAACAGCCAGTGGAAAATGGCATCGGGATCAACTATCGTGGGCGTGGTACCGAGCATGTAAATACCCGGGTCGGTACTTTTTGTTGCCCAATCGAGATAAGCTGACCATTCGATAACTTCCATCTTGGCGTTAACGCCGATTTTTTGCAGATTAGTTGTGACAATTTCAGCTATTTTCATCCGGATAGGATCTTCGTTAACCCTAAAGTAAACGGGTGTGTCCCTTTCCATAACCCCGTCAGCAATCAACTCATTAAACAATTCTTTTGCTTTGTCCCAATCTTTTTCGATGGCAATACTCTTCATGTAATCTAAATCCCTTGGCCACAATCCCGGTGCGACGGGCCCGTAAGCCCTGGTGCCCGTATCGTACTCAAAGATGCTTTCAACCATTTCGTCCACGTTTGTGGAATAATAAACCATCTGCCTAAAGCGGATATCATCGTAGGGTGGGCCGTATAGGCGAAAACCGATCCAATAATAGTTCATACCTTCCGCATAAAGGACATCCACATCACGTGCTTTTTGAAATTGTGGAATTGTTTGGCTTAAAACATTTTCAACCGCATTGACTTCGCCGGTTAAAAGGGCCATTGAAGCGACAATACCATCAGGGATCGGCTTGAATATAACTTTATCCAAGTTAGGCCTTGTGAGCCAGTAATTTTCATTGCGCTTTAAAACAATCTGCTCATCGCGTTCCCAGCCGACAAATTCAAACGGCCCCGAGCCTACCGGGCTGCTGGCAAAATCAGCCCTATCCCCTAAATGTTTGGGGAGAATGTGCATGCGCGCCGCTTCAGGAAAAGGAGCAAAGGGATTGGAGAGGTGGAAAACCACCGTGTAATCATCGAGAGCCTCTATGCTTTCGATCATTTCAATTTTTGATCTTTTCTGGGTATCAGCAGCGGTCATGTTCAAAATTCTGTTAAAAGAAAAGAGCACATCTTCCGCCGTTAATTCGGTGCCATCGTGAAACTTAACTCCTTCCCTCAGCTCGAAGGTCCAAGAGAGGTTATCCTCGCTGACATACCAATCAGTCGCGATATGAGGGATAAGGTTTAAATCTTCGTCAAAAGCTACTAACGTATCAAAGATTTGATCACAAATCCGATTCGATGCTAGATCGTTGGTAACACCGGGATCGAGAATATAAGCATCTTGAGCGGTAGCAATAACTAAGGCTCCCCCGGATTTTGCACTGGCGGACACCCCGAAGCTAAAAGAAAAAATCAAGAGGAAACCTGTAATAAACCGAACCACAGACTGGTTTAACGTTCTCATTAGTTTTCCGCCTTTCTAAATGAAATGAATAGTTGTCGGTTGATTCCTCAATTTGTCCCTACTCCCGCCTACCCCCCTTATTATCATCATATTCACACTAGGTTCCGCTGCATAGGCTCCTGTGTTCAAAACTTGTCAGGCTGGCGGCGGACCGATAGAAAATTCGTCGGCGCCGGTTTTTAACCTGTGTTGGGAATGGGGAGAGGGAAATTCCCCATCCCTTTGATGTTTACTCATCCAGCCAGACATTGGTAAACGATGTTACGATAAACCACTGGCCGTTGGGGGCCGGTTTCAGCCCGCGCACGTTATTGCGCACGGCGATGACTACATTTTGATGATAGGCGGGAATTTGTTGGACATTTTCTATCAGCGCCCAACGCTGAATGCGCCTGTAAAGCTCTTCCCTTACTTGGTGATCGGCCGATTCCCTCGCTTCTATAATCCAAGCGTCCGCTTCGTGTTCCTCCAAGGCATCAATAATGCCGGCATGGTGTGCCTCAGTGGAATAGAGCCAGTGGAAAACCGCGTCCGGATCCACAATTGACGGAGTCGTCCCCAGCATGTACATACCGGGTATCCTGCTTCGCAAAACCCAGTCCAGGTAGGCGGACCATTCAATAATCTCCATTTTTGCATTGACGCCGATCTGCTGCAGATTTGTCGTTACAATCTCCGCAATCTTGATTCTGATGGGATCCTCGTTTACTCTGAAATAAATTGGGGTGTCCTTCTCCATTACACCGTCTTTCACCAGCTCCGCAAACAATTCTTTAGCCCGCTCTTTATCTTCCTTGAGAGCGGCTGCTTTCATGTATTCCAAATCGCGCGGCCAAAGCCCCGGTGCGGCTGCACTGTAAGCTCTGGTGCCCGTATCTTGTTCGAAGACACTCTCAATCATCTGATCCATGTCCGTTGAATGATAAACCATTTTTCGGAAGCGGAGGTCGTTATAAGGTGCTTCAGTCTGCCTGAAACCGATCCAAAAATAGTTCATCCCTTCCGCGTAAAGAACATCAGTTGTCGGCGAATTTTTCAGCCGGGGAATGGTTTGGCTGAGGATGTTTTCCACCACATCAACTTCGCCAGTTAAAAGAGCCATGGAAGCAACGACGCCGTCCGGAATCGGCTTAAAGACTACCTTTTCCAAGTTTGGCCTGGTCAACCAGTAGTCTTCATTCCTGACCAAAGTTACAGCTTCATCCCGCTGCCAGCTGGCAAACTTAAACGGCCCCGAGCCCACAGGGTGGCTGGCAAACTCATCGTCAACGGCCAGATGTTTCGGCACGATATGCATGCGCACTGCTTCCGGGAAAGGCCCGAAGGGGGCTTTTAAGTGGAAAACTACCGTGTAGTCATCCAAAGCCTCGACACTTTCAATCATTTCAATCTTAGATCTCTTCTGTGAATCCGCGTCGGGCACAGCCAAAATTCTTTGGAAAGAAAAAACAACATCTTCCGCAGTCAGGGGCACCCCGTCGTGGAATTTCACATCGTCTCTTAGTTCAAAGGTCCAGGAGAGATTATCATCGCTTACATACCAAGAGGTTGCAATGTGAGGAATTAAGTCGAGATTTTCATCGAAAGCAACCAGAGTATCAAAAATCTGATCGCAAATCGCATTGGAAGGCAGATCATTGGTTCTGCCCGGATCTAGGATATAGGCATCTTTTTCGGTAGCGATAATTAAAGTTCCACCGGACTTTGGCTCTGCCAAAACAGCGGAGTTAAGCACAAAGGCGGCAAACAAAGTAACAAGCAATAGAACACTAAAGCGTCTAAATTTACTCTCCATTAATGCTTCACCTCTTAAAAATTATCGTTTGATAAAATACTTTGCAGCCTACTAAAGTTAAAGAGTACCCCCCTTTCCACATCCCAATGTTATAATGTTTATACATATTCGGCGGCATTTAGCAAAGTTCCTGCTTCTTTCAGTATTTGTTTTGGCGATTTTGCCGAAAATCCTTAAACAAACAAAAGACCCGGCAATTTTTTCGGGGGGGGAAATAAGGTGTGGGAGGCTATTCAAGGCCAATCTAAAAAGTTTATCTCACAGAAAAACAAGACCGCCCGGGAAATTCCCGGGCAGCCTCGTTTTTAAATCGACAGCCAAACTTGATAAGCCCAAAGATCGGAACGTACATAATAATTAGAAAATTCCAAGCAGCGGTTTTTTAGGTCAAAACTGCGGCGGCTGACCCGAAGAAGAGGCGCCCCCTGCTCTATCCGCAGGTATTCTCCAATCTCTTCATCTGCACTGATCGCCACAATTTCTTCCCGTGCTTTGCCTAAAAAGATTTTGAATTCGTCATTGATCACATCACGCAGGGAAAAGAAGTCGTTCTGCCCCAAGAATTTATCCTTTGCAAAGACACTGCCGGGCAGATGGTGTTTCATATAAGCTACAGGTTCATCTGCCAAAAGCCTCAGTCTTATGATTTGAATAACCTGCTCTTTTGGGGCGAGTTGCAGAGCCGCGCGGCATTTTTCTGAAGGGTCTACCAGCTCTACACTGAGAGTCCGACTGCCGATGCGGTCCCAATCGGACCGGTAGGCATAGCCAAAGCCCGACAGCTTGTTCCAGGCTCCCGCCGGCTTGGGGCTGGTGACAAAGGTCCCTTTCCCCGGATAGCGGGCAATGTGCCCTTCCTGTTCTAAAAGGCCCAGTGCCTCCCGCACAGTTGTCCTGCTGACGCCGTAGATTGAAGCAAGCCTGTTTTCCGGCGGCAGCTGGTCTCCCAGCTTTAACTCTTTTTCTAGAATTTTCTTGTAAATATCACTGAAAATCTGATCCTTAAAGGATTTCTTTAGCATTCTCCACCCCTTCCGTTGATTACAAGAAAGGATCGATTATTTGTCTTTCTCTTACAAAAAAATAGAAACCAAGCAACATATATTAGCGGCTGTCATTCATATTAATATTATATCATAACAATGATTGTAAAGAAAGGTGACCGAAAGATCGGCGCGGTGGCACCGCGCCGAGATCTAGCAAGTTATTTACCGCAAATTAATCGATAATTGGATCGATGGTCTTAAAGATTTCTACAAACTCCACGCCTTTTTCAATAATATTGTCAATTATTTTCTTGCCCGCTTCCGCGCTGGCGATGGAGACATCACCTAAGACTCCGTTAGGTGTCACTTCTTTCATGTCACAGTAGATGTGGCCCACAACATCACCCAAGGGTACCCCTGTCAAACCTTGTAAAGACAGGCCCTCAAATTCTCTCGGGTTGCCTGCCTCTGCCAAATCAAGGCGGACATCCTCCGGATAGAGGTGTAGGGCAATGGAGGTTAAGGGATCGCTGCCGTGGCCGATGGGTGGGTTAGGCATATCGTAAACTTCTGCTAAAAACTGGGGCGAAAACAGGCGCAGAGGTTCAATGCAGCCGACCCTAATGCCCCATTCGTGCCTGATATCCCTGGCTACTTGTTCGATGATCGGCATATTGCCGTTATGGCCGCAGACAAAAACCAGGCGGGTTAAGCCGTGTTCCAAAAGGCTTCTGGCAATGTCATTTAGAACCGCCCGGAGGGTTTCCGGATCGAGCGAGATGCAGCCGGGAAAGCCCCTGTAGACATCTGAATAGCCGTAAGGGAGTATTGGTACAACAACCGAATCGGTTCTTTCCGCAATTTTCTCGGAGACGATGTCAGTAAGCCTGTAATCACCCATGGGTGTCTGGGGGCCGTGTTCTTCGATTGAAGCATTCGGTATTAAAACAACGGGATTTTCCGCGAACTTTTCTGCAACTTCCTTACAAGTCATAGAAGATAACCGTACTTTTTTCATCATTACTGTCCTCTCTTTTTGTAATGAGGCACCTCCCCGCTGATCACAGCGGGGACTGCTCTTTTTACTTTTCGTCAACTGTCCGCCGGGCTAAAATAGCTTTAACGGTGTCGCTTAAGATCATTTCTTTGGTGGCTTCAATCTGTTTTTGCCAGCCTTCTTCTTTAATGACACGGTTTTTTACTGCTTCAATCACAGCTGCGATGTAGTCTTTAGGGACAATTACAACGCCGTCTGGATCAGCCACCACAATATCCCCCGGGGAAACAATAACTCTGCCAAAGGGCATGGGGTAGCCTAAATCACCCGGCGGCACATCCATACAGGGTGCCGTGGGCAGATGGCCGGTGCAGTAAACGGGAAATTTAATCTCTTTAATTTCCTCCAAATCCCGCACCTGCCCGTCCGTAACTAAACCGGCAACCTGTCTTTTTTGGGCCATGAGGCTCATAATGCCGCCCCAGAAAGAAAACTGCTCAGAGCGGACTCCCGCAACGACTATCACGTCACCGGGCTTGGCCACTTCAATGGCTTTCAAAGCTAAAAGCTCATCACCCGGCGTTGCATGGACAGGTAAAGCGGGCCCTACAATTCTGGGGCACTCCGCATACAAAGGTTTTACCTCTGTAGGCAGAGTTTGCCTTTTTCGAAACGCGTCACTGATGCCTGCACAGGCGAAGTTAATCAATTCTTCGTATTGCTGCTTATCGGGGCGGTCAAAATCAGCCCTGATTCTGTATTCAGGCATAACTCGATCACTCATCACTATCACTCCTTATTCATTTAAAAGATCTTTATTTAAACCGGAGCCTCTGCCCAAGGCTCGCTTGACAAAACCTATTGCAGGTCTTATTTAATACCGCAGCCGCGGATCCAGGTTATCCCGCAACGAATCCCCTAAGATGTTAAAGGCCAGAATGGTCAAAGCGATTGCCAAAGACGGCCAGATCAAAACCCACGGGCTTAAGCGGACAAAGCGGGCCGATTGCTCGATAATCCTGCCCCAGGAGGGCATCGGCGGCGGAGGCCCCAAACCTAAGAAACTCAAGCCACTTTCAGTAATGACAGCTGTGCCTAAAGAAAGTGACATTTGAACAAAAATGGGCGCCATAACGTTTGGCAGAATGGCTTTAACCAAAATCCGCAGATCGGAACAACCGACAACTCTGCTGGCCGCCACGTACTCCATCTGTTTAGCTGACAAAGTTACGCCATAGACAACCCGGGCAAAACGAGGTACGTAGAGCACGCCGATTGTGATTATAAGATTCATGGTGCTCGGGCCTAACAAGATCATGACAAACATCGCCAAGAGAATCGAGGGGAAACAGAGGATTATATCCATAAGGCGCATGATCACCTGCTCAACCCAGCCGCGATAGAAACCAGCCAAAAGCCCGCATAAAGTTCCCAATATTGAACTCACCAAAACTGCTCCCACACTGACAATCAAAGTCAGCCGAGCTCCATATAAAATTCGTGTAAAGATGTCGCGGCCGAATTCATCTGTCCCCATCAGGTGGGCCGAGCTTGGGCCCGCAAGCCGCCTGCTTGAATCCATGTCGTTGTACTCGTAGGGGGTTAAAATTGGCGCACAAACGGCCGCTACGATTAAAATGATAAGATACACCCCACAAAACCAAAAACGGTGATCTTTGCTTAAGCGTCTAAACAAGTCGTTTTGCATTAATATCACCCCCCTTAATCATAGTGTAAGCGTGGATTTAGAAAGGAATAGGACACATCTGTCAGCAGATTGATCAGGATAAAAATAAAGGAAGATAAAAGAATCGTTCCCTGAATAATAGGGTAATCCCTATGCTGGATGGCATGGATGAGTAACGAGCTCAGGCCGGGCCAGTTAAACACCTGCTCCACTAGGAGGCTGCCCACAAACATACCGCCAATCTGCAGGCCAATTACCGTCACAACCGGCAGCATGGCGTTTTTTAAGACGTGCCTAAACACCACTACAGGTGTCCTAACACCTTTACTGCGCGCTGTCCGCACGTAATCTTGGCCCAGCTGTTCAACCATAGACGCCCGCGTCATCCGCATAATTGTCGCCGTTGGTGCCAGGCTCAAGCTGGCAATCGGCAGAATAGCGTAACGCAGCCACCTTGAGAAATCAGTGAACAAATCGGCATAGCCTGAAGAAGGTACCATTTTAAAATGAATGGCAAAGATCAGCACCATTATATTCCCCGTTACAAACACGGGGAGGGAAAAGCCGACCAAAGAGATCGTTGATAATCCCGTATCCAGCCAGCTGCCTCGAAAATAAGCAGCGCACACTCCCAGGGCAATGCCCAAGATAGATGAAATTATTGCTGCAGGTATGATCAACTGCAGGCTGCGGGGAAGCCTTACTCCCAAATCGAGCAAAACCGGCCGTTGGTTAGCAAACGAAGAGCCTAAATCCCCGCGCACCACACCGGCCAGGTATTTGACATACTGCACAGGCACGGGCTGATCTAAACCCAGTCGGGCTCGAACTCTCTCAAGCTGCTCCTTGGAAGGCTGATAGTCTTCACTGCTGCCTAAAATAATGTCGGCGGGATCGCCGGGCAGTAAAAAAACAAAAAAGAAAACTACTGTCGTAACGATCCAAACCTGAGCCACCGCCATGCCCAATCTTCTGGTAATATATTGAAGCATAGAATACCTCCTTTCCCAAGAACTTTAAAAATCTATACAAGTTCGCGCTTTTCTGTGAAGGTGTTTTTAGCCGAACCATTCCCGATCTCAACAAGCAAAAGAGTTACCTTATCACCAAAACTACAATTGAGCCAGGTGGCGGAAGCCCGCCACCTAAATCAATTACTAGCGGATGGAATCATCAAGCCAAATATACTCAAAACGGTTAACGTTGAAGCCCCCTAAGTTAGCGGGCAAAATCTTATAACCTTGGACTGACGGATGGGCTGCTTCCGCCTGAGGCCGCCAGAACAAGAAGATCCAGGGAGCCTCATCGAGCAGGATTTGTTCCGCCTCGAAATAAAGTTCCCGGCGCTCCTCCATGTCCACTGTCCTTAAACCTGCCTCTAAAAGCTCATCCAAGCGTTCATTCTTAAAACCTACTCCCCTGGCGTGCCCCCAACCTTCGCTGTGGAAGTTATGGCGCAGGTAGTCAGGATCGGGCCAGGTCATGGAAAGGCCGTCCTGCTGAAGCATGTAGGTACCTGAGGTCCTGTTGGCAACAGCCTGTGCGGTGTCAACTGTCTTCCACTGAATCGGCACTCCAAAGGCGGTGAGCTGCTGCTGGACGATCTGCGCTGTCTCACTGTGAACCATAATTGGAGCAACGCTCAATTCAATAGTCGGTAGATCCTCCGGGCGCTCATAGCCTGCTTCCCGCAGCAATGCCAGGGCTTTGTCATGATCTTTTGTGTAGTGGCCTTCCAGCTCTTCGAAGTAGAAGAAGCTGCCGGTGGGCTGTAGTGGCCCATCCTTGATTTCACCAAAACCGCCATATGCCAAATTAAGGATTTCCTGCCGATCAACGATATAGTTTAAGGCCTGCCTGACCAGCTTGTTATCGAGGGGCGGCACAGTTGGGTTAATGCGAACCAAGTTGAAGGGGCCGTAATGCAAGTACAAATCAAAATCCAATTCCAAAAGATCAAACTCATACCAAGGGACATATTCCATAAGGTGGATTTCCCCCGAGCGTAAGGCGTTGGTCCGGGCGCCGTCATCGACAATATCAATTTCAACGATCCGATCGAGGTAAGGAAGCCCCTCTTTCCAGTAGTTGGGGTTCCTGTCCAAGACGTGTTCCCCTTGGGGTTCCCAGGATGTTAAGATGAACGGGCCTGTCCCATTCGTTTCCGTCAGGAAATCCATCCCTTCGGCCACATCACGCGCGCTGACTATATAAGCGGTGTGAGATGCCAACATGTGCTGGAATATCGCATTGGGGCTGGGAAGGACCACTTTTACCGTATAATCATCGATTGCTTCGTATTCAACACCCTCGAAGGCTTCGTAGTGCGTTGCGTTTGTATCTGGGTCCCTGATTCTGTCGAAAGTGGCGATGACATCTTCTGCTGAAAACGGTTTGCCGTCTTGGAACTCAACACCCTGCCGCAGATGGAAAATATAAGTTGCGCCGTCGATGATCTCCCACTCTTCGGCAAGCGCACCGCGAAATTCGCCGTTTTCGTCGTATTCAATCAGCGTGTCGTAAATGTTCCCCAGCAGGCCGTGGTTGCTCATTCCTTGGGAGACGTGAGGATCAAAGCCGATTGGGTCCCGATGCAGGCCATATCTTAATGTTCCCCCGTATTTGGGTTCAGCAAAAGCAGTGCCTGCCACAACCAGTACAATAACTGCCACGAACAGCAAAAAGTTTCGTTTCAAATTTTTTCCTCCTTTGATTCTAATTTACGTAATCAACTGGAAAATGCTTTCTAACGTTAGTTTGTCCACCCCCTCCGGCATATTTCTGCCTGTTGGAACAATTCCAGTGAAAAAAGAAAAGCTGGCGGCTAATTTTTCGTTTTACGCCGCTGTTTATTTATTCATAGCGCAAACGCACCAGTAAAAGCTGCAGAACTTTAAAGACAGTTTCCGGATCACCCGTAAAACTAATGCTGCGCGCCGAAAGCCTTTCAACACCGGGCACTAACGCTGCCGCATCCGCCATGTCGGTCCGGTAGAAATCTATTTCCATCGTCAGCGGATCACTTACTTCCAGCGCTTTCATCCGGTCCAGGTTTTCCAAGGCAGACTTGGCGGCCTTTTTAATTACGGCACAGGCCTTTTTGGGATGGAGTGAGATGGCACTGTAGCGGGAATAGCCTTCCTTGACTACGGCACCCTCGATATGAGGTATTACTTTGCGTGTTTGGGCAATTGTAGCCTTATCACCGGAAACCATTACTACGGGGACACCGTAATAACCGGCAGTTACTGCATTAAGGCAGGGCTCATTTAAGGTTTGGCCGTTGATCCGTATATTGTAGACCATGGCGCCAACCCAAGAGTGGTCCAAAACACCGCCCTGTGTGCCGGCGGCCGCGTGTGCGCCGGTAATGAATACGGCATCAAAGGTCTCATCGATCCCCTGCATCTGCAGAGATTCCCGGATCAGCCCCCTGACTAATTTTGCCTCGGGGTGGAGTTCTTCCGGAATAATATTCTGCATATTGGCGTGGCTGTCACAGACCACAATTTCCGTTGCCCCGCCCTCGATGGCCCCTTCAACGGCGGCATTAATCTCATTGATCATCAGTCTGCGCCCTTTTTCGTAGTCAGGCTGGCCTAAAGTAATCTGCAGCGGGCTGACAACGCCTGCCGTACCTTCGATGTCTGAGGAAATGAACACTTTGTAACCCATTTAATCACCTTCAGTTCATTTATTCCGGCTGGCCGGAAATCAATTTATGCTTAAATTTTAAAACACCAAGCCGCAAAGAGCCTGTTACCTGCTGTGCCACCGGACGGCAAAGTTTTACCATGTTACCTGGTGTGAAATGCTTTGGATTGCTGCGAACCGTACCTTTTTTCGTTTGCTGCTTTTATTAGTTGAGTGGTAGCGCTCTTGGCCTGTAACAGGCCCTTGCGGATCGGTGCAAAGTAGAAAATCAAGCTTTAAGAACGATCGCCCTTTAGGGGGACGTCTTTAAAAAATTTGATGAAGTCTGTCAGATGCTGAGTTGCCTGCTTGATGATTTTTTCCCCCCGCTCGGCACTGCCCGCGAAAGGATCGCCCTTCGTCCCCGTTTCGGTTACATCTTCTGCCCGCAGGTAGATCTCAATGGGTATCCCATCAAAGTTCAGTGTCGAAGGGCCGTTTGATGTTTTGCCCCACACATCACCGTACTGATCTTTCTTTGCCAAATCCATTCTTAAATGTTCAGGAAACAGGTAGGAGATGACGGAAGTTTCCGGTTCACCGCCGTGGCCGAACACTGCTTGGAAATCTTCGTACAGGGGCGGGCAGATCGTTAAAATGACACCCCACGGGAAAAAGGTGGCAAACTCAACAGGCAGTTCATCCCGTAATCTGCGGCAGAGGAAATTCAAGGCAACAGCGTTCGAACGGTGGTTGTTGACAAAAACTATTTTTTCAACGCCGTGTTTGACCAAATTGCGCACTACATCATCTAAAAGCGCCGTTAACGTTGCCGGTGAAACGGACATGGTGCCCGGTATGTTTTCCACGGTGTCGCAGTAGCCAAAAGGGATCGGTGGGGTCACCAAAGACCCTGTTTCTCGAGCCGCCGCAAGTGCCAGGTGCTCAGCCACCATATAATCGGTGCCCAAGGGAAGCTGAGGTCCATGCGGTTCAACTGCGCCGAGGGGGATTAGCACAACCGGTTTGGCTTTGAATGCCTCTGCCGCTTCTTGCCAAGTTAGTTTGGCTAATTTATTCGTTCTCATGGTACATTCACCTATTTCTATTTTTCTTCCCGCTGCAGCAGATCACAGCTGTATCTTATCTAGTTTCTTTTCCTTTTTCCCAGAATTTCAGCGTTCATTTTGTTAATTGTCTCTGCCGCGGAATCAATGGCTATTGTGCCGCCTGCTTTGACAATCTTGAGCCAATCACTTTCCTTTTTGATTCTTTTATGGACTTCTTGAATAATTTTTTCTGCTTCGCCGAAAGGTACCACAACGACGCCGTCTTCATCGCCCACAATTATATCGCCCGGTTCCACTACAACGCCGCCGCAGCAGATCATCGTATTAATTTGGCCGGCTCCCGTTTTTGTGGGAGCAGCGGGTGTAACCCCCAGGGCATAAATTGGCAGGCCGGTTTCCCGGCTCTGCGCAACGTCTCGCACTAAGCCGTCCGTAATAACGCCCCCTATGCCTTTGTCAGCAGCCATCATACTCATGAAACCGCCCCAAACGGAATAATTAGTTTCTCCCAGCCCCGAGATGACAATAACATCACCGGGTTTAGCTAACTCAATAGCTTTTAAAGATAAAAGATTGTCGCCGGGCCTGGCCTGTACCGTAAAGGCGGGGCCGCACACTTTGCGACCGGTTTGATCCGATAATCCATCGTCTGCAGTTTTCCCATACTGTCGGAAATATTAGCTGCGACAAACTTGCGGTACTGCTCGATAATATCTTTGCGGGGCCTGGTGAAATCAGTATAAATTTTAAAGCCCGTTTCTTTCGACACTATTACACTTCCTGACCATATTTTGCCAAGATCTCAATCACAGTGGCAATACCTTTTTTGTACGCTTCGCGGGTCGTATATTCGTTGGGGGCATGCGAGCGGTCTTCCGGGGGCCCCAGCCTGCTGAAGACGTAAGGAACACCAATAAGTTCAATGGCACCGCCCGGGCCGGAGCCTTCCACGATAGGCTTGACAACGGGCCTGCCGTAGCGGGTTTTCATAATATCGATAACTAAATCGACGATCGGCGCATCGGAAGAGCTTTTGGAGGCCCGCCCGCTGGAATGCACCTCAATTTCCACATCGCAAAACCCATGCTTGTCGAGGTGTCTGCGCAGTTTCTCCAGAATATCGCCCGGTTCCTGCGTGGGAACAAGCCTCAGATCGACTTTCGCTGATGCACGGGCAGGTATGACCGTTTTAGAGCCGGGGCCCGCGTAACCGGTTGTAATGCCGCAGATCGTGCACGTTGGTTCAAAAAACAATTTTTCCAGTAAATTTGCCTCATCCGTATACTGCAGGTTCCGGCGGAGTTTTGGTATCTCCCACTTCTCAAGTAAATCTTCTTCGCTGAGCTTGGATTCTTTCATTAATCGCCTGTCAGTTTCGCTGGGCGGCAGGACATCATCGTAAAACCCTTCGATGGCGACTTTCCCTTCCGGCGTGAAAAGGGAATTCAAAGCCCAAACCAACCGCCAGGCGGCGTTATCCACAATTGGTGCTCTACCGGAATGGAGATCGTTGCCATCATTTGTTTCCACGGAGAGTTCAACGTAGAGCATGCCTTTCATGCCCAGGCACACTTCAGCCCGGCCGTCTACGTGGATGCCTCCGTCAAACCACACCATAGCGTCCGCCTCTAATAAATCACCGTGCTCGGCGATGAATGGTTCCAGGCTGGGGCTGCCGACTTCTTCTTCCCCTTCCAGAATCATTTTCACATTGCAGGGCAGCTCGCCGTGGGTTTTTAAATGGCTTTCCAGCGCTTTAATAATGCAGAAAAAGTTGCCTTTAGCATCGACTGCCCCCCGGGCGTAAATCCTGCCGTCTATCTCCTCGGCAGCAAAGGGTGGGTGATCCCACTTCTCAATCGGGTCTTCCGGTTGGACGTCGTAATGGCCGTAAAATAATAAGGTCTTATCTGATTTTCCCTGCATTTCGGCGATAATAATTGGGTTGCCGCCGGTTTCAAAGACCTCTGTGGCCATACCCAAATTTTGCAAATGTTCATTCAGCCAATTAACGCATTTTTCCACGCCCTCGCGTCTGCGAGAAACACTGGGGATTCTTAAAAGCTCTTTTAAATCTGCAACGAACCGCTCTTCATTCTCTGCGGCGTAAGCCAGTATAGGTTCTACTTCAATCATTTGCTCCGTCCCCTTTCCCTTCTTTTCTCTCCAGCCAAACCACATAGGTTTCTCTGTTGCCCCGCCCCTGCCAAAAAAACAGCCTTAAAGCAAGGCCGAAGGCAGCTGCAGGATACTGCTGCCAAAACAAACCATTCATAAACTTCCCGCTTATGATAAGATGTTCAATGTACGGTGGAAAGCCGGCTTTTTGCCGGTGTTCACTAAGGACGCTCAGCGCCGTTTAAACAAGATTGTAACATTGTAATGTATATACATTGTTCCCCGTAAGAAGTTAAATTCCTGCCTCCCTCGCCAATTATTTTTTCCCAGAAGCGAAATTGAGCGCTATACGATAAAAATCCCCCTCTTGTCCGGGGGATTTTTTTATGCCCAAAGGCGTGACTGCATTTAGCGCCCGAAGGGCTTATAGTTTTTGATACTGTTGACCCTGCCTATATAAAGGTTTTTTCTGTCAACACCGCCGCGGGGCCCTTTAGGGTTGTCGCTGAAATACTCTTCAACGTAAGCAATACCGTTTGTGGATCCCTGAGAAGACCAATATTTCAAGCCGAGAATTTCCCCGTCAGCTGCTCTCACCCAATCGATGAATACCACCGCGTGGCCCGAATTGGGCCGAAACAGCTGGATGAAATCACCGGGCTTGGCTTTTTCGAAGTCAACTATCCTCCGGCCAATTCCGTAATTTTCCATGGCACCGACTAAATTGTCCACGTAAGCTGGCCCCTTGGCCACATACCAGGTTAAAAGAAAATCTTCTAAATCGGCCGGCAGCATACCGTTAAAATCATGCGGTGAAAGGCCCGCCTCTTCATTTCTCGCCTGCATTGCCTTAAAGAACACCTCAAAAGTTATGCCGACGCAGTGGCTGGCCCGATCACCGCCGGGGTTCGCCTTTGCCAGGGTACGGCCTTGGTAGATTATGTTTTCCGTCACGCCGTTATAGTTTGCGTAATCATCATTCAGTAAATATGGGTATTTACCTATTTCATAAGTAGAGACGGCCCTAAGCACATATTCGTTCAAATCTTTCTCTCTGGCCCTTGTTTTAGATGTAGCTGTCGCCTTACCCACGATTTTTAAATCCTCCTCCGGGACAAAAACCAATTTTTCGCCCACTGTTTTCCCCGCCGCATCTTTCAATTCCAAAACGTCAATCACGGTGTGTTCATCATCCGCCGCCCAAGTGATTTTTTCCGCCGCGTAGCTTGCTGTATACTCAGCTTCAAGTATCACGACCGCACCCTTATAGTAGCGGCCGCTTTCGGCCAGATTGACTATTTCAACTAAGGCTTCCCCTTCTTGGTTTTTCGGTAAAGCCACGTCCACCACAAGTTCAGTGGGAGGGCTGCAGTGTGTCAATAAGCCGAAAACTAAAATGGGTGCAAGCAGGTAAAGGATATTTTTTATCATGGAAGATACCTCCGTTAAAAGATTGCTGCCTAGTATTACTTCTTTAGTAAAGTTCTTTTCCCTTCCCGCTTTATAATGTTAATTATTTTTATTAGCCCCGGCACAGGTAAATAAAAAAGGCCCTGCCGGATTCTTTTTTAAGTTCCTGCAAGCCTTTTTAAAACCAGGGCGCACATGCTTGGCCGGGCGAGCCATTAAAAGAAAAAAGCTGATATTAGAAGTGCCGCCGCAGCCCACCCCGGGCCCCTTTTTCCTGGCCCGCCTCCGGCGCGCTGAGGCTTTTAAAGGGGCGCCCCAGGGCAATTTTTCCCAACTGCCTGATCGTACCTCTACCATCGTTTATTGTATAGAATTTGACACCCTTGATTTTCACATCTTCTTCTATCTCCTCTTCACACATTATTTCCGCTTCATTTTCGTTGATGTAGATTAAAAGATCTTCTTTCCACTGTTCTTCTTTTAAGCTGTGGCCTTTTGGCTCGATAAAGATTTGAAGGACGTAATCTGCGTTTTCCAGGTAAAGGATAAAATCCGGTTGAAAACCGGCTAATTCAAAGGTTTTGTGGCCGCAGCCAAACTGATGCAGCTTTAATTTTTCGTTTTTTGCCGATTCGCGGTGCATGTTTTCGTCCAGACGGATCAAGAACACCCGGGGATAAACAGCTGCAAGTTCAGCAACCCTTTCCAAAATACGATCGATTAACTGTTTTTCGGTCAGGTTAATAATGGCCGAATCATAGACGAAATGTTCGTCTTTTATTTCGTAACGCCGCACCGTCTGCGGGTTGTTTCTCAGATCGGCCCGAGCGGTATCGTAATTTGGCACCCGCTTGCGGAAATTGCCGATGTAATCTTTAATCGGGTAGCCGATAAACTTGGCCGTCCCGCGTTTTTTTCGATACCCCGCCTTGATTTTCTCCGCCAGAGAAGTAAAATAACGCGCCAAAACTGCTAATTTCTCCCGCGGGGTGATTGAATCCACATTTAAATTCCGGGGGACCGTCACATACACCGTCCGGTTATAAATATTCAGCCACTGCGGCCCCAAAAATTCTTCCCGCGATTTCAACCGGGGAATATATTTTTTCAAATTAGAAAAGTGGTAAAAACTGAGCCGGTTCATGACCTTATTTAAATACCGCCGATCGAAAGATAGGGGCACATTAACTGCTCTGCTGTAATCCTCCCCGATTTCCTCATCTTTATAGCCTACTTCTTTTAATACGGATAAAAACGGGATGATTATATCGCCTTCATTATCAATGCCGTATTTAGCCAACGAATCATAATAATCATCGCCCACCTCGATGGTTTCATTGTAATAGATTTTCCCCCGCCGCCAAACCTCTGTCTTTTTAAAGCTGTTTTTTACTTTTACTTCGAGCAAGGGGTTTTTCTTGTCTTCACTGGTCGGCAGGTTCATTTCATCCAAAGCGGCCACTAAATTCTTAAGATATTGGGGCTCATTTATTGTGTGGTAATGGATCGTTTCCAAAATCAAGCTGTCCTTGCTGTCATCAGCGAACCTTCTTTGAAACGAACGGCGGCCGTTCAGCAAAAACGGATAATATCTGGCGCCGCGGCCTATAAGCTGTGCTTCGGACATGGTAGTTGCCCTGGTCCCCTTAGTTTGCGGATGATCGCTTAAGCGCACAATATCGTATAAGTTTAAAACGTCCCAGCCTTCCGTCAGTTTGGCAACGGCAAAAATCACCCTGTATAAATTCGCCGGGCTCTCCAAGCTGTTTAAAGCCTCGTAGT
The DNA here is from genome assembly GCA_041936745.1 of Candidatus Darwinibacter acetoxidans. Lineage (GTDB taxonomy): Bacteria > Bacillota > Limnochordia > Darwinibacteriales > Darwinibacteriaceae > Darwinibacter > Darwinibacter acetoxidans_A. The sequence continues at coordinate 18,185 of JBHGWS010000043.1, forward strand.
GCCCCTGCTCCAGCATATTGGAGCGGTCACTGTCGTTGGCGTTAATAATGCGGCCCGGTCCGAATTCCCGCTTGATCTGCCGAATCAAAGGCACTAAGTTTTCTTCGTTTTCCCGCCAGTAGTCATGTGCTAACGCCAGTGTTTCACTGCCGTCTTTTCCTGCGATTTGGGACTGCCTGGCCAAAAAATTTTTTAAATAAGGGGCCGTTAAAGAAGCAACTAACCGGTTGAATTGCTCGTGGGCTTCATTGGATGCGGCAATGCGCTGGGATTTAAACATCACGACCGGTTTAATCCGAGTGTTGTACTTTTCCAAGGCATACCTGCGGCGGTATTCGCTTAATAAAATAACGTTGAGCATATTATCAATGTCCGCGTTGCCCGACTGGATCCGTTTAACATTCTTGGAATAGCGGTCTTGGATAAAGCGGTCTAAGGTATAGCGGTATATTATTTTATCCTTATACTTTTCGTACACCTTTTTGTTGGCAAGATCAATTGTAGCGGTGAACTCCAAGAGGCGGTTATCTTTGCGGGCGCCTAAGATAACGGAAATGGCTTTTTCCCAGGAGCGCTCTTTTTCTTTTTCCGACTTCGTTGCGGCTGAATAGTGGTGCGCCTCATCACCCAAGATAACCACCTTATGCCTGGCGTAGTCGTCGGCGCCCATGGCGTTTTCCTTTTGGGTGAAAATGTCCGAGGAGACGCTCTGCACCGTGGCAAGCTTTAAGTAAATAGTGTTTTTGCTTTGGTGCGCAGGAAATACTTCAACCTGCCTGATCTCAACCCTTTCCCCTTCAATCTCTAACCGGGGTGCGTACAGGTATTTAGCTGATCCTTTGTTGATCAAATTATCGATGGTTTTGTTTAAAACAGCGTTTGTATCTACCAAGAATAGAAAGTTTTGGTAGCCCAATTCCCAATAAAGGTACAGGATGAGGCCTGCCATCAGATCAGTTTTGCCGCTCCCCGTCGCCATATTGAATAAAACGTGGTT
>JBHGWS010000044.1:0-14984 GCA_041936745.1 Candidatus Darwinibacter acetoxidans
GGTCGTTGGGAACAACCGTATGGGCTGTTTTGGTTTCCTCTTCCGTCCGCACATAAAGGACCCGAGCCGGGCTGAGTGCGTTTTTAATAAATTCTTCCGTATTGTTAACCCATTCGACTACGTCGATTCTTTCATTATTTAATTCAGCTACTACGGCCTGAACGCGGACCCCCCGGGCACCAACACAGGCCCCCACCGGATCGATGGCGGGATCCCGGCTGTAGACGGCAAGCTTGGAACGGTTGCCCGCTTCCCGGGCCACCGATTTGATTTCAACTTCTCCGCTTTGGATCTCGGGGACTTCCAATTCAAATAAGGCTTTCAAAAGCCCCGGGTGCGTCCGCGATAAAAATACCTGGGCCCCCCGGCTGCTCTGCTTAACCTCATTGATATAAAATCTTTGGCGGGAATTATGCTCGTAACGCTCGTTGGGGATCTGTTCGCTGATCGGTAAAACAGCCTCTACATCGCCTAAATCTACAATCACTTGGCGGTGCAGCGAGCGGAGGATCGTGCCCGTCACAACATCGCCTTCCCGGTTCGCATAAGTATCAAAAACTATGGATCGCTCCGCTTCCCTGATCTTTTGAATGATGACCTGTTTAGCGGTCTGGGCAGCAATCCGGCCAAAATCAGTAGGGGTGACTTCGTTTTCCACTACATCGCCCACTTGATATTCAGGGTCCAGAGCTTGTGCTTCTTCTAAACCGATCTCCACAGTTTCATCCTCTACTTCCTCGACGACGTTGCGCCTGGCAAAAACGCGGATTTCCCCGCTGGACCGGTTGAACTCCACTCTGACGCTCGCCGATGAGCTGGTGCCGTAATTTCTTTTGTAAGCTGAGACAACGGCTGTTTCAATAGCATCTAGGAGGATCTCTTTGGAAATGCCTTTTTCCCTTTCCAAATCTTCTAATGCATTAATCAGTTCCAAATTCATGTTTCTTTTCCCCCTAATTAAAACTCAAACGCCAAGTTCGCTTTGGCAATCAACTTTATCGGGATCTCAATAACTTTCCCTTCCCATTCCAACAACACATTTTCGCCCTTAAGGCCTCTTAATTCGCCGTCAAAGCGTTTATGGCCGTATAAGCCGCTGTAAGTTCGAATGTGAGCCATGCGCCCTTGAAAACGTTCGTAGTCTTTTTCTTTGGTCAAAGGGCGTTCCAACCCCGGCGAAGATACTTCCAAAGAGTAAGCGCCGGGAATGGGATCTTCGTCATCCAGAATCCGGCTGAGATCTTCGCTGACGAAACGGCAGTCTTCCACATCGATGCCGCCCGGTTTATCTAAAAAGACCCGCAAAATCCAGCCCTGCTCTTCTTTAACGTATTCTACATCAACTAATTCCATCTCTGTATCCGCAATTATATTTTCTACCCAGCCCTGCACAGCATTTTCGATTCTTCTCCTGCTCATGAGTTTGTGAACCGCTCCCTTCAACCCAATTATATCCGTATTTCCAAGCTAATACGTGAAAAGAGTGGGTGGAACCCACTCTCCCGCCTGCTATAAATTACACACACAGATATTATACCACGCCGACTAGAAAAGTGTCAATTGATTAGTCTCGGGCAGGCCTTCTAAAGCACCGTGCAGCCTTAAAACTTCAATGACCGCTTTCGTAACCCCTGATTTCAAGCGCAGATCTTCGATGGAAATGAATTCGCCGCTCTTTCTCGCCTCTAAAATACCGGCCGCGGCGTTTACCCCAACGCCCTGCAGAGAAGCTAAAGGCGGTAAAAGGCCGTTTTCGTGGATCTTAAAGGAAACGGCCGCTGACTTATACAGATTGACGGGCCAAAACTTGATGCCCCTGGCCATGGCTTCGGTGACGATTTCCAGCTGCGTGTAAGTTGAGCGATCTTTAGCAGTGGCTTCACTGCCTTTTGCTTTAATTTCTTCCATTTCCCTTTTAATCGCCCCCTCGCCCAAAGAAACGAGATGGGCATCAAAATCGGCGGTTTTCAAAGAAAACAGCGCCGCGTAAAACGCTAAGGGGTGATGTACTTTGAAATAGGCTATGCGGTAAGCCATCATCACGTAGGCGACCGCATGTGCTTTAGGGAACATGTAGCTGATTTTTTGGCAGCTTTCCAGATACCACTGGGGTACGTTGAACTTGCGCATCAATTTCTCATCATCTTCCGTTAAACCCCGGCCGCGGCGGACCTGCTCCATGATCCTAAACGCATCCGTGGCTTCCAATCCGCGCAGCATTAAATAAGACATGATGTCATCTCTGGTGGCGATTACACTGCTTAAGTCCGCAATTTCATCCTTGACCAATTCCTGGGCATTATTTGTCCAGACATTTGTACCGTGTGATAAGCCGCTGATGCGGACCAGATCGCTGAACGTTTTCGGCCTGGTATCAACGAGCATCTGCCGCACAAAAGGCGTGCCGAATTCCGGGATGCCCAAAGTGCCCACCGGAGTGCCTATTTCTTCTTCCGTCACGCCCAAGCTCGCCAGGCCGGAAAAAATAGCCATAGTCTCCGGTTCATCCAAAGGGATTTCCTGCACGCTGACGCCTGTCAGATCCTGTAAATTGCGGAGCATGGTGGGATCGTCGTGGCCTAAGATATCGAGTTTGACCAAGCTGTCATCTAAAGCGTGGTACTCGAAATGGGTTGTCACTATCCCGCTTTTGTCGTCATTGGCAGGGTATTGAATGGGTGTAAAATCATAAATATCCATTTCCGCAGGTACAACGACCATACCGCCCGGGTGTTGGCCCGTCGTACGGCGTACCCCTGTAAGCCTGCTCACAAGGCGGTTTACTTCTGCCCGCCTTTTTGTTTCCTGGACCTGCTCTAAATATTTCATGACAAAGCCGTAGGCCGTTTTAGTGGCTAAAGTGCCGATTGTCCCCGCCCGGTAAACTTGTTCCCTGCCGAAAAGCTCTTCCGTATAATCGTGGATTTCTCCTTGGTACTCCCCGCTGAAGTTTAAATCAATATCGGGGACTTTATCGCCGTGAAAGCCCATGAAGACTTCGAAAGGAATATCAAAGCCCAATCTCTGCAGGGGGGTTTCGCATTCGGGGCAGTTTCTTTCGGGCAGATCCACTCCCGCGCCCACTTCGCCTGCGGTAAAAAACTCATGCCAAAAACACTGCGGGCAGATGTAGTGGGGCGGCAGGGGATTAACTTCTGTAATGGCGCACATGGTGGCAACCAGTGATGAACCGACCGAACCGCGGGAGCCCACCAAATAGCCGTGATCTAATGACTTTTTCACTAATTTATGGGAAATGATGTATAAAGAAGCGAAACCGTTGCCAATAATGGCGGCCAGCTCCCGCTGGAGCCGCTTTTCCACTAATTCGGGCAGAGGATCGCCGTAAATTTCCGCCGCGGCGGCAAATGTCATTTCTTTTAATTTTTGATCTGCATCGGCAAGTTTAGGCGGGTGCAGGCCCTGGGGTACAGGCGTTAACTTTTCTATTTTTTCAGCGATGGCCCGGGGGTTTTTGATGACCACTTCTTCTGCTTTCTTTTCTCCCAGATAAGCGAACTCCGCCAGCATTTCCGTTGTAGTCCGGTAATATAAGGGGGCTTGATGTTCCGCATCGGCAAAGCCTTGGCCCGCCAAGAGAATGGTGCGGATAAAAGAATCTTCCGGCCTCAAAAAATGCACGTCACAGGTAGCCACAACGGGTTTATTCAAATGTTCGCCAATTTTAACGATCTGCTTATTAATGCGGGCTAAATCTTCTTTGGTCTTAACATGTTCCGTGCCCAAGAGAAATTCGTTATTGGCTAAGGGCTGGATCTCCAAATAATCGTAAAATTCGGCAATTTCCAAGGCCCGGGGATCATTTCTTAAAACCGCTTGGTAGACCTCCCCCGCCTCACAGGCGGAACCGATGATCAAGCCCCGGCGGTATTTTTCGATTAATTCCCGCGGCAGGCGGGGCGTTCTGTAAAAGTGCCTAAGATGGGAATATGATACCAGTTTGTATAAATTTTTGAGCCCCACCTTATTCTCAGCTAAAAGGATGATGTGGAAGGCCTGATCCTTTGTTGCCGGGCTTTCGATTAAATAGCCTTCCAGGCCGTAGATAATTTTCACACCATATTTTTCCCCGGCCCGGTACGCCTGGGGAAAAGCCTGCACAACACCGTGATCTGTAATAGCAACGGCTTCGTGGCCTAAAGATGCGGCAATTTTTACGGCATCTTCTGTATCTATCGTGCCGTCCAAACCGCTCATTTTCGTATGCAGATGCAGCTCTACACGCTTTTTTTGTGCTTCATCAACCAAAGGCGCGGGCGGTTCGATGAAAGCCAGGCCTTGAATCATAAGCGCCAATTCTTGATCGTAAGGCTGAAACTGTAAGCTGCCTTTAACCTTGAGCCAGTCACCGGTTTTAATGCCTAAATCCGCCGAATTCTCTAAAAATGCCTTACAGTTTAAAGTATCTGTCCCATCGTAAACATCGATTAACATTAAAGTGCCGCCGGTCCTCGTTGCCCGCTTTTGGGCATCGACAACTTCCCCGGCGATAATGACACTGCGCTCTTCTTCCCAAAGCTCCGCTATGGGGATGGGCTCGCCCTTGATTTCCGCCTGCAGAAGGGCGCGCCCCCGGTTGTTCCGCCTTTTTTGCGGCCCGGGCGAACCGTAATTAGCAGGCTTGGGCGCAATCGATTTAATGGCATTTTCCATGTAATCGTTGATGCATTCCGCCGCCTTGGCTTCCCATTCAAAATCCACTTCCCGAACTTCTTTAATGGATGCTTTGATCTTGCGGGCAAGTTCCTGCCAAAATTGATCCGTGCCCTTTTGAGGGCCTTTCATTGAGAAGGTCCATTTTCGTTTTTTGGGATCTATAATAATCTCCTGGATTTCAATTGCCGCCAAAAGGGGATCGGGATCCAGAGATGTGAGAAATTCATTGTCTTTCGGTTTAAGATAATAATAAGTCACCAAACCACCTCGAAAAGAAACCCCGGAAACCAGGGTTATAATCTAATGGACTTGATAATCTCCCAATACATTTTCATGCGTGCCCGCAGGCCCCGCCTCAACCCGTGTTTTTCTTCTTTCATAACCTGGCTGACCCGAGGCAGGGGCACTTCCACAACTTTAATTTTATGCTGTTCGGCGTAGCGGGTTAAAGCCACTTCAACACCGTAGCGCGTCTGTCTTAATTTGGGGACACTTTCAAACAGTTCTCTTGTAATGGCCCTTTGGCCGGAAAGGTTGGGTGCAATCTTTTGAGCCAGATCTGTGGAGAGGCGCCCTTCTGCAAAAACCCCGATGCTCATGGCTGCCCTTTTTGCCAAAACCGGTGCCAAAAGGCTGTCGATGTGTTTGCACTCCAGCCCCACCAGGTCGGCATCGATAAACAGGAGGATGTCGCTTTTTACCGCCTCCGAACCGGCTTTCATTGCCCCACCTTTGCCTATGTTTTCTTTTAATTCCACAACGTGCACGGGAAACTCTCTGGCAATTTGGGCGGTTTTGTCAAAAGAACCGTCGCTGACAACGACAATTTCATCAATTGCCGTGCACTCCAGCAGGCACTTAATTACAGTGCCGATAGTTCGCTCTTCGTTATAGGCGGGAACAATGGCAGCAACTTTCACGGTTATCCATCCTTCACCAGTTTAGCAACATGTTCCACAACGCGGGCGATGGGCAGGTTGGTTGTTTCTTTTGTCCGGCGCAGGGTTACTTCCATTTCACCTTTTTCCAAGGAGCGGGCCCCGATGGTAATTCTGATGGGAAAACCGATCAGATCCGCGTCATTGAATTTAACCCCGGCCCTTTCATCCCTATCGTCCAAGACAACTTCGATGCCGGCGGCTTGGAGTTCTTCGTAGATTTGGGCTGCCGCCGCGGCCAATTTTTCGTCTTTCGAAGAAATAGGGACGATGACTACATGGTAGGGTGCTACGCTGAAGGGCCAAATGATGCCGTTTTCATCGTGGTTTTTCTCAATAACCGCAGCGACCGTGCGGCCGACGCCGATGCCGTAGCAGCCCATAATCAAAGGCGATTCCCTGCCGCTTTCATCTAAAAATGTGGCATTTAAAGCCCCCGAATACTTGGTGCCTAATTTAAAGACTTGGCCCACTTCAATACCCCTGGCGCCCACCAAGGGCGTCTTACAGCGCGGGCAGGGGTCCTGGGGTTCAATTTCCCGCAGATCGGCAAAGGCCGTAACCTGATAGTCGCGCCCCAAATTGGCGTTTTTCAAATGGTGATCTTCTTTATTCGCCCCTACCACCGCATTTTCAATCTGCCCAATTTGATAATCGGCATAGATCGGGACATTTCTAAGGCCAACGGGCCCTGTAAAGCCCACGGGAGCATTTGTGATCTCATAAATCGCCTCATCATCTGCCAGCTCTAAAGTTTGGCAGCCTAAGGTCCGCTGCAGTTTAACCTCGTTAAGGTTATGATCACCCCGCACCAAAGCTAAGATTGGCTTACCGTCAGCTAAATAAACGAGGGCTTTAATGCACTTCGCCGCGTCTACCTGCAAAAAAGATGTAATCTGCTCAATCGTTTTAATATTTGGTGTAGCCACCTCAGTCAGCTCCGCCATGGCTGTTTGATCGATGTCTTTAATTTCAACTTCCAAACCTGCGGCGCGCTCTTGGTTGGCGGCGTAATCACACTGGGGGCAGTACAAAACCAGGTCTTCCCCTGAGTCGGCTAAAACCATAAACTCGTGCGTTACATCTCCTCCAATGGCGCCGGAATCGGCCTCCACCGGCCGTGCCACAACGCCGCAGCGCTTAAAAATGCGGGCATAGGCATGAAAGGCAGCCCAGTAGCTTTCATCCAAAGCTTTGTCACTGCGGTCAAAAGAATACATATCCTTCATAATGAACTCCCGCCCGCGCATTAAACCGAAGCGGGGCCTGATTTCATCCCGGTATTTATTCTGTATTTGATACAAGCGCAGGGGCAGCTGCCTGTAAGAGCGGACTTCCTGCCGGACCAGAGTTGTAATAATTTCTTCGTGGGTTGGGCCTAAACAAAACTGCCTGCCGTGGCGGTCCCGCAGGCGGAACATCTCGTCCCCGTAATCAGCCCAACGGCCCGTTTCCTGCCACATTTCCGCCGGCTGCACTATGGGCAGCAGCACTTCTTGGCCGCCAATGGCGTTCATTTCTTCCCGAATGATCTTTTCCACTTTGCGGATCACCCGAAGCCCCAGAGGCAGGAAACTATAAATTCCCGCCGCCGAACGGCGCAAAAGGCCCGCCCGCAGCATAAGTTTGTGGCTTGCGATCTCCGCTTCCGCGGGAACTTCCCGTAATGTTGGTGAATATAATTGCGACATTAACATGTTTATCCCCTATCCTTTTCCATCAATAAGTTGTTGGCTTCTGCTACTAAAGCATCGACTAATTCGCTTTCTCGCACCCGGCGTAAAATTTCACCGCGGCGGAAAACTAAGCCCACACCCCTGCCTCCCGTGATACCCAAATCAGCCTGGCTGGCTTCTCCCGGCCCGTTAACCACGCAGCCCATGACCGCTATCGTTATAGGCAGGGGAAAATTACTTAAACGTTTCTCCACTTGGGCGGTGATTTCCTCTAAATCTATTTCCGTCCTGCCGCAGGTTGGGCAGGAAATGAAGACGGGGCCCCGCTGCCTTAAGCCTAAAGCGGCTAAAATTGCCCAGCCCACCCTTACTTCCTCTTTTGGGTTGGCGGTGAGCGAAACACGTAAAGTATCGCCTAAGCCCCGGGAGAGGAGTGCGCCTAAGCCGGCGGCGGATTTAACCGTGCCAAACCACTTGCTGCCGGCCTCAGTGATTCCCAAATGGAGCGGGTAGTTGGTGCGGCTGCTTAACTGCTCGTAGGCCTTTGTCGTCACCGCAATATCCGTTGATTTTAATGAGACCACGATATCGTTAAAATTAAGCCTTTCAAAGATGCCGATGTGCCCTAAAGCGCTTTCTACCATGGCAGCTGCCGTCCGCCCGTATTTTTCTAAAAGGGGCTTCTCAAGGGAGCCGGAATTGACCCCGATCCGAATGGGCACATTTCTTGCCTGGGCGGCTTTGACCACTTCCCGTACTTTTATTTCCGAACCGATATTGCCCGGGTTTAAACGCAGTTTATCAATACCTGCTTCCAAGGCGGCTAAAGCCAAACGGTGATCAAAATGGATATCCGCCACCAGCGGCACTGCCTCACACTGCGCCTTAATTGCCTTTAAGGCCTCCGCCGCCTCCTTGTCAACTACGGCTAAACGGACGATCTCACAGCCCGCCGCGGCTAATTCCTTAATCTGGCGGACAGTGGCGGCAGTATCCCGCGTATCGGTATTCGTCATCGACTGCACAGATATTGGTGCCCCGCCGCCGATTGTAATTTTACCAACCTTGACCGGGCGGGTATTCTTACGCATCTTCTTCACCTTCCTAAGAGAAAAGGTTTAACCTGGAAATGTCTTTGATGGTGGCAAAGATCATTAATAAAACGAGGAGGGCTAAACCGATAAATTGGGCGATGCCCCGCGCCTTGGGCGCCAGGGGCCTGCCCCTAATGGCTTCTACCACCAAAATCACAATCCAGCCGCCGTCAAGTACCGGAACCGGCAGGAGGTTTAAAAGGCCTAAGTTAATCGTTAAAAGAATGGCCAAAAGCAGTAGGTCGGCTAAGCTTTGTTTTGCCGTTTGGCCGACCAGTTGGACAATGCCGATGGGGCCGGACAGCTCGGCCTTCTCCCTACCCGTAATAATCCTGCCCAGCCCGCGGACCAACTCTGCCGTGACCCGCCCGGTTTGGGTGAAGGCGCCTTTCAGCGAAAGCCAAAACGGGTATTTGGGTTTGGTGTCCGCAATGCCTATGCCTAAAATACCCCTGCCTTCCCTCTCTTCCGGTACAACGAGGATAGTTATATTGCGCCGCTCTCTTTTGACTACAATGGCAAGTTCTCTCTGCGGTGCGGCTTGGATTCTAGCGATGATTTCATCTGTGTCGCTGACTTTTTCACCGTCGAAAGAGATAAATTCATCGCCGGGCAAAAAGCCCGCCTTTTCCGCCACGGAACCCTGCTCGATCAAAGTAATCCGGGGCGGCACTTCAACAAACATGAAATAGGCAAAAAAGAGTAAAACGGCCAAAACAAAGTTCATTAAAGGCCCCGCGCTAATGGTCCCCAGCCGCCAAGCCAGCGATTTATTATGGAAACTGCCCGGATCATCAGACTCAACTTCTTCGCCTTCTTGGGGCTCGTCCATCCCCGCCATTTTCACAAACCCTCCCAAAGGGAAGGCCCGCAGCGAGTATTTCGTCCCCCGCCTCTTTTTGCTGGTTAAAACGGGGCCGAAGCCCAAAGCAAATTCGTAAACAGTAATCCCCGCCAATTTGGCGACGAGAAAGTGGCCGAATTCATGGAAAAACACGATGGCACCGAAAACAACTACAAAAGAGACAAACGTAAGCATAATACCACCCTTTCCTAACGCAGGGTTAATTTCCCTATCCATTTCCTGCTGCGCAGGCGGGCTTCTGCGTCAATAGCTAGTATTTGCTCTAAGTCGGGAAAAGATTTACCTGAAAAGCCTTCGACTACTTTGGCAACAACTTTAGGGATCTCCGGAAACCTGAGTTCGCCTGCTAAAAATGCAGCTACCGCCTCTTCGTTGGCGGCGTTTAATGCCGCCGGCTGTTCGCCCCCCGATCTGCCCGCTTCATAAGCAAGCTTCAGGCTGGGGAAACGGTTAAAATCTACCGCTTCAAAGCTCAAAGAGCCCACCTCTACCAGATCCAACGGCTCAACGGGTGATGGCAGCACTTTGGGGTAAGTTAAGGCATACTGAATGGGCAGGCGCATATCCGCCGGCCCCAGCAGGGCGAGAAGAGAGCCGTCTTTTTGCTGGATCAAAGAATGCACAATGCTTTCCGGGTGGACAACTACTTCAATTTTGTCATAAGGGAAGCCAAAAAGCCAGTGGGCTTCAATAACTTCCAAGCCTTTATTCATTAAAGTCGCAGAATCGATACTGATTTTCGCCCCCATATCCCAGCGGGGGTGGGCTAAGGCCTGCTGAACCGTAACAGCGGCCAGGGAGCCCCGGTAATTGCGAAAGGGGCCGCCTGAGGCCGTTAAGATAATTTTATCCACCTGTTTCTTCTGCCGGCCGTAAAAGCAGTGCCAAAGCGCGTTATGTTCCGAATCAATCGGTATAATTTGTTCTTTGTAAGCCATGACCAAGTGGCCGGCCGCTACCAACGTCTCTTTATTTGCTAAAGCAACCCTTTTTCCCGCCTCCAGCGCGGCTAAAGTTGGTTTTAAGCCCCTGATGCCAACCAAAGCGGTGACCACTATGTCACAGGCGGGGTCTTGGGCCAGAGCGCACATTTTTTGTGGCTCGCTGTAAACCGGTATCTTAAATTCTTCTTCCAAAGCCGCGGCATGTTGGCTGTCTTCAATGTAGGCCGCCCGCGGCTTAAACTCCTTAATCTGGCGCCTAAGCAGTTTAACGTTGGAACCTGCTGCTAAGCCTAATACCTTGAAATCAGGCAGATGGCGTAAGACGTCTAAAGTTTGGGTTCCGATGGAACCTGTGGAACCTAAGATTACTATGTTAGGCATGGAAAAATCCTTTCCGATAGTTTAATTCAAAGCTGCCAGGGCCGTGCGCAAAAACACCAAAAGCAGCGGCGCCAGAAAAGCCCCCACCACCCCGCCGAATTTAAAGCCGAAATAAAGGGCAAAGAGTGCAGCTAAAGGGTGCAGGCCCAGTTTATCGCCGACTAAGCGGGGCTCACCAACCTGCCTAAGCAGAACAAAAAGCAGGTAGGCAAGGCCTAAGGCCAGGCTCAGCCGGAAATTGCCGAGCCAAAGATGAAAAATAAGGAGGGCAAGATATACGATCCCGGGACCGACCACGGGCATTAAATCCAAAAACCCCGCCAAAAGTCCTAAAGTCAGGGCATAGGGCAGCCTTAAAAGGCAGAATAAAGCCATAGTTAAACCGGTGGAGACAGCTAATAATAAAAGCTGAATCTGCAAAAGGCGCCAAATTGCTCCATAGGACTTGTGGTAGACCATAAAAAATTCCTGCCGCCACGCTTGCGGGATGTGCTGTACAACAAATTTGGCGATTCTTTTCTTGTCCCGGCAGAAAAAATAGGCACTGATGGCCGCCAGCAGCCAGATTAATAAAAGATCAGGTATGGCCGTTGCCCACCTGAATAATGGTTCAGCAAGATCCGTTAAATTTAAATGCCCGCCAAATAACGGGAAATCTTCCAGCAGGGCAATGATTTTCCCGGAAAACAAATCGGACAGCTGGCCTAGGCTGGCGATGCCGGCAAGGGACTTGATTTCGTACCATAAATGGACGAAAAATAAAGAGAAAAGAAAAGGTATACCCAAAAAAGCCACAGCTACCAGCAAAAAACTGCCCCAAGCCCGCGGCAGCCCCACTTTTTCCAGGGCGCTGATGGGCAGATCTAAAATAAGAGCCAAAACCAAAGCAATCAGAAAAGGGGCAAGGTACACAAAACAAAGCCTGCCCAGTAATACAGCCGCCACGAAACCCAAGATGGCAAGGCCGCGCCGCTGCCGCACTAAGCTTCACTCCTTAAAAGTTAGGAGGTAGCAAGTTCAAAATGATATAAAGTGCGGGAAAAACAAATCCCAAGGAATCGAAGCGATCCAGGATACCTCCATGGCCCGGCAGAAGCCTGCCGGTATCTTTCACTGCTTGTTCCCTTTTCAGTGCGGATTCAACGAGATCCCCCAGCTGCGCCAGGATGGAAAGAAGTAAAGCAAGCCCGCTGACTGAAAAGGCCGGTTTGTGGGTCACTTGGGCAAAGATGAAACCGAAGACTAAAGCGGCCGCGCTGCCAAACAGGGCCCCTTCCACAGATTTATTGGGGCTGATTGTGGGCGCCAGTTGGCGCCTGCCGCAGTGGGTACCGCCGAAATACGCGCCCGTATCTGTAACCCAGGTGGTCAAAAGCCCGAAAACCGTCCAGGAAAGGCCAAAAACCGCACGGACATTCCAAAGGAAACTCAAAGGAAGCGCAACGTAAAGCACGCCTAAGATGTTAAAAGCGGCGGCAAAATTGCACATGCCGCCAAAGGAAGCGCGTAAAAGATAGTAAAACAGCTGTGCCACAAGCCAAATCAGCAGTTTGGTACCATTAATACCACTATATGTAACAACTAAAAAGGATAGTCCGGCTAAGAGCAGATAATCCAGGTACGCACCTCCGCCGCTTAAGCGGGCGAATTCCAAAAGCCCCACCAAGATCAGGCAGGAGACAACGATCAGCCAAAAGAACCCGCCGTAATATAAGGCGACCAAAACTATGGGTATTCCCACTAAGGCCGTAAGTATTCTTTGGGCAAGCATTTTAGTCAATATTCTCCTTTACGGGTACTAGGCCAAAGCGGCGTTCACGCCGGGAAAAATCCTGCAGGGCCCTTGCAAAGTCTTTTGGCCCAAAATCAGGCCAGAGTGTGTCGGTAATATAAATTTCGCTGTAAGCGGCCTGCCACAATAAAAAGTTGCTCAGCCGCGACTCGCCTCCCGTGCGGATGATCAGATCTAAATCTGGGCTTTGGCGCGTGTAGAGTTCTTTTTGGAAGGTATCTTCCGTAATATCTTCTAAAGTAAGCTTTTTGGCAGCCACTTTTTTTGCCAGACTGCGCGCCGCTGCAGTTATTTCCTGCCGGCCGCCGTAGTTAAAGGCCACATTGAGCGTTAGCCCTTTATTTTCCTTTGTCAGCGCTTCTGCCTTATCCCAAACGGCGGCAATTTCTTCCGAGATGGTCTGTCGATCGCCGATTAAAAAAATCCTGACGCCTTCCCGCCGCAGTTCTTCAATTTCCGATACAAAAGTTTTGTACATCAAATCGAGTAAAAAGTTGACTTCAGCTTGGGGCCGCTGCCAGTTTTCCGTGCTGAAGGCGTAAACTGTCAGGGTGCCAATGCCGATGTCAGAGGCGAAGCGGACCGCCTTTTTTAAAGCATCCACGCCTTGGCGGTGGCCTAAAAAGCGCGGCAGGCCTCTTTTTTTTGCCCAGCGCCCGTTGCCGTCCATAATAATGCCAACGTGGTTTGGTATTTTTTTCAAATCAAGTTCAACCAAGGCGAGACCCCCTTAGATCACCGTCCAATCCGGAAAGGCGCAGATTAAGGTGACTTTTTCTGTCTTCCTCACCGCAATTACGCGGGCCGTGTCCTGCGGCTTTTTCTTCCCGGGGGGATAAGTAAACTGTGTTCTGTAGGCTACCCCGGCGGCCTGCAGAGCCTCTTTGGCTTCAGGCAGGCTGCAGCCGATCAGCGAATCCCATGTTTTGTTGTTCAAACTTCCATGATCTCCTTTTCCTTGTTTTCCAAAAGCGAATCAATTTCTTTGATGAAGCGATCCGTCAACTTTTGTACTTCATCCTGTGTACGGTGGTAGATATCTTCAGAGATGTCACCGTCTTTTTCTAACGCCTTGAGCGCATCGTTAACCTCGCGCCTGATATTTCTAATGCTGATGCGGTGATCTTCTGCATCTTGGCGCACCAAACGGGCTAATTCTTTCCGGCGCTCTTCAGTTAACTGAGGTATGGCAATGCGGATCACAGAGCCGTCATTATTGGGTACAAGGCCCAAATCAGCTATAAGTATTGCTTTTTCAATATCTTTGATAACGTTTTTATCCCAAGGTGTAATGACTAAAAGCCTGGGCTCCGGTGCGCTGATACTTGCCATTTGGTTTAAAGGCGTAGGTGTGCCGTAATAGGAAACGACAACCCTGTCTAACAAAGCCGGGTTAGCCCTGCCTGTCCGCACAGCGGAAAATGTTTTTTTTGTCGCCTCAATGACATCTTTCATCCTGCTTTCGCCGTCCCGCAGAATTTCGTCAATCATGCTTTTCGCCTCCTACGAAAGTACCTAATTTTACACCGCAGATTGCTTTTTCAATATTGCCCGGTTCATCGAAGTTAAAAACGATAATGGGAATATTGTTGTCCATGCACAGCGAGGTCGCCGTGGAATCCATAACACCGAGATTGCGGCTGAGCACATCCAAGTAGGTGATGGTTTCGAATTTAACAGCGGTGGGATCGCTTTTTGGATCCGCATCGTAGACGCCGTCCACTCCCCTTTTGGCCATTAATATCACGTCAGCTTCTATTTCCAAGGCCCTTAAGGCAGCAGTTGTATCTGTACTGAAGTAGGGGTTGCCTGTGCCCGATGCAAAGATGACTAAGCGCCCTTTTTCCAAGTGGCGCACCGCCCGCCTGCGGATATATGGTTCGGCGATCTGCCGCATTTCAATGGCCGTCTGCACCCTGGTCTGTATACCCCGATCTTCCAGGGCATCCTGCAGAGCCAAAGCATTGATCACCGTCGCCAGCATCCCCATATAATCAGCGGTGGTGCGGTCCATCCCCTTGGCGCTGCCTGTCGCTCCCCGCCAAATGTTGCCGCCGCCCACTACTACAGCTATCTGCACAGCGAATTTATTTACTTTAGTTATCTCGTCGGCGATCATGGCCACAACTTCCGGATCGATACCGTAACCGCCCCCGCCCAAGGCCTCCCCACTGAGCTTTAAAACAACCCTTTTATACACGGGTTTTACCATGAACATCTCTCCCTATTATTCTGCTTAAATCGGCGGATCCCTCCACCTTTAAAAAAAGAAGACACCGAGGTGTCTTCTTATTGTCCCATCTGGGCCATTACTTCGGCTGCAAAGTCTTCCTCTCGCCGATCCAGGCCTTCACCCCGCTCAAAGCGGGCAAAACGCCTGACGGAAATATTTTCTCCTATCTTGGCGATCTTTGCAGTGAGCAGTTCCTGTATCGTCAGGTCCGTATCTTTTACAAAGGGCTGCTCCAGAAGGCAGATTTCCTCAATATATTTGTCGATGCGTCCTTCTACGATTTTGTCTATGATATGTTCCGGTTTTCCTTCATTTTTCGCAATGGTGCGGTAGATGTTTTTTTCATGCTCCAAAACTTCCTCGGGGATATCTTCCCGGGAAACG
>JBHGWS010000045.1:0-2868 GCA_041936745.1 Candidatus Darwinibacter acetoxidans
CCTGTTCCTCTTCCTTTCTTCAAATGCGTTGGTAAATGCGGCTGCCGATTTTCAAGCCCCAGGCTCGGTCGCGGCGGACAAAGAAGCTGATAATCTGTCCCATGAAGATGGGGTCCTCCCCTTCTTTGGCGCCTAAAAATGTATTGCCGCCACAAAAGTGCAGTTTGAGCGGTTTTTCTTCCCGCGGCGGCGTAAGATACAAAGAATCTTGCACAAGTTCAACTTTAAACGGATAAGCCATGCGGGAAAGGCCGCCTTCCCTGCCGCTGTAATACCCTTCATAGATCTGCGGCTCCTGCGGTTTTCTTTTGAGCGGTTTGAAGTTGTGGACGGGTGTTTCCGGCTTCAGGCCTTTTAAAATGTTAAAGGCACCCATTAAAATGCCAAATGCATTGGCACCGCCAATATTGCTTAAAAGAGCCCCTGCATAACCTTTGTCTTTTAGAAAGATACCGGCGGAAGAAATTCCTTTCAAGCCGCCCGTGTGGTTAAACAGCACACTGCCCTGCCAAGCGATCTTACTTAACCCATAGCCATAGACACTGGTTTTTAAAACAGGATACTCCTCGCCTAAAAGGCGGTCAGCGGCACTTTTGGGTAAAATACGGCGGCCCTCATAAACCCCGTCTTGGGCCAGCATCTTGTAATACTTGGCCATATCTTTACTTGTGGAAATGATCCAGCCGCAGCCGCGGTAAGGCGGCGCAAAGACCCAGTTTTTAGAAGAAGTGATTTCTCCTTCCTCGTTCTTGGAAAATAAGTCAGTCACGTTAGTAAAATCAGCCAGCCGCTCAAAGCCCAAAGCACTGCGTTTCATACCCAGCGGTTGAAAAACTCTTTCCTCTAAAAAGTCTTCTAGGCTGATCCCCGCAGCTAAGTCCGCAATGGCGGACAAAATGGCATAACAATCATTGGAATAGCTCATGTACTCTCCCGGTTGGCCTAAAGGCTCATAATCGCCGGCTGTAATATAATCTATGATATCTTCCGCTGTCTCTACCTTTAAAAGCTGCGGCAGAGCATCCATATCCCGCTTTTCACCCGGATCCCTTTTAGTGTGAGCAGCCATTGAATGCCGCAGAGTTGGCAGTAGGGGCAGCCCGGTCGTATGATCTAAGAGATGTTTGATTAAAACAGCGTCTTTCGGCGTTCCGGGGATTTTAAAGCGGGGGAAAAACCGGGTCACGGGATCAGTAAACTTGAGCCTGCCATCTGCCTCTAAAAGGGCTAAAGCCACGGCAGTCACGGATTTCGACAAAGAAGCCACCCCCATAATAGTCTCGGTGGTTACGGGGGTTTTCTCTTCATCCCGGTGGCCGTAGGCTTTTTCAAAGATCGTGCCGTTTGGGCCCTCAAAACTTATGGAAAGCCCGGGAATTTTTTGTTCTTCTATTTCCTTTAAGATGTAATCATTCAATCGAGCAGAATCAAAATCAGACAATTAAACCGCCTCCTTTTATTTCTTACTCCTATTTCACCGGCTCGAAGGAGAATTGTGCGGAATCGCATCATTCATGGAACCTAAATTGAGTTAAGGGTGGCAGGCAGAAAAGACAGGAGAGAAACCTTCAACCCCAGGGTTTAAGGATTCTCCCCAGTTCAGTGTGTATATTGAACTCTGAGCGATTAAAGCAGCTAAACTAGCTTAAACTTATTTCTCAGACTCAATCATCAGCTCTACAAAATATTTCTGCAAAAAGAGAATAACCAAAACGGGCAGGATTAAGGCGAAGACGGCAGCTGCCATTACGATATTCCATTCCGGTAACAGCTCCCCGCCGCCGGGAATCAAGCTGCGAATCCCCACAACCACGACCCGCATCTCTTTTGTGTGCGTAATCATTAAAGGCCAAAGGTATTGGTTCCAACCAAAGATAAACAGAACGACAAAAAGGGCGGCGATGTTGGCCCAGGAGTTAGGCATGAGGATGGACCAAAGAAACCTAAGGGGCCCTGCCCCATCCAATTGAGCAGCCTCGACCATTTCATTGGGGATGGTGCGGTAGAACTGGCGGAAGAAAAAAGTCCCGGTAGCTGAGGCCATTAAAGGTACTGTCAAGCCGACATAGCTGTTTAGCCACCCTAAATCACTGATTACTTGGTACGTCGAGATGATCCGCACCGGCACCGGCAGCATCAAAGTTATAAAAATTGTCCAAAAAGCCACCGCCTTCAAACGGAAGTCAAAAAAGACAATGGCAAAGGCTGATAAAACCGCCATTATAATCTTTCCCACTGTGGAGACGAAGGCTACGAAGAAGCTGTTTAATAAAAGGCGGCCCATGTTACTGCGCGTCCAGGCATTGTAATAATTCTCCTTGATAAACTGAGAAAATTTCAAGCTAGGCCGCATTGTAACTTCCTGCAGGCTCTGTGTTGAAATGGCAAAGGCATAAATAAGGGGGAAGCCGATAACAACCACTACCAGAAGTAATAAAAAATGCAGGAAAGCCTTTTTCCAAAATGTTTTATCTGCCATTAACCGCTTTAACTTGAGCCTCAATAGGACACCTTCCTTTCAACAAACTGAAATTGAAAGACGGTTAAAGCCGTTGCGATAACCATGAGCACAACTGATTGGGCCGCCGAAGATCCTAGGTTAAGTGAAATAATACCGTCACGGTAAGCCTTGAAAATTAAGATAGAGGTGGCACCGCCGGGCCCCCCTTTAGTTACGGCATCGATTAAACCGAAAGTATCAAAGAGGGAGTAAATTAGGTTCATGACAAATAAAAAGAAAATTGTCGGCGATAACAGCGGCAGCGTAATATAGCGGATAGCCTGCCTGCCCGTTGCCCCGTCAACGTAGGAAGCCTCCAACAGTGATTTAGGGATTGCCTGCAGCCCGGCTAAGAAAAACGCCACATT
>JBHGWS010000046.1:0-2941 GCA_041936745.1 Candidatus Darwinibacter acetoxidans
AACCAAGGGCTTAAGTTTATATTTTATTTTTTCCGAAGCAAAAGGATTTGTCAAAAATTGCCCTTCCAATTTGGCAATCGAATCCCACATTTCTTCTTTAGTCAATAATCCTTTTATTGGATTCTGTCCCAAACTCCGTAGAAATTGAAAATGACAGCTCCAAATAATTCTGATAGAATGAATTTGAGAAAAACAACCTATCAGGGTAATTAGAAGGAGCTGTCACAATGAAAGTATTGTGTTTGGCAACTAAGAAATCGATAGTTTGGCAGTCTAATTTTCGATAGCATCCTGATTTAGATTTTACTTGTTTAAACGCTCGCCCTTCATGGCTTCTTCGTAACGAAGGCTTGGGCCGGTAAAGCTCAAAATATGTGCCCTGTGGACCAAACGGTCAATCAGCGCGGCAGTTAGGCGATCGTCCCCGAACATTTCATTCCATCGACCAAATTGCAGATTTGATGTTACGATTACGCTTTGTTGCTCGTAGCTATTGGAAATCACGTTAAATAACAATTGCGATGAAAGCCTATCACACGGGATGTAGCCCACCTCATCGAGGATAAGCAGGTCCAGTCTTTGCAACTGCTTCAACATTTTAGCCAAGTTTCCAGCACGGTGTTTTTCCGTTAGCTCCGCGGCCAGATCCGACATGCGAAAGAAACGGACCTTTTTCCCAAATGAACAAGCCTTCACACCCAGTGCTGTGGCCATATGTGTCTTGCCTGTGCCAACTGCTCCAAGACAGAGAATGTTTTGCTTGTTTTCAATGAAATCCAAGCCCAACAACTGCTCTTTGTCATAGCCTTTCGGCCACGTTATAGGATGATACTTGTAGCCATCAAAA
The DNA here is from genome assembly GCA_041936745.1 of Candidatus Darwinibacter acetoxidans. Classification (GTDB taxonomy): domain Bacteria; phylum Bacillota; class Limnochordia; order Darwinibacteriales; family Darwinibacteriaceae; genus Darwinibacter; species Darwinibacter acetoxidans_A. The sequence goes on from JBHGWS010000046.1 coordinate 848, forward strand.
GTCTTAATAACCGGAAACCTTGCTTGCCTGATTAGCCTTTCAACCCTTTGCGCTTCACGGTTTGCCGCAACTAGCTTAAGTACATCGGTTAAGTACTGGGTTTCGTTTTGAAACGTCACTTGGGTGGCAAGTTTGCCAAGATCACCAAGCCTAAGTTCTTTGCAGACAGCGGCTAACTCTTCAGTCATCGATGGCCACCCCCAACGAGTCGTAAATCGATAGGTCCGGCCGCCACTCTGCAACCTGACTGGGGGTCCACGATTCATCCAGCGGGACCAAATCCGGGATTTGCGCATTGGCTTGGCCAGCGGCGAACACTCTTAGGCTATTGATATCTGTGCGATCATACTCTAAGGCTTTTTCGGTAGCCAATACCGCAATATCCAGCGGGTGGTGCCGCAGGATGTCTACTACGGCAATGATTCTTTGGCGTCGTTCTTTTAAATCTTCTGCGGATAAAATATAGTCTTTAATGCTGTCGGGCAAGGCCCTCAGATAAACGGCCCTTTCCGCGGCCCGGGGCCTTTGGATAAAGATTTCAAGCTCCGCGACCCAGTCAATGTTTTCAGCCTTTTGCATGTATACCCTGGGGCAAATGTGAAAAAGTTTTTCGCCGGAGGCATCAAGGATCTCCAAATGATCCCAGTATTCCTTGGCTAAGACTTTCTGTCCAGGGGAGACATTGGGTACCCGATAAAGCTGATCATCGATTTTGATTTCCCCGTACTTGTTGAGGACCCTCGTATGAAGGCGAACGAGTTCCAAAGCACTTGTTGGTAGTACCAACAAGCTGTCTAGGTCCTCCTCCCAAAGTTCTTCAATGGAGACCTTTTTCGTGTAATGTTCCCGCTGCCTATCTCGCAACATCTCTTTGTGCAGTTCATTGTTGAACTCATCAAGATCATCAATGATGGGTATGGGGCTGAAATTATTTCTACGCACATATCCGACCTTGGTTTCAACATGCCCTTTCTCGTTACCCCTGGCGGGATTACAAAACTCCGTTTGAAAACGGTAATGCCATTGAAAGGTCTTGAACATCGCCGTTAAAGAGCGTTCCTCTTTGGAAAGGATTTTTTTCACCGCCGCCGAAAGATTATCAAATCGGATTATCTTTGGCACACCGCCAATCAGGTGAAATAGGCTTTGTAGCCCATGCAGAAAGCATACCACGTTTTCGGATGGTAAAACTATACAAACTTGTGCATTGCTATAAGGGAAGGATAAAATTAATTCATAGTAGGTTTTTTCCAAACCATCATTGATGGCTATAAATTCACCAAAATCCACTTGTGCTTCTCCCGGAAACTGCTCAAGTTTGATAAATTGCTGTTTAGCTTGGATCCGCATTTTTTCTTTGGCCTTACGGACGTAATCCCGGACAGTCCGGGCTGAGCCTTGATAGCCTAATTCTTGCAGGTCCTCGAAAATTCTTTTTGCAGTGCGCCTTTGCTTCGGCGATATCCGTTGATCCTGAACGAGAATATCAACAATTTCTTCCTCGAAACCTTCCATGACCGTTTTCTTTCGTTTTCGCCGACCTCTTTTTTGTAAATCAATGTTGCCATCAGCATATTTTTTGGCCGTTTCCCAACAACAACCTACTCTCGAGGCTATTTCACTTATCGAAGCCCCTTCGTTTTCCCTTAGATGTTTGATATAATCGACTTGAGTCACTGTTAGCACTCCTTCATCTGCCTCCTTACAGAAATCTGCTTAGAGGCTTATTCTAGGATGCTATACGGTGACTCCTTCTCTTTCTTTTGACTCTCGATTTTTAAGCTGCCATTCTCTCAAGTTTTATATTACCAAAAACACTCTGGTAACAATCTACCAGTTAACCAGAGGCTTGGGTTAGAAAACTGTCCATTTTTATCTGCCGAAATCTCTCCATTTTATTATGCCACTCACAACTTCTATCTGTGGGAGAGACTGGAGGATATTCATTGTTCTCTAACGTAGAAAATAACATTATAGCGTTTTTAGGGGCTGGGGCAGACAACTCTGGAATTCTTCAACTAAATAATGAAAAAGGGGATGAACGGGCCATAATTGGTTCCGTAGATAAAACAGGTCATGGTGGGATTTGGCTAT
>JBHGWS010000047.1:0-5934 GCA_041936745.1 Candidatus Darwinibacter acetoxidans
GTTGTATTATTCGTATATCTTGAAGTTGGAAGGAGACGAAAAAATGGAAGTTAGGACGACATTAGGTAGAAAAGAGAAGACAGCGGTTACAGCAGTTGCTGTTCTGGTGTTGTTGGGGGTGGTGGCGTTTTATTCCGCAACAAGCGTCCCGGTGAACAGCGTTGGGATGAAATACAGTGATTTACGGGGCACGATCAGTGAAACCCCATTATTTTAAGGTTCCTTTTGTGGATAAAATCACTTCTATTTCCACCGAGCTGAGAACGGCGGATGTGGATGACGTGCAGGTAACAACTAAGGATGCCCAGCGGGCGACCATTGATATTGAACTGCAGTACAGTATTCTGCCCGATGATGCCGTGGAAACATTCCGCAAGTTTAGAAGTACGCCGGAGCAGGATTGGATCAAGACCTTTCTCTATCAGCGCATTCAAAGGGGCGTCCAGGAAGCGGCTTCTAAATACACTGTTAATGAGTTGATGGGCGAAAAAAGAGGTGCCTTTCAAGCGGAAGTTGACGATACCGTGGCGGACGCCTTAGAAGATAATCATTTAACCATGCCTACCGTTGCCGTAGATAACATTGTGGTCAGTGAGGCAATTTTACAGGCCATTGAGGAGCACGCTAAAGTGCGTCAAGGGGTGGAAACCGCTAGGCAGCAGCAGACAAGGCAGGAAGTTGAAAACGAAACAAGGATTGCCCAAGCGGAGGCTGAGGCCAGGATTAAAGAGATCAAAGCGGAAGCGGATGCCACTGCCAACAGGCAGTTGGCGGAAAGCATTACACCTGAACTTGTCCTTTATTTAGAAGCACTGGCCAGGGAAAAACACGGCTGGTATAAATACAACAACATGCAGCCTAATGTAATGACTGTGGAGTAATCCCGCAAAAATGTGCTGCGGCAGTTTTCTTCTTTAAATTGGTTTAGATTGCGGGGGCTGAAACAAATTGAGCAGAGAGCCGGCAAAATGGCGGGAAACTATGGATCCCTTTACGCTGCGTTTTAATGATTTTAAGCTCATGGAAATTTTAGGCTACCCCATGCGGGAAACGATGTATTTCATGTACTGGTTAAAGATAAAAGCGGGGCTTTGCTGCGGGCTTTTTTAAAAGTGGCGAGGCAGAAAACAGCGGACACTGCAAGGGAAGTTACGGTGATCAAACGCCTTCAGTTTCCCTTTCTGCCCGAGATTTTAGATTATTCGCTTGAGCCGCCCCGTTACTTATTGACAAAAGAGGCCAAAGGCGAGCGCCTCTCAACGCTTGTGGGGGAGAATAGCGATCTGGCATCCCTAAGTTATATGGAGGCTTACGGCGAGCTTCTGGCCAAAATACACAGTGTCAAGATGGCTTCTCTGCCTGTTAAGGCAAGAGATTTTAATCTGCCTTCTTGCTTTTTCCAAGCTAATGATTTGGAGCATGTTGAAAGCTATTTAAAAGATACTATCGTTCAAGACACCAAATGCTTTATCCATGGGGACTGCCATTACCCCAACATTCTTTGGCAGGAGAATGAGGTATCCTGCCTTTTAGACTTTGAGTTGGCAGGGCACGGCAGCAGGGAGTACGATTTAGCTTGGGCGATGGTTTTAAGGCCGGGGCAGAAATTTTTGAAAACGGAAAAGGAAAGAAAGGCAATCCTCACATCGTACGGTAAATACCACGATTTCTCAAAACAGGCTTTAAACTATTACTTTGTCCTTTTTGCCGTCTTTTTCTACCATTTAAGTCCCGGGGAAGAAAACAAAGCTTACCGTAAGTTTTTGCTTGATTTCATCAATGACTTAACTGCAGCGGCTTAACAACTGAAAAGATTTTAATCTGCAGTATCGTTATCTCCCAGGGGTTGAAGGAAATTGGCGGCGGTAAGTTTTAAAGAGAGTTTTTGCTTAAAACGCCTTTCCTAATCTGGCTTGGCTGCATGACAGGCGGCCCAAAAACGCTCCGATTTTGATTTCTTAATTATCTTGGCGAACACTGTTACCCAGAAGCAGCCCAATTCCGTTTCGGGCCTCGCTTTTAAAGTTAACCTGAAAGACGAGGCAAATACTGGTTTGATCATACCGGATGAAGAAATAGGGAGAAACGGCTTGATGAGACAGACGCCTTTTTATTTCCAAGCGGCAGCAGAGATCTGCGAAGTGTAAAAGATTGGGGGTAGGACAAAGCTTAGTAACAAGGTACGGAGGTGCGGTAAATGGCGGGCGGAAGAGAGCAGCCAGTAACCTTGGATGCGGTCACAGAATTCATCGAAAATTTATTTGAAACGAAGGATAATCCCCGTTTTAGAGAAGAAAGCGGGCTTACAGTGCACGGGAGAGAAACGGTAAAAACTGTCGGTTACTGTACCAATTTAACCTTGGCTGCGGTGGCAGAAGCGGTAAAAAACGATATAGATTTGATGATTACGCACCACGATGCTTGGGATTTTATCTTTGGGCTGAAAGAAGCCTGTCAAGAAAAGCTGAAAGCCCACGGCATCTCCCATTATTTCAACCATCTGCCTCTTGATGACTGTGATTTTGGGACCAACAGCACTCTTATGGCTGAGTTGGGCGCGGAAATTGTTGCAGGGACAAATGAAAGCGATGGCTTTTTCTGCGGCAGGGTCGGCGAATTGAGGGAGGAAATAACATTAAGGGAGCTGGCGGCGAATCTAAGCGATCTTTTGGGTGAAGTGGTACTTTCTTGGCGGTTTAATGATGAAAAAATAAAAAGGGTCGGTTTAGTCTGCGGGGGCGGCGGCTCTACCTGCGATGTTAAGGAGGCGGTAGATCGGGCCTGCCATGTTTACATTACGGGCGAGAAGACTTTATATACTGTGGAATATGCCCAATACGCCGGGATTAACCTAATTGTGGGCAGTCATACATTTATGGAAATCTTCGGCGTGGCAAGCCTGGCAGAAAAAATTAAAGAAAAATGGCGCACAATCAAGATCGTTAAACTGGCGGAAGAACATTTGGAGGCTTTGCCCTTGATTTCGCTCACAGAGTGAGCTGAGCAAAGCAAAGCACTGGGCGAAAGGGGCAGCGTTCTTTTAAGAAAGCGCTGTCCGGAAAACTTTAAGGGAGGCTGTTATGAAAAAGATTTTGGTTTGGTTTTCAATAATGTTGATCTTGGCTGGCCCAGCTTACGCCTGCACAAGTTTCGCAGTCTATTTTGACCAGCCGATTTACGGCATGAACTTGGATCTGCCAGGTGATACAGACATCACTTTTTTCATTGAAGAAGATGAAGGGGGCCTTCGGATCTTTTCACCTTATTTTCTCTATAAGGGTATAACTTACGGGCGTAATCTGGTTATGACCTCGCGGGGTCAATTTAGAGCGGTCCAAGAACAGTACTCCAGTATAATTCGCTCTTCGCTTGTGGGGCTTTCTCAGGCCGGGATGCATGATTTTCTTACAAGCCGGATGCTGCAGTATGATTTGGCCGGCACACTGGAGTGGCTCCAAGGCAAAAGGCTGGTCCACTACCGGGGGAGCAGAAGCCATCTATTGGCTGCGGACAGTGACGGCAAAGCTGCGATCTTTGAGGTTGGGGAGGAAGGGAACGAAATAATCCCTATAACAGATGATTTCATTGTCATGACGAACTTTAAAAACTCTGATTTTAAAGACGTACCTTATGACGAAATTAAGGCTGCCGGGGCTGACCGCTACATAATCGCTTATGAACATATCCTGGCCAATCGAAATAACTTCGATCTTACCGCTGCCTTACAAGGCTTGGAAAAGACGATCCAGGTCGGAGCCACCAAGTGCTCAATGGTTTTCTTGCCCAATGAAAACAACATCTATTTTGCCCTAAACGGCTCCTTTAAGCGGATCTGGCGTTTATCCCTTGCCGATAACAAAGTTTATACCTTTCAAGGCTTTGCCGAAAGCGCTTCCTATTCGGTCCCGAGGGAGGGCCTGACGGCAGCATTTTTGTTGAGTGTTGGAGGCTGAGGTAGCCTCTCAATCTGTGGGCAGCGGCATTTAACGTCCAAATTGGCGGGCCCGCAACAAGAAGATGTGAGACAAAATGGCTGGCCGGTTTTGTGGTATGATAAATTGGAGATTAATGGGGGTATGTTCCGTGCAACTAGCGGATTATCCTGAATTTAGAGGGCTAATCGGACTTGCAGCCGAGGATGAAAGCATTACAGCTTTATTTTTAATCGGTTCTTACGGGACCCCTTATTATAGTGCGTTAAGTGATCTGGATTTTGCTGTCCTTGCAACCGGGACTTTTGAAATAGACGAGAAGCTTGCGCTCACCGCTGCTTTCAGTGATATCCTCAAAACTGATCGCTTTGATCTAGTCTTTTTAAATGACGCCTCCGCATTATTGCAATATGAGGTTCTTAAGAGCGGACGGCTTTTATACCGCCGGGATAAAGTTCTTCTGGCGGATTTCGTGGAACAAACAATCAAACTCTATTGCGATTTTTCTATCTTTATAAACCGCTTTTACAAGGACTGGGATTACGGGTTGCGGCAGAAGTTTTTGTAAGTGGTTGATTTGGCGCTGGTTAGACAAAAGATACGAGCTATTCGGGACGAGTTAAAAAACCCGGGTTAGAGGCATTCCAAAAAACCCCTTTTGGGGCGGCTGCTTCCCTGCGAAACCTGATCTTCGGGAATTCGTAGGTTTCATTGGGCAGCGATATTTCACCTGCCGGCAAGTCTGCAGGCAGCGCCGACTTTTACTTTCTGTTTTTCCGCCGGGTAGGCTGCTGCACAACAGTTTGCGGGCATATCCCGGCTGATTAGGCCTCTAACAGGCTTAAAAAAATGACACGGCCCGGTGTCGGAGAGTATCGGGCCGCATCGCTTCCTGTAAGTGAAGTGTAAGCACTTCGTAGATGCCTTTAAGCCAATCGCTCGTAATACTTAATGTGCAGTTGGCGGACTTTTTCAGCGAGTTCAGGTACCGGGCCGTCGACGACTGTATCGCGGATGACATCCTGAATGGGGAGGTTCCGCACGCGGGAGGGCTCGACACCTATTTCCTCTAACCATTGGGCGAGCTGCTTGGAAGAACTAGCGTAGACGATGCGCCCTAAATCGACCCAGCCGTGGGCGGCGGCGCACATGGGGCAGTGTTCACCGGAGGTATAAACTGTAGCTTTGCGTCTTTCCGCCGGTGTCAGATTCGCCGCAGCCCACCTGGCCAGGGCGAATTCCGGATGTTGGGTGTGATCGCCGCCGGCAGTGCGGTTGTGATCCTCTGCCAGGACCTTGCCCTCAGCGGACACTAAAACTGAGCCAAAGGGCTGGTCTCCTTTTTCTAAAGCCGTTTCAGCAAGTTCAACGCAACGCCTTAAGTGTTTTAAGTCGATTTCACCAATCATTGTAATCTCCCTTCCCAAACCACTTTTTGTAATTATATCATAAATAAGGCGTCTGTTTTCATGACTGGGCCGAGAACACAGTGGCGGGCGGTTCAGCGGTTTGGCTGGTAATATAACAGACGAAGGTCGTCCCACCCCGGTAGTTGAAATTTTATTGCTCGGCACCCGAGGATATGGTTGAAAAACGGGATACGCACGCTCTTTCCGGCATGAAAAAATATTGGTTGATTGATCTTGAACAGCAAAATATTGGCATCTGCTCTTTTTGAGTCTGCGAGATCGACCATTAAATTAGGAACAAGACAGCCCAGCACAGGCAGGATTCTTTGAGCGATTAAAAGTGTCGGTTCAAATTTTTTCTCAGCAAAGCCTAGGTTGGCTGAACAGCTAAACCCGCCGAATCGTGCAACGATAAGGTAAAAACGTTGTATTATGCGACGATAAATGCAACGATAAGCCTATCGTTACATTTAGGCGCGATTTGGGATTAAATTTAATTTAAAGGAAGGTTTTCATTTGCGGTCCTTGCCAATGCCATCGTTCACAGAGAGTGGGATCATAAAAGGAAAATTCAAAACTCACTGTACGAAGAG
>JBHGWS010000048.1:0-11954 GCA_041936745.1 Candidatus Darwinibacter acetoxidans
CATCGTCACTTATTTTAAAGCGCAAGGCCAAAGCATAACACCAAGGCCCATTCACCGCTTGGATCAACCGACTTCCGGCGTTGTGCTTTTTGCTAAAAGCGCCCCGGTACAGGCAAAAATGAGCAGCCTGTGGCAAAGCGGTGGCGTCCAACGGTTTTATTGGGCACTCTGCCACGGCAGATTGGACAGTGATCTGGAAATTAAAACACCACTGGAGGGGAAAGCTGCCTTAACTAAAGTGACGCCTCTTCGTATCTTCCCCGATTTTTCCGAAATAATGCTGGAGCTTGTTACAGGCCGGACCCACCAAATCCGCCGCCATCTTTTAAGCATTGGCCATCCTCTTTTGGGCGATGAACGCTACGGCAAAAAGCCAAGCCCCGCCCGGCGCTTAGCCTTGCATGCCTCTCAAGTAAGCTTTCAACACCCTTATATAGAAAAAAGGGTAGAGATTGTGGCCCCCACCCCTTTTTGCGATTTCCCTTTTTTGCAGGCTACTGACCCACCACTTCCTTGAACTCGTCTTTGTACTGCAGTAAAAACAGGTTGTGATAGAGGCCTTTTTGAGCCAAGAGCTCTTGGTGGGTGCCCATTTCCCTAATTCGCCCCCGATGCAGGACGATGATATTATCCGCATTTTGAATTGTGGACAGGCGGTGGGCTACCACCAGGCTGGTCCTGCCCGTTAACAGCCGGGGCAGGGCGTCTTGGATTAAGGCTTCCGTTTCCGTATCAATGTTGGCGGTTGCTTCGTCCAAAATCAAAACGGCCGGGTCAAAAGCCAAAGCCCTGGCAAACGCCAACAACTGGCGCTGGCCGGCTGAAAGGGTGGCACCCCTTTCCATAACCGGTTCTTCGTACTTTTTAGGTAATTTTTCAATGAAGTGGTGGGCATTGACATGGCGGGCCACATTTTTCATGTGCTCGTCAGTGATATTCTTATTATTCAACCGAATATTATCGCCGATGGTGCCGGAAAAGACGAAAACATCCTGCATTACGAGTCCCACATTGCGGCGTAATTCCTCTTTGCTCAGCTGCTTAATATCTTTGCCGTCGATTAAAATCTGCCCTTTTTGAATGTCGTAAAAGCGGGAAAGGAGATTCATAATTGTCGTTTTACCCGCGCCCGTGGCACCCACAAAGGCAACTGTCTGGCCCGGTTCCACCGTAAAGGAGACATCTTTTAAGACCCACTCTTCCCCTACGTAGGCAAACCAAACGTTTCTGAATTCGATATGCCCCTTGACTGCGCCTAAAACGTGCGGTTTTTCAACTTCTGCAATGGCCGGTTTTTCATCCAAGATTAAAAAGAGGCGTTCCGCGGAAGCCATAGAGGCCTGCATTATATTATATTTCTCGGTCAGATCGTTAATCGGCCGGAAGAACTGCTCTAAATAGCTGATAAAAGCATACAGCACGCCAAATTCCACGGTTCCCTGTAAAACACGGCCGCCGCCAAACCAAATTAAAAGCGCCATGGCCAGAGAATAAACTAACTCCATAGCGGGCCTGAAAATTGCGTAAATCATCAACTCACGCCTGCTGGCCCGGTAGTGGCTGGAATTCACATCGTCAAATTCTTTGAACTTGCGCTTTTCCTGCCGAAAAATTTTGACCAGGCGGATGCCGGAGATGTTTTCGGCAAAGTAAGCGTTAATTCGGGCCAAACGCACCCTGGTTACGCGGTAAGCCGCCCGTGCTTTAATCCGAAAAACAGCCGTCAAAACAATAATCAAAGGCAGTGTGGCCAAAGAGATCCAGGCCAGTGTGGTGTTCAGCCGAAACATCACTACAATGATGCCCGCGATCATGAATAAATCCTTGAAGAGATTTACCAAAACCGCGGTGTACATCTCCTGCAGGTTTTCCGTGTCATTGGTGACCCGGGTGACCAGGCGGCCCACGGGGTTGCCGTCAAAAAAGGCCAAAGCTAAACTCTGCAGGTGGGAAAAAAGATGCTGCCGAATATCAAAGACAATCCTCTGCCCCGTGTAATGGAGAAGATACACCTGGGCGTAATTTAAGACAAAGCCGAGCGAGAGGATGATAAAAAGGGCTGTGCCCAGCCTTAAGATACCCGCCGTATCCCAACTGCGCAGCTCTTTTACCTCTTCGCTGCTTAAGGCAAGCCTGCGGCCCGCGCCGTCTTCTAGGAAGTGTCCCCCGTCTTCTCTAATGAGTTTAAAGTGTGAGAAGCCTGCTTCCTCGTCTTTCAAGCGGTCTTCCCGCATCAAACGCCTGCCTTGAATAGTTACTATGGAGTCGTGCTCGATATCCTCAGCCACTTCAACGTAAGGGCGGTTGGCGCCCATGATGTGATCATCAATGGCTAATTTAACAAGATAAGGCCTGGCCAAATCTGTAACACTGATTATTAAAAGTAAGATAACGGATAAGCCTATTAAAAGCCAATAAGGCTTGGCATATTGTAATAATCTGCGCATCAGCCTGCTGTCATAGGCTTTACCTAACGTTTCTTCTTCGTGAAAATGTTCCAATTGGTCCTCCCCCCTTAACTGACGCCTTCAATTTCTTCTTCCAGAAGCTGCTTGTGGTAGAGCTCTTTATATAAGCCTTCCATCTCTACCAGCTCATCGTGTGATCCTCTCTGCGTAATTTGGCCTTCTTCCAAGACCAAGATTTGATCAGCTGACTGCAGGGTGGAAATCCGATGAGCAACTATTATCACTGTCCGGCCCGGGAAAACGGTGGCTAAATTCTGCAAAATTGCTTCCTCCGTCTCAGTATCTACTGCCGAAAGGCTGTCATCCATAATTAAGATGCTCGGTTCTTTAATCAAGGCCCTGGCAATGGCAATGCGCTGCTTTTGGCCGCCGGATAAAGTGACGCCCCTTTCTCCCACCACAGTGTCAAATTTTTGGGGAAACTCGATGATATTATCGTAGACTTGGGCGATCTTGGCGAACTCTTCGATCTTTTCTTGCCCCTTGCCTGTTGCGGCAAAGTCGATGTTTTCGCCCACCGTTGTGGAAAAGAGGTAGCTGTCCTGCGGTACATAGCCGATTCTTTCCCGCAAAAGCTGTAGAGGAATTTCAGTAAGGTTGTGGCCGTCAATTTTAATCATTCCCGGCTCTACCTCATAAAGGCGCAGCAGTAAATTTAACAAAGTGGTTTTCCCCGAACCTGTGCGGCCTAAGATCCCCACAACCTGGCCGGCGGGAATGCATGCGTTAATATTTTTTAAAACGGGCTCTTTCGTACCGGGATAAGTAAACGTCAGGTTATTGAATTCAATGCTGCCCTCGATCTTTGCCAGGTCACTGACTGTATCTTCCGCAAATTCGGGCGGCTCGTTGAAGATATCGTTTAAGCGATCCATGGAGGCTTTCCCTCTTTGGATCATATTCATGACCCAACCGATGGCCATAACCGGCCAGGTCAGCATGCCTAAGTAGCTGTTAAACGCAATAAAATCCCCGATGGTAATTGATCCTTCGAGAACTAAAATACTGCCGTAGCCTAAAACAATGATAAAGCTTAAGGCGGCTAGGTAGCCGATTAAGGGGTGGAATAAACCCCAGATTCTTACTAAATGCATGTTTCTTTCAACGTTTAATTCATTTACAGCCCGAAAGCGCTCTACTTCATCTTTTTCTTGAGCAAAGCCCTTGACAACCCGAATGCCCGCAAAGTTCTCCTGCGTGCAGTCCGTTAAACGGGCAAAAGCTTCTTGGACGCCCCTAAACCGCCTGTGGATTACCCTGCCAAAGCCAATGCCGATTGCAAGCATGAGCGGCAGAGGAAGCAGGGCGATCAATGTGAGCTTGGGGCTGATTGTCCGGACCATCATAAAAATAATTACCGTAGTTAAAAAAAACGCATCGATGGAAAAAACAATGCCCGGCCCCAAAGCCATCCGCACTGCCCGGATGTCGTTTGTGGCATGGGCCATGAGATCTCCGGTTTTATGCCTGTTAAAAAACTCGGTGGAAAGGGTCTGCAGATGGCCAAAAAGCATATTCCGCAGGCTGTACTCCATTTTTCGGGCGGTTCCCATGACGTTAATCCGCCAGATGTAGCGGAATCCCGCGATGACAATCGAAAGGCCGATAAACAAGCCCAAAAAGATTAACAGCTCTCTTGTAGTCATAACGCCATCGGCAATTTGGTTGGTTAAATTACCCATGAGCTTAGGAATCACTAACTGTGCGGAATTAACTATAATCAGGGCCGTAACGCCTAAGAAATAGTAGCGTCTATGCTTTTTAAAGAAATCTTTCAAGCGAAAAAAGCTTCTAATGTTACTCACTCCTTTGCTACGAGAGTCCTTCTTTATAAGTATGAACCCTTCTGCCTGAAGAATCAAGTCATATTGAAAATTCTTTCATTAAAGCCGCAACTGAAATGGGCCTTTGCAGCCGAGCCGATTCATAGGCTGCTTTAGCCACTGCCAAGGCAGCTAAACCATCGTAGCCGGTGATACTGGGTTCTTTATCCGCTAAAATCATATCTACAAAATCTTCAATCAAGAGGTAATCCATATCCTCTGTAAATGATCTTTGGACGATTTGGGCAGCTTTATTGTCATAAAGCAGGAAGTTTTGCGAAAACGCATCCATGTATAAAACCCCTGCCGTGCCCACAACCTTCAGCGTGACGTTGCCCCAAGTGGGGTAGATTTCAGGTTTGGACCAGCTGGGATCTTGGGTGACGAAAATGCCACCTTCCATCTCCATGCTCAAAAGCCCACTGTCATCTATTTCAACCCCGGGCAGGAAATTATCAATTTCCGCGTAAACGGAAATGAATTCCCGGCCCAAAAACCACCGGAGCAGATCAACAACATGCACAGTGTGATCTAAAACCGCCCCGCCCCCCGCAAGCTCGGGATCAATAAACCAGCCCCCGGGCATTTTACCCTGGTTTGTCCCGCGGATTGCTAATATTTCACCTACTGCCCCGTCAGCCAACAGCTCCTTTAAGCGGCGCGCCGGTGTATTAAACCTGACGGGAAAAGCGATCTGCAGTTTAACGCCGGCTTCTTGGCAGGCATCAATCATGGCCGCTCCGTCTTTTAGGCTCGTAGCAATGGGCTTTTCAGAGAGGACGTGCCTGCCAAAACTTGCCGCAAGCTCAGTGAATTCTCTATGCCGGCTATTTTCTGAACAGACTATAACGGCATCGACCTGTTCTAAAAGCTCTGCCGGCTCACTAAAATATTTTACGCCCATTTTAGAAGCACCGTCTCGGCCCCGCTGCTCGTTGGGATCATATAAGCCGGCCAATTTTGCGTGGGGCATTTTTTTTAAAGCGTTGGCGTAACTAAACGCATGCATGTGGGCGATACTTAAAAATCCTATCTTAACCATGAGGTACCTCCCTATAAAGTGATGACTTCGCCTGTTTTGACAGACTCTAAAGCCGCCAAAGCGACTTCTAAAGTGGCAAGTGCTTCTTTAACCGAAACCGCCGGCTCTCGATCTTCCCTGATGGCCGTAATCATATCTTCCAGTTCTAAACGATAAGGGCTTTTCAGCGAGGGATTTTCCGGAACGGCAGTACCGCCGGCCCCCAAGGCCCCGTTTTCCAAACCTATTTTCAATAAGGGGGCGCCCTTTCTGCTGTCATAGGTCATTAATCCGCTTGTGCCGGCAATTTCCACCGTCGTATAAAACTGGCCGGGAAAATTTGCCCAACTGCCTTCAACGTGGGCTATTACCCCGTTTTTAAAACGTAATATTATTAAAGCATGCTCTAACCTGGCATCTGTCCGGCCGCGGGTTGTCTTAGCATAAACCCGCTTAACATCGCCAAAAAGCCAGCGCAGGTAATCTATGTCGTGGATGACAAGGTCTAAAATAACCCCGCCGCTCAAATCGAAGTCTCCGTACCAATCCCGAGAGCCTGCGGGAAACTGGGCGCCGCCCCTAAACGTCCGCACAACGGAGGGCCTGCCGATCTCCCCTTTTAAAAGGCTTTCTCTCATTACCACATATTCCGGGAAAAAGCGGACGACGTGGGCCACACCTACTTTACGGCCGTAATCTTTCGTCAAATTATAAATGCGTTTACCTTCCTCCAGGCTCCTGGCCAAAGGTTTTTCACAAAAAATATGTTTTTCGGCCTGCACAGCCTGCTTAAAAACTTCTTCGTGCAGATAAGTAGGCGTGCAGATGTCCACTAAATCTAAATCTTCCCGCTCTAAAAGCTCTTTTACATCACCGACTGCGGGCACGTTGTAGGCGCGCTCTGCCTGAGCCCTTTTTTCCCTGTCCGGATCTGCAACTGCACTGAGCCGCACACCGGCCATTTCCGCGAGGGCCTGGGCGTGAACTTGGCCCATTGTCCCGTAACCGATTATGCCAACTTGGATCAAAAAAATCACCTCGCCTCTGAATTGTCACCTTATGCTTAGTTCGAGAATAAGAATTAAATCCCTGCTCACTATTGTTTACGATCACCTGACAAACTTAAATCGATTATCGATTTTGCAACAAAAATCCCGACCAAATGATCGGGATTTTAGCCTTAAAATGAAACAGTAACAGATAAATAAGGTGTTAAGGGAGTAACGCTTTTAAAAAAGCCCCGCCTGATGCCTAAAGTCGCGGTTAAACCCGGGGTAAAATAAAGTGTGGTGCCGAGATCACCGTCTATGCCCTGTTTTGGGCAGGCGTCGATGATAAATGTGGCATGAAGCCTTTCTGTTAAGGCATAGTTGACTGCGCCGGTGTAAACCGCCAGCCACTTATTTTGCCGTTCCATAGTCACCGTGTGGCTTGTGGAAAGGCGTGCTTCAGCCGCAATGGGCATTAAAAGTGCCATGACAAGTAAGCCGGCGATAAGTCTTTTAAACATCTACCTCCTCCTTATCCTTCTGATGATGATTGTCTTTTTAACGTGCTTTGGCGGGCCACGAAATTCAATCTCCCGGCCCAGCAGAGAAAAAACAGCTCTAAGCAGCCTCAAAAAGATGCTCCCATCTACCAAGACTTTGTCAATTATTCCCGTGAGAACTTTTTTTGCACCAATTCCAAAAGTATATTCAAGGCATGACCGAAAGTTTCATGAAAAGCCTGGCTGCCCAGTACTATACCTAAGGTCATGACTGCGGCACTGGTCAGATTCATCCCCTGCTCGATGAGTGCAACTAAAAGGACGGCAAGGCCTCCTAAACCAACGTTAACTAAAGGGACGTACTGCGACTTCAAACGCAGCCACTTTTTCGCAATGGAAATTATTAGTGAAATTAAAGGTACCAGTGCAATCCCTTTGATTATTAAATCCTGCGGGTCAAAAACAGCTGAATTTGCGGCAAATGCCGTTTGGGATAAAAAAAGTAGGCTCAAAGACAAAGCTAAGATAAAAATCAACTTGTTTTCCACTTTACTCACCTCCCGAGGTTAAATCCCATTTGTGCATGAGGGCAATCAACTTCTCTGCATATTTTGGATCGGTGGCATAACCGGCCGCCTGCAGTTTTCGGGCGAATTCTTCCGGGCTTTCGGCCTGCAAAGCGGCCGCGTATCTTGGCGCGGTGCTTAAAAGCCGGCCGTAATCGGCAAAGCTTTCTTCTTTCGATTCATAAACTCGAAAATGCGACTTAACTTCCACCTCTTCACCTGAAATCCGCTCGCGGGTTTTAAGTTCCTGCCCCTTTCCCTTGATGCCGAAATAGTTATTGCCTGAAACGTGACGGCCCCAGCCCGTTTCTAAAGCAGCCTGCGCCAGGCAGACCCCATAAGGTATGCCAAACTGCCTTTCAACCTCCAGGGCCAAGGGCTTCATTTCGGCAATGAACTCCTGCACATACAATATTTTCACCTCCGCTATCAGCTTAAGCGGGCCTGTTCGCTTTGGTGCTTCATTTTTTGCAAAATAGGATCCGCAAACTATGACAACAAAAAACCGCCCCGGAGGACGGTTTTTTTAAAGTCTTTTCTCTTAATTTTTAGCTTTAAACTCCAGCATAAAGTCGCGCAGCGCTTCGCATGCCGAAACAGGCACCGCATTGTAGATGGAAGCGCGGCAGCCGCCGATGGAGCGGTGGCCAGCCAGCCCGACAAAGCCTTTGGCGCCTGCTTCTGCTAAAAACTTCTTCTCTAACTCAGGCGAGCTCAAATTGAAGGTGACGTTCATTAAAGAGCGGCTTTCCTTTACTGCATGGCCTTTATAAAAGCCATTGCTTTCATCAATTGCATCGTAAATCATGCCCGCTTTCAGGCGGTTTTGCTTTTCAATCGCCACTGTGCCGCCTTGAGCTTCCAGCCAGGCCAGCACTTTGCCCAACAGGTAGATGCCGAAAGTGGGCGGTGTGTTGAAAAGAGAATTCTTTTCCGCATGCGTTGTGTACTTGAGCATGGTCGGTACGCTGTCTTGCGTGCGCTCTAACAGATCATCGCGTATAATCACAACAGTGACGCCGGAAGGCCCCAGGTTTTTTTGTGCTCCCGCATAAATTAAACCAAATTGGCTGACATCGATCGGTTTGGACAGGATGTCGCTGGACATGTCGGCAATTAAGGGTACATCCCCGGTCTTGGGGAACTTCTGCCACTGCGTGCCGTAGATGGTGTTGTTGGAGGTAATGTGGACGTAAGCATCATCAGCCGCAAATTCCAGGGAATCCGGCGCGGGAATATAATTATATACTGCCTCTTTGCTGCTGCCGCCAATCTTGGCGTTACCGAGCCTTTCCGCTTCAATTAAGGCTTTTTCCGACCAGGAACCGGTCAAGATGTAATTGGCGGTTTTTCCGGCAAGCAGAAGGTTCATGGGTACCATGGAAAACTGTGTGCTGGCACCGCCTTGGACAAAGAGGATGTGGTAGTTTTCCGGGACGGCCATCAGCTTCCGGAGGAGGTTTTTAGCTCCGTTGTGCACATCGTCATAGTCTTTGCTTCGGTGGCTCAATTCCATGACCGACATGCCGGTCTCGTTAAAATCAAGCAGCTCTGCTTGGGCTTCTTGTAAAACTTCCAGCGGCAGCGCCGCAGGCCCTGCGTTAAAATTAAAAGCTCTCTTCATACTACTGCCTCCTAACAAATAATGGACAATTTTATTTAATACTATCATATCCTAATCAAATAGCAAATAGCAGTGGAATGGTTTATTTAACACCGCCACTTTGTGCTTTTATTAACATCTTTGCTATTTTTCTTTATATGATATAATTAATAGGCGTTCCCTAAAAACGGTAGTGAGAAAGGAGAATCTCAATGTTTCGTGTTTTAGTTTCGGACAAAATAGCGGAAGAAGGTTTAGCACCCCTTTTGCAGGCTGAAGGAATTGAATTGGTTCACAAAAATGTCAAAGATGTCGCCGATCCAGAGGAATACAGCGCCATTTTAGTGCGCAGCGGCACCAAAGTTACGGCTGATGTAATTTCTCGAATGACCAACCTAAAAATCATCGGCAGGGCCGGCGTTGGCGTAGACAACATAGATGTGGCGGCGGCAAGCGAAAGAGGCATTGTTGTAGTGAATGCCCCGGGCGGCAATACCGTTTCCACTGCTGAACATACCTTTGCCATGATGCTCGCTTTGTCGCGTAAAATCTATTTGGCCAACAACTCTTTAAAAAGCGGCGAGTGGAATCGCGGGGCTTTTCAAGGCTCCGAGCTTAAGGATAAGACTTTAGGGATTATCGGCTTTGGCAGGATTGGCTCGGAAATAGCTAAAAGGGCCGTAGCCTTTGAAATGAATGTTTTAGGCTACAGCAGATCTTTAACTAAGGAGCGGGCAGAAAAGTTTGGTGCCAAGGCCGTCGATTTGGACTTTCTCATCGCCAATTCCGACATCATCACTCTCCATACGGCGCTGACTGATGAAACAAGAGGGCTTTTAAACGAGGAAACACTTAAAAAGACCAAGCCCGGCGTTATGATCATTAACTGCGCCCGCGGCGGCATTGTTGACGAAGCCGCTTTAAAAAAATTTATTGAAAGCGGCCATGTCAAAGGCGCCGCTTTGGATGTGTTCAGCTTGGAACCGCCGCAGGATTTTGAGCTGATTAATATGGAGCAGGTGGTAGTTACGCCCCATATTGCCGCTTCCACGAAAGAGGCCCAATTGAATGTGGCCCGCATTGTGGCTGAAGATGTTTTGAGTTTTTCTAAGGGCGAGCCCGTTAAAAACAGTATTAATATTTAAGTGAAAAATTCATGGAGGTCGATTGAATAATGGCTGTAATCAAACCTTTTCGCGCCTTAAGGCCCAGCAAAGAACTTGGTTCTAAAATTGCCGCGCTTCCCTATGATGTGATGAACTCCCAGGAAGCCAAAGAGATGGTCAAAGGCGATAATTATTCTTTTCTGCGGATCGATCGGGGCGAGATCAACTTCCCCGAGCCCACTGATCCCC
Source organism: Candidatus Darwinibacter acetoxidans (assembly GCA_041936745.1). Lineage (GTDB taxonomy): Bacteria > Bacillota > Limnochordia > Darwinibacteriales > Darwinibacteriaceae > Darwinibacter > Darwinibacter acetoxidans_A. The sequence goes on from JBHGWS010000048.1 coordinate 10,326, forward strand.
ACGAGCCCAAGGTTTACGAAAAAGCACGAGAAATCTTAGATAGGATGGTGGCCAAGGGCCAATTCATCCAAGATGAAACGGAAAACCTTTATATCTACCGGCAGATTATGGACGGCAGGGCCCAAACGGGCTTGGTCACTACTGCCTCCATCGATGATTATAATAACGATATCATTAAAAAGCACGAATTTACGCTGCCTGAAAAAGAGCAGGACCGCATCGATCACATTAAAGCACTCGATGCCCAAAGCGGGCCCATCTTTCAAACTTACCGGGATCAACCGGAAGTAACTAAGATCATCAACGATTGGGCTGATAACCATGAACCGGAATACCGATTTGAGGCCCACGGTGTAGAGCAGATCATTTGGGTCATCGATGACCCTGAAACGGTGCAAAAAATTGTCGATCTGTTCGCCCAAATCGACTTTCTTTATATCGCGGACGGCCATCACCGCTCGGCAGCAGCTGTTAGGGTGGGCATGGAAAAAAGAGAAGAAAACCCTGACTACACCGAAGAAGATCGCTTCAATTATTTCCTGTCGGTTCTCTTCCCCGCCTCCGATCTGAAGATCTGGCCCTATTACAGGGTTGTTAAAGACTTGGCAGGCCATACAAGAGAAGAGTTTTTAGCAAAAGTGGAAGAAAAATTCGAAGTCACGCCGGCACCAACGAGCCCCTATGAGCCAACAGAAAAACGAACTTTCGGCATGTATTTGGATGATAAGTGGTATAAGTTAACCCCGAAACCCAATATCTTCGATGAGAACGATCCGGTAAAAAGCCTCGATGTGGCAATCCTGCAGGATCACCTCTTGGATCCCATCTTAAACATTAAGGATCCCCGCACGGAAGAGCGGATCGATTTTGTGGGCGGCATCAGAGGAGTTGAGGAATTGGAGCGCAGGGTGAAAACAGACATGAAAGTAGCCTTTTCCATGTATCCAACGGCTGTCCACGATGTGATCAAGGTAGCCGACAGCGGCCAAGTGATGCCGCCTAAGTCAACTTGGTTTGAGCCGAAGCTTTTAAGCGGCCTGTTTTTACACAAATTGAGTTAAAAAGTCAAGCTGAAGGGCCTCCCCTTCAGCTTTTCTTTTTAAACAGTTGCTGTAATCCCTAATAAAACCGCAACAATAGCCACCGCAGCAATAAGTATGATCCAGGCTCGTTTGGACAAAGCCCTCCCCCCTTCTCCACCCTGTATAATATTCCCCTGATCAAAAAGTGTGCCTAAAAAAGCAGAGAAAGAGGATTGGCCCAAAGATAAAAGATAAAACCGGCTAAGGCGAGGCTTGGCCCAAAAGGTATTCTCGTTTTGCGGTCCTGCTTAGTGGCTACTAAATACAAAAGGCCTCCCACAGTGCCGATTAAAGAGGCACCGAAAAGGACGAAGAATACTTTTTGCCAACCGAGAAAAGCACCGATTAAAGCCAAAAGCTTGGCATCGCCCATGCCCATGCCGCCGCGAGAGATAACAACCAATAAAAATATTATGCCAAAGCCCAAGACTGCACCGATTAAAGCGGAGGTAATAGAAACGGACCAACCGAGCAGGGAAAAAACCAAGCCTAATATTAAGCCCGGTACAGTCAGAACATTAGGCAGTAATAAATGTTCCAAGTCGAT
>JBHGWS010000049.1:0-10196 GCA_041936745.1 Candidatus Darwinibacter acetoxidans
TTTCATGATCTATTGCTCTCCCATCCAAGGCTGCTCCCCCCGGGCCTCTTCAGTTGGCGGCGGGAAACTTAACGCCCCTTCTTCTTCGGCCGGTTTTGGAAAAAGAGCAAAATCCAAGACTTCATCCATGTGCTCCACAAAATCAATCTGCAGCTTATTTATGACATTCCTGGGCAGTTCATCCAAATCCCTGCGGTTTTCCACGGGCAGTAAAACGTGGTTGATGCCGGCCCGGTGAGCCGCCAGGAGTTTTTCTTTCACACCCCCGATAGCCAAAATCCTGCCCCGCAAAGTGATTTCACCGCTCATTGAGATATCGTGGCGGACCCGCCGGTTCGTTAAGGCACTGGCCAGGGCAGTAGCAATCGTTATACCGGCGGAAGGCCCGTCCTTGGGTATTGCCCCTTCGGGAATGTGCATATGAATGTCGCTTTTTTCATGGAACGAAGGATCGACGCCCAGCTCCAAAGCGCGAGAGCGCAGATAGCTTAAAGCCGCGTGGGCCGATTCTTTCATAACATCCCCCAACTTACCGGTCAAGGTCAGGTTGCCTTTACCCGGTACAACCGTAACCTCGATGGTGAGGGTGCTGCCCCCCATCTGCGTGAAGGCCAGGCCCGTCGCCACGCCAACTTTAGCCTCCTCTTCGATGGTATCAAGCCTGTAGCGGGGTGCTCCCAAATACTTGTGTAAATTACTGACAGTAATCCGCGCATTACTCTGCGAGCCTTTCACTATTTCCGTGGCAACTTTCCGGCAGAGTGTGCCTAAAGCGCGCTCTAAATTACGGACCCCTGCCTCTTTCGTGTACTCACTGATAATTTTATAGACGGTGTTATCGGAAATTTGAATCTGTTCCGCCTCCAGGCCGTGATTTTTCAGCTGTTTTGGCCAGAGGTGGCGTTTAGCAATTTCAAATTTCTCCTGTTCCGTATAACCGGGTATTTCAATTATTTCCATCCGATCCCGCAGGGCCGGGGGGATAGAATACAAAACGTTGGCAGTAGTGATAAATAAAACTTCGGAAAGATCAAAGGGCACTTCCAGGTAGTGATCGCCAAAGACGTGATTTTGCTCCGGATCCAGGGCTTCTAAAAGCGCGGAGGAAGGATCCCCGCGGAAATCGGAGGAAAGCTTGTCGATTTCATCCAAGACGATCACGGGATTAATGCTTCCCACTGTTTTCATGGCTTGGATGATCTTTCCGGGCATCGCCCCGATATAAGTGCGCCTGTGGCCGCGGATTTCCGCTTCATCGCGCACACCGCCCAGCGAGAGGCGTGTGAAATTCCGGTTTAAAGCATTCCCCACCGATTGAGCCAAGGAAGTTTTCCCCACTCCCGGCGGCCCCACTAAACAGAGAATGGGACCTTTTGAGGACTGCGTCAGCTGCCGCACGGCTAAAAACTCCAAAATCCTTTCTTTGACCTTATCCAAACCGTAGTGGTCTTGATCCAGCAGTTCTTCCGCTTTATTTAAATCCAAACGATCCTTGGTCCGCTCAGACCAGGGCAGTGACAGCAGCCAGTCAATATAATTGCGCACCACCGTGGCTTCCGCGCTCATTGCCGGCATCCGCTCCAGCCGGTGGATTTCATGCAGGGCTTTCGCCTTTGCTTCTTTCGGCAGTTTGGCTTTTTCCAGCCGCTCCCGGAACTGATCCCCTTCGGTGCCTTTTTCATCCCGCTCACCCAGTTCCGTCTGGATAGCTTTCATTTGCTCCCGCAGATAATACTCTCTTTGGGTTTTTTCCATCTGTTTGCGCACGCGCTGCTGAATGGTTTTTTCCAAACCCAGGATTTCCCGCTCGCGATAAAGGATGCCTAAGATGTTTTCCAAGCGTTCGTCAGTTTGGAAAACCTCAAGCAGTTTCTGCTTTTCTTTAAACGAAATATTTAATTGACTGGCAATTGTATCCGCCAAGCGGTGAGGATCTTCGATACTGTTCACGGATATTAAGATTTCCGCCGGGATACGCTTGCCAAGGCGTACATACTTCTCAAATTGTTCGCGCACAATGCGCTCCAGCGCCTTTAACTCAAATGAATCTATCTCTCCCATAGTTTGGGGAACAATGTTGACAACAGCATCATAGTAGCCATCCGCATCTTCAATTTGCTCCAAAGTAACCCGATCCAGGCCTTCCACCAAAACCCTGACTTGTCCTTCCGGCACTTTGAGGATCTGCTTGATCTCACACAAAGTACCCACTTTGTGAATATCTTCAGGCTGCGGTTCTTCCGTAGCCACTTCATGCTGAGCTGCCAAAACAATGCGCCGCTCCCTCAGTGTAGCTTGTTCCACGGCCGCAATGGACCTTGGGCGGCCCACCTCAAGCGGTGTCACCAGATAAGGGAATACCAGCGTTCCACGGAGAGGTAGCAACGGAAAGGTTTTATAATTGTTTTCCTGAGCCAATTTCTACACCCCCACGTTCATATCTTATCTTATTGTATCATACATTGCAAAATCAGGGAATTGCCCCGGGGGTGATTTTGGCTGCGGCCCCCAACAAACCCGCCTGCTCCCTTGGGGAAGCGGGCCGGGATTTCAACAACTCGCCTTGATCCAGCAAGGCGGCTTTAAGCACTTCTTCGATCGTTTCCACTGCCACAATTTTCGGCCCATCGGCTTCCTGCAGAAAGTCCTGCCAGTTTTCCTTGGGCAGGAGCACTTTTTCCACCCCCGCCTCTCTTGCGGCCCTAATTTTCGGTACTATGCCGCCAACCGCGCGCACGGCCCCGTGAATTGTCACTTCGCCTGTCATGGCGACTGTGTTGGCCACCGCCTTTTGGCTCACCGCCGAAGCCACGGCAGTCAGCATGCCGATGCCGGCGGAGGGCCCGTCTACGGGCACGCCCCCGGGGAAGTTAATATGGATGTCGTAATCCTGCAGCCTCAGCCCCCAGAGAGATTTTAAAACAGTCAGAGAATTATCCACAGAAGAGCGAGCCTGCGAACGGCGCTTCACTTTCCGCCCCAAGCGGCCTACCTCTTCTTCTTCCATGACGCCCGTTACCACAAGGGTACCGCTGCCTTTTTCGACCGGCGTTGCACTCGCTTCCACTTCCAGAAGCGTACCGACATTGGGGCCGTACATGGCCAGGCAGTTGACAACGCCGACGGCCGGTTTTGCCCTGATTTGATTTAAAAGCCTGGGTGTGTACTGGCCGCAGTTTAAAACCCATTCGATATCTGCCTTTTCAATCTTCTTTCGCCCTTCGGTGAGCACAACCCCCGCGGCGATCTGGACGATATTCACCGCCTCCCGCCCGTTAGCCGCAAACCGCTCAACTTCAGCCAAGGCGGCTTCTTCTAAGGGAAACTCTATTTTCACTGCGGCATTCTTGGCAATTACGCCGATTTCAGCGGGAGTTAAGTTGCGAAAATAGATCTCCAGGCAGCGGGAACGCAAGGCCGGCGGCAGTTCCCCCGGCAGCCTGGTGGTGGCGCCCACCAGCCTGAAATCGGCGGGCAGGCCGTTTTGGAAGATATCGTGAATATGCATGGGTATATTCGTATCCTCCGCCGAGTAATAAGCGCTGTCCAAAAACACCTTGCGATCTTCCAAGACCTTCAACAGTTTATTCAACTGAATGGGGTGTAATTCGCCAATTTCGTCAATAAATAAAACCCCTCCGTGGGCCTTGGTTACTGCACCCGGCTTCGGTTGGGGTATGCCGGCAACCCCCAAGGGGCCGGCACCTTGATAGATGGGATCGTGCACCGATCCCAAAAGCGGATCGGCAATACCCCGTTCGTCAAAACGGGCAGTAGTGGCATCCACTTCAACAAAGGCCGCATCCTGCCTAAAAGGCGACAGGGGATTCTGCTTGGCCTCCGCCAAAACCACCCGGGCCGCCGCCGTCTTGCCGATGCCGGGGGGCCCGTAGATTATGACATGCTGGGGATTAGGCCCGCAGAGCGCCGCCCTTAAGGCCTTTAAACCATCAGCTTGGCCGATTATTTCCCGGAGGCTTTCGGGCCTGGTCTTCTCCGCCAAAGGTTCGCTGAGCGAAATGCTCTTTAACCGCCTCAATTTGTCCATTTCTTTTCTTGATTCCCGGTCTACAGCCGTTTTGGTACCCCTCTGCTGCCTGAGAAGATTCCAAAAATAAAGTCCGATAACCACTGCAAAAAACAGGTTGATTAAGCCCAGTATTCCCATCATACACCAACTCTCCTTCCCAAGACTTACACCATTTATTATGCCCTGGAAAGGCAAAAAGATGAGGTGGTTTCCCACCTCATCCCGCTTAAATCTGCGCTGTTAAGCGCTTTCTTCTTTTTGGCTCCGGACCAAAAGCGGCGCCTCTTTCTGTTCCACCGATGCTCTGGTTATGACACACTTTTCCACATTCTTCTCGGAAGGGATATTGTACATCACATCGAGCATTAAGTCTTCCAAAACAGTCCGCAGGCCCCGTGCCCCGGTCTTTTGCTCCAACGCTTTTTCAGCAATCAGGCGGAGCGCTTCCTCTTCAAACTCCAAAACCACCCCGTCCATCTGCAAAAGCTTCTGGAACTGTTTAACTAAAGCATTTTTCGGCTCGGTCAAGATGCGCACCAAAGCGTCTGCATCCAAAGCATCCAGGGTGCAGACCACGGGTACCCGGCCGATAAATTCCGGGATCAGCCCAAAGCGCAGCAGATCCTCAGGCATGCTTTGGCGGAAGATATCGCCGATGTTTTTTTCTTCCCGCGTGCGGATATCCGCGCCAAAGCCAATCGTCTTTTGGCCCACCCGCCGTTCAATGATTTTCTCCAGGCCGTCAAAAGCACCGCCGCAGAGAAACAAAATGTTAGTCGTATCTATTTGGATAAACTCCTGATGGGGGTGTTTGCGCCCGCCCTGCGGCGGCACGCTGGCAACCGTCCCTTCCAGGATCTTCAGCAGTGCCTGCTGCACGCCTTCACCGGAAACATCTCGAGTAATCGAGGGGTTTTCGGATTTTCTCGCTATTTTATCCACTTCATCGATGTAGATTATGCCTCGTTCGGCCCTTTCCACATCGTAATCGGCTGCTTGAATCAACTTCAGGAGGATGTTTTCCACATCTTCACCCACGTAGCCCGCTTCCGTCAGGCTGGTGGCATCCGCGATAGCGAAGGGGACATTCAAAATCTTGGCTAAAGTCTGCGCTAAAAACGTTTTACCGCTGCCGGTGGGGCCCAACATGAGGATGTTGCTTTTTTGCAGTTCCACATCGTCGCTTTTGAAGTTGCTGTTAATCCGCTTATAGTGGTTAAAAACAGCTACAGCCAACGATTTTTTGGCTTCATCCTGCCCAATCACATACTCATCCAGGCTGGCGCGGATTTCCCGCGGCTTCAGTACGTTATTCAGTTCGATATCATATTCCTCGGTGAACTCTTCGTCGATGATCTCGTTGCAGAGTTCAACGCATTCATCACAAATATAGACCCCGGGCCCGGCGATGAGCTTTTTAACCTGTTCTTGCATCTTTCCGCAAAAAGAACACTTTAGTTGTCCTTTTTCATCGCCAAATTTGAACATCAAATCACCTCACCTTAGTCAAAATCCCGTCAATTAGCCCATAATCAACTGCCTCCTGCGAGGACATGTAAAAGTCTCGGTCCGTATCCCGTTCAATCTTCTCCAAAGTTTGGTTCGTGTGGTGCTGAAGGATTTCATTGATCCTCGTTTTCAAAAGCAAAATTTCTTTTGCCTGGATTTCTATTTGGCTTGCCTGGCCGTGTGCACCGCCTAAGGGCTGGTGGATCATGATCCGCGAGTTAGGCAGAGCGTAACGCTTGCCTGCGGTACCGGCCGTCAACAGCAGCGCTCCCATACTGGCCGCCATACCCACGCAGATGGTGGAAACGTCCGCTTTAATGTACTGCATGGTGTCGTAGATGGCCAGCCCAGAATAGACTACCCCCCCGGGACTGTTAATATACAGATGGATGTCCTTATCGGGATCTTCCGATTCCAGAAATAACAGCTGGGCGATGACCAGGTTGGCAATATGGTCGTTGACCGGCCCGCCGATGAATATAATCCTATCTTTCAAGAGGCGGGAATATATATCGAAAGCCCGCTCTCCCCGATTGGTTTGTTCGACAACCATAGGAATCAAAGCACTCATTACTCTCCCTGCCTTTCAATCAGCTCATTTTCTTCTTCCGCCCCTGCCGCGTCTTTCGCCTCGGCGGCAGGCACCTCAGTAACTACAGCCTTCTCTATTATAAGGTTCATCGTCTTTTCCCGTTCCAGGGATAATTTGATGTTCTCTCTCTGCCCTTCCCAGTACTGCCTGATATTTTTCTCCACTTCCGGATCTAAATCGGCATTGGAGTCAAAGTATTCCTCAATCTTATTATCGACTTCTTCTTCGCTGACTTCAATCCCTTCCTGTTTCGCCACAGATTCCAAAATTAAATCGTGGACGACTTGGGTTAAAGCCTGCGGCGCAAAATCTTCCCTCAAATCATCGGCAGTTTTCTTCGTGATTTCCAGATAAGTCTCTTCGTTGATTCCCTGCCGCTGCATCTCTATAAGAAAGTTTTGTTTTAAATGTTCTGCCTGGTGATCAACCATGGACTTGGGCACTTCGATTTTAGTATCCTCAGCAATCAGTTCTAATAGTCTATTCTCCAACTGAGCTTGGGTTCTGCGGGTAGCGTCGTCCTCTAAGTTTTTCCGAATCTCCGCTTTTAATTCGTCCAGCGTATCAAAATCACTGATGTCCTTGACGAATTCATCATCGATTTCCGGCAGGGATTTTTCTTTCAGTTCTTTTACCGTAACCTTGAAGACGGCCTCTTTGCCCGCCAATTCCTCCGCGTGGTAGTCCGAGGGGAAAGTGACGGTAACTTCCGCCTCTTCTCCCACTTCTTTACCAATCAGCTGCTCTTCAAACCCGGGGATAAATTGCCCCGAACCTATTTCCAAGGTTTGGTTTTCTCCGGCCCCGCCGCTGAACGGCCGGCCGTCTATGTAACCGATAAAATCGATGACGGCAAAATCGCCCCGGCGCACATCACTGCGCCCGTCCACGACTATGAGCTGTGCTGCCCGTTCTTGTTGGCCTTTCAGGACGTTTTCCACATCTTCAGCCGTAATTTCAATTATTTCCCTTTCCACTTCCAGGCCTTCGTAATTGCCTAATTCTACTTCCGGATACACATCCACTTCGAAAGTGAATTGAGCCCCTTCACCCGGCTCAATGCTTTTCACATCCGCCTCGGGCTGCTCCACGGGCCTAATCTCGGTCTCCGCCAAGGCATGTTGGTAGGTTTTCGGCAGAAGAATGTCAAGGGCTTCCTCCAAGAACACGCCTACGCCGTAATTTAGTTCAATAATCTTTCTCGGGGCCCGCCCTTTTCTAAATCCGGGGATGCTGATTTGTTTCCTCATTGTGCGGTATGCTTGTTCAATGGCGTTTTCGAGAACATCCGCCGTCACATCCACCGTTAAGCGCACTCTGCTGTTCTCGAGTTTCTCCAGACTTGTTTTCATTGTTAGTCTCCCTTCCCTATCAACGCGAAAAAACTACACCTGCCGGTGTATCCGGGTATAAAAAAAATGGTGCAGGCGGAGAGAGTCGAACTCTCACGGGGTTAACCACTAGATCCTAAGTCTAGCGCGTCTGCCAATTCCGCCACGCCTGCACTGTCATTATAGAAAATGGTGAGCCATCCGCGACTCGAACGCGGGACTCCCGGATTAAAAGTCCGGTGCTCTACCGACTGAGCTAATGGCTCATCTGCCCTGTTATTATAACAGAGAGGTAAAATAGGGTCAACTCTTTTAGCCCGGTTTGTGTAGTTGTTCTGTGATAACGAAAAAGCCGGCTAAAGATGAAGCCCCGGTTCGACCCAGTGAAGATCACCCTTCAAAAAAGACCCAGGCTCTATTACGAAGAATCGGACAGAGAAATCCTTGCAGCCCTGTTGGATTCATCGCCGGCCTGGGGTGGTAAAGCCATCAATATTATCGTATCCCTTTAGCCGCGATTTATCAACAGAACTTTGCGGGACTCATGCCCCGCCTATTTCACAGAGTGACATTTTCACAGAACGTTGACACTCCTTTAGCCCGGTTTTAGACCGGTTTGTTTGGGAAAACAAGGCAGGCCGCAAAACAGAGTTGCCCTTTTGGACTAGTTTGTTCGGGAAAAACCATGTATAATGAAACCAACACCTAAAGGAGGTCGCACAATGATACCCCGCCGCTATTGGCGCAATTTAGACTGGCCGTTAGTTCTGGCCGTTGCGGCCTTAACCCTAATTGGGCTTGTAGTTATTTATTCAGCCTCTTATTCCCAACTTACCGCAGCGGGGCAGAACCCTTTTTACTACGTCTACCGCCAGGTTTTCGCCTTTGGGCTCGGCTTTATCATTGCCGCTGTAATTGTTTCCGTTGATTACAGGGCATGGAAGCGCTGGACCCGCTTAATCTATTTCTTGACGCTCGTGCTTTTAGGCGTAGTGCTCACTTTGGGCAAAAGTGTCTTCGGCTCGCAGCGTTGGATCCAAATCGGCCCATTAAACCTACAGCCATCCGAATTAGCTAAAATTACGCTGGTGTTAGTTTTGGCCATGTACCTGGATAAACAGGAAGAAAAAGAAGGCTGGAAAACAATAGTACAGGCCGCCTTAATCACCTTTGTCCCCATGGGTTTAATCCTGATGCAGCCCGATTTGGGCACTGCCACCATTTTTATCGGCCTGCTCTTTACAATGCTTTTTATCGCCGGTGCCCAACCAAAGCGCCTGGCCCTCAGCGGGCTGGTTCTCACGGCCGTGACCGGTTTGGCGATTATCGCCTCTTTAAAAGGCTGGCTGGAGATCATTAAACCATACCAGCTGACCCGGCTGTTGGTCTTTTTAAACCCATATGCCGATCGGGACGGTGCGGGCTGGAATATAATCCAGTCGATGATTGCCATCGGTTCCGGGGGCTTTTTAGGCAAAGGTATTTTAAACGGCACGCAGAGCTCCCTTCATTTCCTGCCGGCCAACCACACTGACTTCGTCTTTTCCGTTGTGGCGGAGGAATTCGGCTTTTTAGGCGCCGTTGTTCTTCTGGCTTTATACGTTTTCATCATCTGGCGCGGGCTGCGGATTGCCTCTTTGGCTAAAGACAGCTACGGCACGCTCCTGGCTTGCGGCGCCACCAGTATTTTCTTCTTCCACCTGATCATCAACGTCGGCATGACCCTGGGCATTATGCCCGTAACGGGCCTCCCCCTCCCCTTTATAACGGCGGGGGGCAGCACTATGCTCACCAGTTTAATGGCTGTGGGCATTATCCTCAACGTGGGGCTGCGCCGAGCCAAGATCATGTTTTAACTGCAGAGCCAGGATTAAAATTGCCGTTGAGGCAAACAAAAGACAGGTGGCTGCGGCCACAACACCGGAATCATTGAAGATAAAAGCGGCTAAAGAGCCCAGCACTACCCCACTGATACCTTGGCTGACGGCGGGGTAGTTTTTCATCAGCCAACGGATAAAGCTGGTGGGCCAAATAAAGCTGGCGGCCAGCACCGCCGCTGCCACCAGCAGGGCTTTACTCCATATACTGTAGCGCAGCAGCCTCAAATTCATCGCCAGCTTGCGCCGGATAATAAGTTTTAGGGCGGGAAAACCGTCCCGGCCGAATAAAGCGACGGTTTGGCCGATATGCGACTGCTCTCCCGCCCGCTTTTGGCTGTCAATAAACATGAATAAGCCTAAAACCGCCGCCGTCAAAAGGATGAGAGCAAACAGGCCGCGGCGGTTTACTCTGTCTTCCAAAAGAAGCCAGGTAAAACCGAAGGCCGCCGCGGCAGTGATGGAACCGCCCACATTCGTGCCCAAAAACGGCGCGCCGATAACTGCCAGGACCGCGGCAAAAAACAAGCAGCCCCCAAGGGCCCGCAGGCGGGGCCTTTGGGGGTAAAGCTGGCAAAAAAGTGCCCAACTCATCACGGCAGCGCCGACTAAAATGCCCATAAATTCATTACCCACACCATAAAAGCGCGCCCCGCCGATGGGATCATAGCCTAAGTGGGAAAAGCGCATCAGGGGGCTGTCCCTTAAGATGTCAATTATTACCGCACCGGTTGTCGCCGCGGCAACGGCTAGTAATTGGGCCAAGGGCTCCCGCCTAGAAAGATAAAGAAAGGCAAGCAGCGCCCCCCACAGCAGGCCAAACCACCAGGGCCCGGCCCACAAAAGCAGGCCCAGGG
>JBHGWS010000050.1:0-8376 GCA_041936745.1 Candidatus Darwinibacter acetoxidans
CCCTTCTTCGATCAAGCCTTCTTAGACAAGTCCTCTTAAGTTTCTAGTTTTCTTTATAACGGAGCCATTTGACGATCTCGCCCATAGTGGCATTTTTACCGTACATGAGCATGCCGATCCGGAAGATCTTAGCGGCGGCCCTCACAATTAACCAAGTGGTGAGCAGAAGCAGGGCACCGGATGTCAGGATCTGCCAAAGGGGTACTTTTGTCATACCGGCCCTGACCATCATAATGGAAGGGCTGGTAAGCGGGAACAGGCTGGCAAATAAGGCTACGGTCCCATCGGGGTTTGTCGTCAGCGGTGCAATAAACAAAAACGACAGCATGGGCATCATAATGACAAGCCCTTGGGAGTTGCCGGCACTCTGCAGATCTTCCATGGTGGCTCCCATGCTGACAAAGAGGGCACTGAAAAGAAGATAACCGCATAAGCCAAAGAAAAGCAGGAGAGGAACATTCACCGCTTGTAAGGCCTCTAAGACGGGAAAATCAATAAAATAGATTGCCAAAGGCAGGCCTAAAGCCAACCAAAAGGCAAGCTGAATAACGCCTAAGAAAAAGTGGCCTAAAATTTTCCCCTGCATCAGCTGGGCCGGTTTGATCGAAGATAAAACAACTTCCGCCATGCGGTCTCTTTTTTCCTGCAGGGCGCTCTGCATCAGCATGGAACCGGAGGTGAGGATCAAATAGAAAATTAAGACAGTAAAGACAATATTTACTATCATCTCTAAAGCCTCCGGCTCCTGATCTTCCTTAAGGGGTGTTCTGTTAATTTGGGCGGGGGCAGTTAAAAAGGCCAGCTGTTCCGGTCGGATTTCAACTTCCCTTAAACGGGACTGCTGTAAAATTGTGGTGAGGGCTTGGCTTAAAGCCGCTACTCCCGTACTACTGTGGTCGCTGTAGACAAGCTCTATCCGGCCGCTTTTTAGAAACTCCCGGGACAGGGTGAAATAACCGCTGGCTTTCTCAGCCTGGACCACCGCGGCGATGGTTTCTTCATCTTCAAATTCTTTTAAGATAATATTTTCCGGCAGCATTGTCCCTAGAGCGGGTAATGCTTCGATCTCGTCGATGACATAATAAGTTACGGCCGCAGGCTTATTCCAACGCTCCAAAAGCGCCGGCAGGCCGATGAAAACCGCCATGATCAGCGGCGTGATTAAAAGCCCGATGATAAACTGCTTATTGGTTAAATTGCGTAAAACTTCCCATTTGGCAATCTTCCAGGTATCTCCCATTCTAAAGCCCCCCCTGTGCTATTTTTACGAAAATGTCATGTAAAGAGGGCCGGGTGATGCTCAGTTCCCTAATTTCCAAATCCTGCGGCAGGGAATCTAAAAACTCCTTAGGCGTTACGCCGTCTTTTAAGATCAAAAAATGCCGCTGTTCGTTAATCTGCTCAAGGCTCTCCACAAGGGAGGAGCCGTTTTCCAGACTTAAAGAGTTAGGCGTCAGCAGATTAATGCGGAAATTTCCGTAGCGCTCTTTAATAGACTGCAGCTCACCTGCGACAACTTTTTTGCCTTTGTCGATTAAAAAGATCTCGTCGGCAAGTTCCTCAACTATATTCATTTGGTGGCTGGAAAGCAGGACAACTGCGCCTCGATCCGCCAAGGCCCTGATTTCCTCTTTGAATTGGTCTTGGCTGACGGGATCGAGGCCGGAAAAAGGCTCGTCCAAAACGATAAACTTCGGTTCGTGAAGAACCGATGCGATAAACTGCACTTTTTGGGCCATTCCTTTGGAAAGCTGTTCCACCTTGGCGTAAGCGTAATCTTGCAGTTGGAATTTCTCCAGCCATTCCAAAGCCCTTCGGCGGGCCGTGTCACGTGAGATGTTTTTTAAGCCCGCCAAAAACAGCAAGATGCTCATTACCTTAGCCTCTTTATATAACCCGCGTTCTTCCGGCAGGTAACCTACCGAGGAAAGGGGTATGCCTTTGGTTTGGCGGCCTTGGTCCTTAAACAAAATCGTTCCTTCATCCGGGGCGGTGATGCCCATGATCATGCGGATAATAGTGGTTTTTCCCGCTCCGTTGGGGCCTAATACACCTAAAATGCGGCCCTGGGGAGCCCGAAAAGAGACATTATCGACGACAGCGGCATCCCCGTACACTTTACGGATCCCTTGTACTTCTAAACCGTCCAATTCAATTCCCCCACTCTTAAGCTGACATTAGACATATTATACCACAGGAGGGGGGATTTGTGAAAAAACTTTCAAAAATGAGAAAAGACCGGGCAAAGCCGGCCTTTTGTAGTGCCTAGAATGAAAAGACAAGGCGCACCCGGGCAGAAACTTCCACATCGCCTGGTTTAATAGTGGATTTTTCCTCACCGAAAGCTTGGGCCCGCATCACCGCGGTGTCCATCAAAGGGGCGTAACTGCCGTATTCCTCATTAATGGAGGCGATGGCCTTGATTTCAACACCCGCGCTTCTTGCAATAACTTCCGCTTTGGCTTTCGCCTGTTTAACCGCATTTGCCAGGGCCTGCAGCTGCATTTCCTGTTTGTCTTCAATGTCGAAACGGATGCCCTGTACCTGGTTTGCCCCCGCTTTGATTGCTGTATCAACGATGAGGCCCACATCATCTAAATCTTTTGTCGTCACGGTAACCCTGTTTTGCACAACATAAAAGGTAATGGTCCTTTCGTTTTCCGTACCTCTGCCTACGACTTGGTTTGTACTGTAAATGTTGTAGCCGCTCGTTGCAATTTCCTCATCACCAAAGCCCAATTCTTTTAAGGCCGCCAAGACCTCATTCATTAAGCGGGCGTTTTCCTGGGAAGCGGCCTCTGCCATCTCGTCTTTGGTTTCAACTCCCAACGTAACTTCTGCCATATCCGCCGCCCCGGTGATAACGGCCGTCCCCGTAACCTCCAGGCTGCCCGCGGCGGCTGCCAAGGCCCCGCTGCCTAAAAGGAGCGTTAAAATCAGAACAACACTTACAAACATAGTTTTCTTTGTCATATTTATCTTCCTTCCTCTTTTTGCAGAACTTGAATTTCTCTTTCTCCCCGTATTTCATAAAGCTTACCTTCGCTTAAGACTGTTCCTTCTATCTTCAATTCATAACGGCCCGAAGCAAGAGGTGCTTCCGCCAGGATGGTCAGGGCAGGCCCTTCCCGGCTAAGATCTTTTTCGCTGAGGTTAACAAAAAGCCTCTTTCCCTGCAAGGGCAGGCGGCGCCCGTCTTCCGTGATGCGCCTGATAAAAAGGGAAAGCGGGGGGCCCTGCCCCGCCTCAAGCGGAGTGGGGGTCGCCTTGACGGAAATTCCAATTAATGCACCCGGTTCGGTAATTAAAGCGCCCTGCTCAACGGAAAGGCTCCTCATACGCATCTCGGGCACAGGGGCCGCAAAATCAGGCGGCGGCTGGTTAAAGAAGGGGCGCAGGAAAAAGACAACAAGTACGGCGGCGGCTAAAGTGCCTGCCCAAATCCGCCCTTTTCGCCACCAGGGCGTCTTTTTCTCTATCTCAGGCGCAATTTTTGCCCAAAGCCGATCGGCGGATCCTTGCCACTTACTGTGCTCTGCCAGTGCCTTTTGAATCTTTCTCTCAAAACTCAACGGGGCCACCCCCTTTCCTTTCCTCTATAATTTTTTTCAAACGCTGCCTGGCCACATATAATCTGGATTTAACCGTGGAAGCCGGGATCTGCAGTACTTCCGCCGTTTCTTTTTCCGTCAAGCCGGAGAAATATTTTAAAATTAAGGGCAGCCGCTGGTTGTCATCCAGGCTGTTTATGGCTGTAAAAAGCGCAGCCAAATCTTCCTTTTCTAAAGTCCGCTCTTCCGGTTTAAAAACCCGGTGGGGGTTTTCTTCATTATTTTCAGAGAGCACGAGTTCTCTTTGAAAGCTGCTTTTCACCCGCTTGGCCTCATTGACGACAATGGCAGTAAACCATGGTTTGAAAGGCCTGCCGTCTTTAAAAGAAGCCAGGGAGCGGAAAGCCCGCAAAAAGGCTTCTTGCACCGCATCTTCCGCCACGGCCCAGTCGCGGGTGATTAAATAAGCTAAGCGCACCGCCCCTTCCGCATGAAGGCGGAAGATGGCCTCCAACGCATCCTGCCTGCCGTTTTTTGCTGCTTTGATTAGTTCGTTCTCCTGCCTGCCCAAAAACCATCCCCCCTTCAAGACGCCTTCACTTTATATACCCTTCGTTGCCTGCAAAAGTTTATGTTTTTAGGAATTTATTTTTTTCGACAATTTGGAAAAGGCGCGAAAGCTTAATTAAGGGTGTGTTTTCTTGCTAAGTGATTACTTTTGTAAAAGCTGTGCAGGATTTCGTGATGTAATGTCGAATGTAAAACCTTGGTAGAGTTAGTGCCATTACTAACTTACTAAGTGTTAAGGGGCTTTGGGCATGAAACGATCTCTGCATCGGCTTATTTTTAGTATAGTTTTTGTGCTGCTTACTATTCTTTCCGGGGATGGGGTCTTGGGGTCCGTCCAAAATGAGCCGGCGGAGGAAGAACTGCATGCGGTGAATGAGCGGCTCAAAAGGGCGGAAGACTTAGCCCGCTTGGGCCACTGGGAAATCGATGCGGCTGATGGCACGATCATGTTTTCCGACAGCGTTCTTACTATATTGGGACTGTCTGACAAGTACATAACGAGCGAAGAATTTGACCAACTGCTTGTACCCCGATTTGTAAAACCGCGGCAAAAAGCCCTAAAACGCCTTCTTGAAGAAGGCGAAATTTACGACATGGAATTCCAAATCAAGTCCGGGAACGGGGTTATTCTTGATATTCATTCCGTAGGTGAATACAATCGGGAAACAAACACCGTTTTTGGCACTCTCTTAGATATAACTGAGAGGAAGGCAGCGGAAAGGGCGCTGGCCAGAACGCACAGAAGAGATATTTATATCGGCGTATTCCTTCTGCCTTCCCTGACCTCAATAGTTGTGGCTTTGGCCGTGAACATTCGAAATAAAAAAATAGCCCAAGCCCGCTTGAAGCGTAATGCGAAACGAAACGAAAGCTTAATCCATATCTTTCATAAACAAACAGACACAATTGCCGAATTGGCGGAATTCGCTTTAAGCGAAGCCGTTTCCCTTACAAACAGTGCCGGCGGCTGTCTTTGCCTTTATGATGAGGCGCAGGAAACCTTTACATTGGAGGTTTCTTCAGCCTCTCTTTCTTTGCTTAATTTAAAAGGGGAGGCAAACCCGATGCTGGCGGCAGCCAGGGAAAAAAGGCCCATAGTGGATAACGACTTTCGGCCGGGCATCGTCAGCCGCATTGTGCTAATTCCCATTAGCGAGAAGGATAATGTTGTGGCCGTAATTGGCCTTGTCAACAAAGAAAACGATTACACCGCCGATGACATTTCTGAAGTTTCAAGCATGATGGAAACTGTATGGACAATGATTGCCCGTAAACAAAACAGCCTGTTGTTAAAGGCGGAAAAAAATCGTCTGCACACTACCCTTCTTTCCGTGGGTGATGCAGTAATTACCACCGATAGAGAAGGGTTGGTGGAGTTGATGAACCCCGCGGCGGAAACCCTCACAGGTTGGTTTGCCTGGGAAGCCCAAGGCGAACCACTGGAACGAATCTGCTCATTTTCGCCGGGGGTTCACCCCATCCGGCATGTTTTAAACCTGGGCCGGAAATTTAACTTAAATGGGGGCCAAATCTTGCGCGGCAGGCGGGATACCCG
Source organism: Candidatus Darwinibacter acetoxidans (assembly GCA_041936745.1). GTDB lineage: Bacteria > Bacillota > Limnochordia > Darwinibacteriales > Darwinibacteriaceae > Darwinibacter > Darwinibacter acetoxidans_A. The sequence continues at coordinate 5,677 of JBHGWS010000050.1, forward strand.
CTGTGAAATTGCCGGCAGCATAGCACCCATTATAGATAGTAAGGGGGAGATAACGGGTGCTGTTTTGGTTTTTAGAAATGTCAGCGCGGAAACGCAACGCTTAGAACAGATTAATTTTCTGACTCATCATGATCAGCTCACCGGCCTGCGAAACCGGCAGTCTTTTTTAACTAAGCTGAGGCAGTTGGCAAAAAAAGAGCAGCAGCCCCTCTCTTTGCTGATGGGGGATATTAATGAACTGAAAATAATAAATAATGCTTTTGGGCATTCGGCAGGCGATAAACTTTTATGCCGCTTGGCCGACATTTTGAGAAGAAATTGCCGGGACAAAGATATTATCGGGCGGTGGGGCGGCGATGAATTTGTAATTTTGCTGCCTAAAACCGGGGAATACGAAGCCCTAGCCTTGGCCAGGCACTTAGAAGACATTTTCGGAAAAGAGAAAATTAAATCGGTAGCCGTATCCGCTTCTTTCGGCTGGGCCACCGAAACTTCCGCTGCAGAAAACCCCTTTGCCTTACTGCAGAGGGCCGAAAAAAGCATGGCTAGATCTAAAGCGAGTAGGAAGCCGAGTGTTAGCATGGAAACGGTGCAGGCATTAATGAGCGCTCTTTACGAAAAAAGCAGGCGGGAAGAGCAGCATTCCCAAAGGGTAAGTGAGCTCTGCGTCGCTATCGGCGAAGAACTGGGGTTGAGTGCTAAAGAAATAAAGGAACTAAAGTTGATTGGACTGTTTCATGATTTGGGCAAAATTTCCATTGACGGCGATATTTTAAATAAACCGGGGAGTCTATCAGAAGGGGAATGGGTCGAAATCAAGCGGCATCCGGAAATAGGTTACCGCATTTTGAAATCTATACCGGGTTTGGCTAAAATAGCCGAAGTGGTCTTAGCGCACCACGAGCGGTGGGATGGCAGTGGATACCCTCGCGGCCTGAAAGGCAAGCAAATTCCTTATCAGGCTCGAATCGTTGCGATAGCTGATTCTTACGATGCAATGGTCAACGAACGTTCTTACCGCATTCCCGTAACTAGGAGGGAGGCCTTAAGCGAAATTAAAAGATGTGCAAAGACGCACTATGATCCTGAAATAGTAGAAGCCTTTTTAAGAATTGCTGATAATGACCAACTGACTGGAGGCAGTTAAGTGAAAAACAAATTTGGGCAAATGAGCATCAAAACCCGTTTGATAATTATTGTCGCAGCAACTATCTTGGTAGTTTTGGCCGGACAGTCTTTCCTCGTATATTTTCAATCGAAGGAAATTACTGAGGGGATGGCCTTTGATGCGGCCATCGAAGGTGCTAAGCTTAATGCGAATCACATCGAGGCCTGGATTCGGGGCAAAGGCGAACAATTGGCGCTTTTAAGTAAAACTGATGTAATTAAAAACATGGACTGGGCGGAGCAGCTGCCCCTGTTACAAGAAATAGCCGCGGAACAAGAGGATTTGGAAGCTTTATTTATTTCGGACAGGAACGGGCAGGCTCGCGATTCCACCGATCAACCAATATCAGTTGCCGATCGCAGTTATTTTCAGACGGCGATCAGTACGGGCAAAATCGCTTATTCTCAACCAATGATCAGTCGAATAACCGGTGCCACAACGGTTATGATAGCTCAGCCCATCTTCGCGCAAGACCGCGTTGTGGGTGTCTTGGGGGCCACTCTATTATTAGATTACTTACAGGAATTAGTAAAAGAAATGAATATCAGCGGCTACGGACACGGCTGGCTGCTGGGGGAAAACGGCATGACCTTGGCCCATCCGGAGAGTAAGTATGTTGGCAATCAAGATGTCTTTAAAGGGAATACTGTTCTGCGGGAGTTAGCAGATGAAATGATGCAGGGCCGCGCAGGTATAGGGTTTTATGCGTTTAACGGCGAGGACAAAGCCCTGGCATATGCACCAATTTCCGTTACCAACTGGTCTTTAGCTATGACAGCCAATACCGCGGATATACTTGCCCCGGTGTACCGTATGAGAAATTACAGTATTGTGATTACTCTTTTAGCCATAGCAATCGGCGTTGGGGTAGCCTATCTTGTTGCAGTTTTTATCGCCAATCCCTTGATAAAATTGAGAGACTTGTGCCAGCATGTGGCTAAAGGGGATCTTACGGTGGAAGCTGATGTTTCGGGGGGCGGTGAGATCAATCAATTAGCGGAAGCGGTAAACACCATGGTTGCAAGCTTAAAAACCCTAATCGGCTCTATTATTGATGCTTCCGAACATCTGCACGGTGCGAGCCAGCAGCTGAATGCCAATTGCGAAGAGTCCGCTGCCGGTGCCGAGGAAACGGCCTCCACCATGAACGAGATTGCCGCCACTGTGCAGCAAATTGTCAGCGATATCCAGATCATCGCTGATGGCTCCAACGACACTTCCCGGCACGCCGAGGCCGGCAATAAAGGAGTGACCGAGGTAACGGGCCAAATGGCCACCATCGCGGAGTCTGCTTTGAAGGTCAGTGAATCCATTAAAGACTTGCATGATCAAACTAGGGAAATTGGGCAGATTATCGCTTTAATTAATAATTTTGCGGAGCAGACAAATCTATTGGCTTTAAACGCCACTATTGAGGCCGCCAGAGCAGGGGAATACGGCAGAGGGTTTGCCGTGGTAGCCGACGAAGTTCGCAATCTAGCGGAACAATCGGCGCAGGCTACAGCAAACATTCAAGAATTGGTTAACCGTAT
>JBHGWS010000051.1:0-17975 GCA_041936745.1 Candidatus Darwinibacter acetoxidans
ATACGGTGCAGGACGTGCCTTACAAAAACGTCAAGGCGCGCCTTCTTAAAAACTATGACGGTGGGGATATCGTCCTGAATGAGGCGGAAAATATCCGGCTGAGCCCCAAGGAATACGATTCTTTAAAAGACTACATAGGTGACGACTTAGTGGTCACGGACGGCACGACTCTGCTTGGTGCCGATAACAGGGCCGGTATTGCGGAAATCATGACCATGGCCCAAAGACTTTTGACCGATCCTTGGCTGAAACACGGCACTATTAAAATTGCTTTTACGCCCGATGAAGAAATCGGCCGGGGGGCTGATCGCTTCGATGTAAAACGCTTTGGTGCCGATTATGCTTATACGGTGGACGGAGGTGCCTTCGGGGCGGTTGATTACGAAACTTTCAATGCGGCGACAGCTATCGTCACAATTGCGGGCGAAAACATCCACCCGGGTACGGCGAAAGGCAAGTTGAGGAATGCCTCTACTTTGGCCCTGGAATTTGATGCTGCACTGCCCGCCTTAGAACGCCCGGAACATACGGCGGGGTATGAAGGGTTTTACCACCTCATTCAGTTAAGCGGGGTTGTGGAAAAGGCCCAATTGACCTATCTTTTACGCGATCATGACAGAGAAAAATTCGAAGCACGCAAGGCCACATTAAAGCAGGCAGCCCAAAAATTAAACGACACCTACGGCCAAGGCACAGTGGAAGTGGAAATAACTGACAGCTATGCCAACATGAAAGAAAAAATTGAGCCCCATTGGCATTTGATCGAAACGGCTTATGCGGCTGTCAAAAAGCTGGGCGGCGAACCTAAAAGCAGCCCAATCCGGGGCGGGACAGACGGTGCCAGGCTTTCGTTTATGGGCCTGCCCTGCCCCAATTTAGGCACGGGCAGCCACAACCACCACAGCAGGCTGGAGTATGCCAGTGTCCAAGCTATGGATAAATGCACCGATCTTTTAATAGAAATTGCCATAAAGTACGGCCAAAAAGAAAGGGGTAGCTAAGTGCGCTTAGGAGTCAGTTCTTATAGTTTCCACCAGAGCTCTCTCGATTTGTTTCAGGTCATCAAAAAGGTTAAAGAAATGGGTTTTAAGGCAGTGGAATTCGCCGGTTTCCCCGATCTCCCCGCGGGTGAAACGGCCTTAACGTTTGCCCCTAGGGTGAAAGAAGCCTGTGATGAGGCAGGCCTTGAAATCGTTAATTACACGATCTGGGCCGATTTTATCAACGGCTCTAACGGCGATCTGCAGGCGGAAATAAAAAGGGTGCAGGACGAAGTGCGCGTGGCCAAAGTTTTAGAAGCCTCCGGCATGCGCCACGATTCCAGCTGGGGTTGGCCTGCCGATCAAGCCGCTACCCGCGGCTTTGACGATGCCCTGCCCATCCTAATCGAAGGCTGCCGCGCCGTAACGGAGTTCGGGGCGGATTTGGGTATTAAGACCATGGTGGAAAACCACGGCTATTTCTGCCAAGACAGCGACCGGATAGAAAAGCTGATCACGGGGGTAGATCACCCTAATTTCGGTTTGCTTTTGGATATGGGCAACTTTTTAGTTGTGGACGAAAACCCGGCGGAGGCTGTGGGGCGCCTTTTACCTTATACCTTTCACATCCATGCCAAGGATTTCCACGTTAAATCGGGTAACGGGCCCAACCCGGGCAGGGGTTGGTTTACAAGCCGGGCAGGCAATTACCTGCGGGGAGCCATCTTAGGGCACGGGGAAGTGCCTGTTTTACAGATCTTAAGGACCATTAAAAACGGGGGCTACTCAGGTGTGCTTTCCCTTGAGTTTGAGGGCCTGGAAGATCCCCTAAAAGCGGTCCCCATCTGTTTGGAAAACCTGGAGCAGTACCTCAGCGATATTTAAAAGATAATTTTAAAATGAAAAGCTGTTAGCATCCGTGCCTTATTTATATAACGGGTAAGATCACTCTATTAGGGGGCAAAGGTGGACCTCTAGGGGATCGTGGCATAGAGGGAAACTTAAATATATCTAGAACAAATGGTTAACGTGTTGTTGAGGACAGGGTGGGATCCAAGCCCAAAGCGTTAGATTCCTTCGATAGGGGGATTTCTATATATGCAACGTGATAAAGCTTTTCTTAAAATTCTACGGGAATTTTGTGGTTTGGTAACAGAAAAAATGAGTCAGTTTTCTTTGGGTGCTCCCGAAGATCAACTGCGTGGTCCTTTCGAGAATTTTATACGTTCTAGTGGAGCTGTCTTCGATTGGGTGGTGGTTCCAATCGGCGAGGCACGTCCTAAAAACATTCGCGGTTGGCCCGATTATGCAATCTATCTTGATAACTTATTAGTTGGTTATGTTGAATTGAAAGCACCGGGGGTTGGGGCTATGGCCAGCCGTTTTAGGGGTCGCAATTGGGAACAATTTAAACGTTTTTCAGCCATCCCAAATATTCTCTACACAGATGGAAATGAGTGGGCACTCTATCGCAGTGGTGAGCAAATTGGCGATATTGTTCGCCTTGCTGGTTGCGTTGAGCTTGATGGAAAGCGGGCAGCCCTTTTAAAGGATGCACAAGCATTACGGCGATTGCTGTTGAATTTCTTCTCATGGCAGCCGATTGTTCCTGCCAACGATGAAGGGCGGGTTAGTTTGAAGGATTTCGCGGTTATGCTTGCACCTCTTTGCCGCATGCTGTGTGAGGAAGTGTTGGAAGCATTACAAGATCCGTCTTCGCCTGTTGAAAAGGTGGCCCAAAGTTTGCGAGAATTGCTTTTTCCCGATGCATCTGACGAACAAATTGCCGACTCGTATGCCCAAACTGTCACGTTCGCTTTGTTATTGGGACGCAGCGAGGGTGCAGATCCTCTAACCTTGGCAAGTGCCCAAACCGCGCTGGTAGCGGAACACTCTCTTTTAGCGCGGGTGTTGCAGGTACTAACGGACTCTCAAGTGCGCGCGGAAATCAATGTGTCGCTTGATCTTCTCATCAGAGTTCTATCTGCTGTCCCACCGGCTACGTTTGGTGCGCTTGAGGATCCCTGGCTTTATTTTTATGAAGATTTTTTAGCGGCTTATAATCCCGAGTTACGCAAGTCTGCCGGAGCGTATTACACACCGATAGAAGTTGTTAAAGCCCAGATCAGTTTGGTTGATGATTTATTGCGTAACCGCCTTGGTAAGAAATTAGGCTTTGCTGATAGTAGCGTTACTACCCTTGATCCCGCAGTAGGAACGGGGACTTATCTTCTTGGCGTGATTGAACATGTATTGGAAAAGGTTAAAACCGCATATGGAGAAGGTGCTTTACCCGGTTTTGCCACCGATCTTGCCTCTAATCTATATGGCTTTGAAATTATGGTCGGGCCATACGCTGTTTCTGATCTTCGAATCAGCCAAAGTCTAGCTGCCGCTGGTGCAGAATTACCTGCGGGGGGCATTAAAATTCATTTGACGAACACACTTGAGAATCCTTACGCGATCACTCCAGATACCTACCTTTTTCACCAGCCTATAGCTCAACAGCATGAAAAAGCAACGAACATAAAAAGCCGGGTCCCCATATTGGTTTGTATAGGCAATCCGCCATATGAACGCCACGAGGCGGCACGGACCGATAATAAAGCTTCAACGGGGGCTTGGGTGCGATGGGGCCACAGGGAGGGAGCCAAACGTAGCCGCCCTATTTTAAAAGACTTCATTGATCCGGTAATTGAGGCAAAGCTTGGCGGATATGTTAAAAATTTATACAACTTATACATTTATTTTTGGCGTTGGGCTTTGTGGAAGGTTTTGGAACAAAATGAAGGCCAAAAAGCCGGTGTTGTAAGTCTTGTTACTGCGGCAAGTTATCTTGATGGCGATGCTTTTGTCGGTATGCGACAGCATATAAGAAAGATATGCGATGAAATATGGATTCTCGATTTAGGTGGAGAGGGGCGGGGAACGCGCCCTGACGAAAACATTTTTGACAATGTCCAAATTCCCGTTGCGATAGCCGTGGCGTTTAGGCGTGGTGCTCTGGACAGTAGTAAACCGGCCAAAGTTCGTTATGCTTCCGTAAGGGGAAGCAGAGCAAAGAAAATAAGTTTCCTAAAACGCATTCGGGATTTTAAAGATATAGAATGGAAGGACTGTCCCCAGGGTTGGCAGGAACCGTTCCGCCCTGAAGGTGAAGGTAGATATTTCCGATGGCCGTTATTGACTGATTTACTACCGTGGCAGCATTCAGGTGTTCAATTCCAAAGAACATGGCCTATTTCTTCTGACCAAGAAACCCTGCAAAGGCGTTGGGAAACATTGTTGGTTTCCTCGGACCGGGCGGAATTGTTTAAAGAAACTCGTGATCGCAAAATTAACGCGACCTACAAACCTATTTTTGATGCCATTGAAGAAAAAAAGAGTATTGCCGAATTGCCTGAGAATACACCTCCTCCTTGCATTAAGCGTTATGGTTATCGCTCGTTTGATCGCAAATGGGCTTTTATTGATAGTCGCTTGGGAGACTATTTGCGGCCAGTGTTTTGGTATACTCATAGTGAAAAACAAGTCTATTTGGTAAGCCTTTTATCCCATCCTTTAGGTAGCGGACCCGCTATTACCGTCAGTAGTTTGCCGCCTGATTTAAATTATTTCCGTGGATCATTTGGCGGAAAAAATGTGATGCCCCTTTACCGAACGGCGGATGGAAAAATCGCAAATATACCGCCTAAACTTCTCAAGCTGTTAAGTCAAACGTATCGTCGAACGGTAACAGCTGAAGATCTGATAGCATACATTTATGCTGTCCTAGCCCAGCCCTTATTTACTTCTTTGTTTTATGAAGAACTAGGTACATGTGAAATAAGGTTACCCATAACCAAGGATCGGTTGTTATTCAATGAAATGCAGAAAATTGGAGAAAAACTGCTGTGGCTGCACACCTTCGGCGAAAGATATCAATCGAAAAATAAGAAACACATCCCCCAAGGTATAGCCCGTTGTACGAAGCCGGTACCGAGCGATCCCAGTGGATACCCCGAATCGTTTGAATTCGACGAAGTGGATTGCACACTCAACGTTGGGCAAGGGAAATTCCAGCCGGTTAGACGTGAGGTTTTTGATTTTGAAGTATCGGGTTTAAAAGTTGTGCAGTCATGGCTTGCGTACAGGATGAAGGAAGGTCGTGGCAGAAGATCATCTGCATTAGACGACATCCGCCCGAAATATTGGACAAGCCAATCCACGACAGAGCTTCTAGAACTTTTGTGGGTTTTAGAAGCTACTTTGGAGATTTATTCTGAGCAGGCGGAACTGCTCGAGACCGTCGTGAAAGAAAAGTGTTTCCGAGCGGAGGATCTACCTCCTGTACCCGCATCGATGCGCCGCGCTCCTGCATCTCCCGGCGCCCTCTTAGAGCGTGAACCCTATAGATAGGTGACCGCTGTGCAAAACCCGCCTATTATTTTTGGTGAATTCTCATGCATACGTTATTAAAGGGTAATGCGGGTTTACTAGCTATTCTTTAAAGAACAAAAAAACAGCTTTTTTGCACAACCGGGGCACAATACGGTATAATAAAAGGGTGCATGTAGGCTTGTCTTGCCAAACTAGCAGTGGGCGTGACGGCCTACTGCCGCAAAGGGGGATCATTTATGCTCAAGGATTTATTCGCCACATTTAAAAGCCTCACTCCGATTGTACTCGGTTTACTATTATTCCAACTTTTAATTCTTAAAAGCCCTTTGGAAAAACCATATTCCTTTGTGGCAGGTTACCTTTTAAGTTTCGCCGGGCTTTTTATGTTTCTCAAAGGTATCACTCTTTCCTTACTACCGCTCGGCGAAAGCGTCGGGGCTAACCTGCCTGCTTTAGGTAATAAATTTTGGATTATTGCCGTGGGATTTGCCATCGGCTATTTAGCCACGCTGGCGGAACCGGCACTGCATGCCCTGGCCATGGAAGCAGAAGAGATATCAGTGGGGGCCCTGCCCAGGCAGGTCTTAATTCACACAGTGGCCATTGGGTTTGGCACGGGCATGGCTTTGGGGATCGCCAAGATCTTGTTTGAAATTTCTTCTACCACCATTGTGATACCAATCTTATTTATCACGATTATTCTTACCTATTTTGCTCCCAAAGGGATTGTGGGTATTGCCTTTGATTCGGCCAGCGCAACGACCGGGCCTATTAATATACCGATTAATATGGCGGTGGCCATTGGGCTGTCTAAGATTTTAGCTGCCAGCGATCCCCTGTTGAATGGTTTTGGTTTGGTGGGGCTGACGTCACTGGGAGCCGCAATCAGTGTTTTGATTATGGGCATCTTTGTAGGAATCTAAAGCGGAAAGAGAGGGGCGTTTAACACATGGGCTATGAAGCTGTTTTTGTTGTTGTGGAACGGGGAAAAGCTGATTACATTGTCGATGAAGCTAAAAAAGCCGGTGCGGCGGGAGCCACCATTTTTTATGGGCGGGGGACAGGCGAGAAGGAATTTAAGAAATTCTTCAACTTGAACGTGGAATCGTCCAAGGAGATTATCTTTATCCTTGTCGACCGGAAGGAAAAAGAACCAATCGTCAATGCTTTAGCCGCCGCAGGCAAATTGGATGATCCGGGAACAGGTATTTTATTCACCGTTCCCGTTGGCGAACTGATCGGGCTGCACCATCGATCAACTATAGCTAAAGACTAACTTAAGGCCGATCCGCGGGGCGGATCGGCTTTTTCGGCAAAACTAACATAAGTTTTTAACGAGAAAGGAGGGTGCTTCGGTTGGCTAAGAAGTTTAAACTTTTTCTCCTTAACTTTTCGGCTGCTTACCTTTTAGCCAATATTTTACTCAGTGTTTTTAACTTACCGGCGTTTAACTTAGCGGAGCCAAGCCTATCAGCTCTCCTTTTTGACGTGGGTTTCCGGCTGTTGGCTTGGGGAGTGAGTGTCATAGTTTATGTCACTTTACGCGATGGAATCCAAGAGCACCGTAAAAAGAAAAAAGAAGAGGAGGATTCTTTTGAAATATCGTAGATTAGGCCGTTCGGGCTTAAAGGTAAGTGAGATATCTCTGGGCAGTTGGTTAACTTACGGTAAAACGGTGGAAGATGACACGGCCGTTAAAACAATACAGCGGGCTTATGAGTTAGGCATTAATTCCTTTGACTCCGCCAATGTGTACGAGCGGGGTGAGGGTGAAAGGGTCATGGCGAAGGCACTGCGCCCGTTTCCCAGAGAGTCTTATGTGATTACCACCAAAGCTTTCTGGCCCGTTGGCGAAGGTGTTAACGACAGAGGGCTTTCGCGCAAACACGTTTTTGAACAACTGCACGCCAGCCTTAAACGCATGGAGTTAGACTACGTCGACATATTCTACTGCCACCGCTACGACACAGAAACACCCGTAGACGAGACTTTGCGCACCATTGATGATCTAATCCGGCAGGGTAAAGTACTTTATGCCGGAGTCAGCGAATGGACTGCGGCACAGATCCAGGAGGCCGTGGCAACGGCCGATCGCTACTTACTCGATCGCATTGTTGTAAACCAACCTGTTTACAATATGTTCAACCGCTACATTGAAGATGAAATCATCCCTTTAACCAGCCAAAACGGCATTGGGCTGATCGTTTTCTCACCCCTGGCGCAGGGGATGTTGACGGGCAAATACCGGGGAGGAAAAATCCCCGCGGATACAAGAGGTGCCCATCCGGAAATCGGCCGGTGGATTGAAGAAATGATTGCCGCGGGTGTCGCCGCTAAAGTTGACGCCTTGGCGAACTTCGCCGCCGAATTAGGTATTACCCTCGTTGAGCTTGCCCTGGCCTGGGTTCTCAGGCAGCCTAACATCGCCAGTGCTTTGGTGGGTGCCAGCCGGCCCAGTCAAATTGAAGCCAACGTAAAGGCTGTCGATGTGACTTTGGCTGAAGACGCTCTAGATAAAATTGAAGAGATTTTAGCTTAAACAAAAAGGGGCCAGGCTTAAATATGCCTGGCCCTTTTTTAGATCTTAAATTAGGCACCAATGGCCAACTTGAAGCTGCCTTTTTAGAATAACTATGGGAAAGATGCAATTAAGTAAACCAGTAATTGACTACAGGATTTCCTGAATTTTCATAGAAAGAACATTGATGCACGCCACTAGAGGAATTATACGGCAAAGCTTTTAATATCCGGCGGGGGAGGTCGATGCCTGATGGAAAAATCTATCGTACCCGAAAGATTAAAAGGCAGGGGGAAAAAACGCAGACAACAGGGAGTCGGCAGACAGTGGGGCTTGATTTTTTTTACGCTGATAATCCTCGGCTTAATTGGCTACGGGGCCTATTCTTACTTAATACCCAAAGAGGAAACCTTTCAACTGGACTTTTATACTTACGCCGCCGTTGCGGCCAGGGACTTTTTGGAGACACTGCCGGTAGGCGGGACTGTCACGCCGAAAAAGACAGCGGCAATCGAACCACAGATTGTGGGGACGGTGGAGGAGGTCTTTGTTGAAGAAGGCGCGGATGTGCAGGCGGGTGACCCGCTGCTCCGCTTGTATTCCCCGGAGATAGTAACAGAAAAAAACAAAGCGGAAACAGAGCTGAGCGAAGCGCAGGCCAAGTTGGCGGAACTTGGTTTAGATCAAGAGCTTCAGACAGCGGCGCAGAAGTTAAACATAGAAGCTGCCCGCGAGGAGTTTGAAAGAGCCAAAAGCGATTACGAATTGCAGCAGATTTTATACGATTATGGTTCCATTCCCCGCCTGGACTTGGAAAAAGCGAAGGCGAACATCCTGGCTGCGGAGCGCAAAGTGGCCCAAAGTGAACGGGAACTGGAGCTTTTAGGGCGCAAACACGCGGCAGACGAGGCAGCTTTGGAAAAAGCGATTGCCATTGCCGGGGAGAAATTAGAAAAAGCCCGGGAAAAAATGGATAACTTCGTTGTCAAAGCGCCTTTTGCCGGGCGGATTCTTTCTTTGAAAATACCTGCCAACAGGTTGGTAACGGCGCACCAAGATTTGGGCGAATTAGCCGATTTAAGCGAGCAGGCGGTTGAGATGGAAGTGGCACCGGGCCAGACCGAGCGTTTCGGCGTAGGCAGTACCGTGACTGTCAACCTGGGCAGTGCGGAATACGCGGGCCGAGTTTCTTATATTGCGCCTCAGGCCAAGCAGGCGGCAGACGGCCCCACGGTTTTAGTGCGGGTCGATTTTTTAGAAGAGGTTTCTCATCTGCGGCCTAACAGTGCGGTAACCTGCAGCATTCATTTAGGCCTGCATAAAGACAGCTTGTTTCTGCCTCGGGGTGCTTACCTTTCCAGCGGCCAGCAGCTGTTTGTCTATGTCATTGAAGGAAATACGGCCAGGCGGCGGGAAGTACGGTTCGGCTTAATTGAGGGCAATAACGTCCAGATACTGGACGGCCTGGAATTAGGCGAACAGGTGATTATCAGTTCTTACGACGTTTACCGCCATCTGGAGAAAATTGAGGTCCTGCCCGAAGGGGGTCATGCGTTATGATCGAACTGATCGGTGTCAGTCGGGAATATTATATGGGAGATGTGGAAATTAAGGCTTTGGACAGCATTGATCTAAAAATCCAAAGGGGAGAATTTTTATCCATTATGGGCCCTTCCGGCTCGGGCAAATCTACTCTTTTAAACATCTTGGGAGTTTTAGATCTGCCTACGCAGGGTGCTTATTTCTTAGAAGATGTGGACATTACCGAGCTAAGCGATGGGGAATTAGCGAAAATCCGCAACGAGCACTTCGGCTTTATCTTCCAAAGCTATAACTTGTTTCCTGAATTAAGCGCGTTGGAAAACGTGATGGTGCCCTTAATGTATGCAGGGGTAAACAGGCAGAAGCGGCAGGAAAGGGCCGAGCAGCTTTTGGCGGATGTGGAGATGAGCCACCGCTTAAAGCATTTTCCCGGCCAGCTTTCCGGCGGTGAGCAGCAGCGGGTGGCAATTGCCAGGGCCCTTGCCAATAACCCCACTTTGATTTTAGCTGATGAACCAACGGGTAATCTGGCGACTGATCAAGGCAGCGAAATTATGGGTATTCTACAAAAGCTGAATGCAGACGGGACCACCGTTGTGATAGTGACGCACGATCCGGAAATCAGCGCCTGGGGTAAAAGGCTCGTAGTACTAAAAGACGGGGCCATCGTTTCTGATGAACAAACGGCCTTGGAACAAAAAGCATAACGGAGGTGCTGATCATGGGGAAAAATAAACTTACGGGGCTTGCAGCAGGCCTAATTCTCTGCTTCCTTTTAGCTTTAAACACCTCCGCCGCAGGGGAAGTTTTAGAATTGAAAATTGCCGATGCGGTTGCCTTGGCACTGGAAAACAATTTGGCTTTTAAAGCAGCCACTTTGGATTGGCAGGCGGCCAAGGCGGCTTTAGAACGGGCTGAACTTGTGGGCGAAGAGGAAATGCTGAAAGAGGCAGCAAAAAAGTGGGAAAAAGAGGACGCAGCTTACGAAGAGCGGCGGGTTAACCTAATCAATCAAATCCGCAACAGCTATCGGGGAGTTTTAGAAGAAGAAGCGGCCTTAAAAAACAGGCTAGCCGCTAAGGAGCGGGCAAGAAGGCAGCTCGAAATCGATGAAAGAAAATTTGAAGCCGGCTTGCTGTCCTCCTTGGATATTAAGCGGGCCGAAAACAGTTTGGCTAATGCAGAACACAACTATCAGACAGCGGTAATCAATTTAGCCACCATGTATATGGAGTTCAACCAGCTGTTGGGCCTGGAACTGACGACAAAATTGGCCTTAACCGAGCAGTTCGATTTTACCTTTAAACCGTTTCCCATAGAGCTGCAGGAATACTATGAGCTGGCCTTGGAATCAGATAAAGATGTGGCAGGTGCCAGGGAGAACCTTAAGGAAGCGGCGGAAAAAGTGCTTGCCGCCCAAGGCCCTTTTACGCCGCGGGTTGAGTTAGAAGAGGCTTTGCTTTTAGAACAAAAAGCCCAAATTCAAGTGGAAAAAGCCAAACAGGCACTTTATCTGAAGGTCCGCAAAGATTATTATAATCTGCAAAACTTAGCTCACGCCGTGACTGGGGCAGAAAAAGAAATCGAATTTCAAAAGCAGATCCTGCAGGCGGAAGAAAGTAAATATGCGGCGGGTGTTATCAGCAATGCCCAAATAGTAGCGCAGCAGGAAAAGGTAGCGGCCGCGGAAGAGGCTTACAGCGATGCCCTTTTGAAATACAGCTTGAGCAGAAACAACCTTCTGCAGGCAGTGGGATTGGACGATGATCTAAAGGAGGCGCCGAAATGACAGGGTACAAAAGGGCGGCTTTGATCCTGGCGTTAGTTTTCTGCCTGGCGGTAAACGCCACCGCCCGGCAGGCCGAAACCATCACTTGGCGGGAAGCCTTGGAATTGGCCTTTGAGCGGAGCCCTCATTTTAATTTTTTCCTGCAGGAGCAGAGGCTTGGCGAAGCCAGGCAGAAGCTTGCTAAACACCCCGAGTTTAAAATTACAGCGGCTCCCGCTGAAATAAAGGATGGAGTTTGGCAGCCGCCCCGGGCGGTATTGAGCGCCACTATGCCCCTGGGTGACACTTTAGGCCTAACGGGCTCTTTGAGCATAAAAAGCACTCCCCGCTTAGAAGCAGCCCCCCTGGGGGCTGTCAGTTTAAATTACACGCCTTTTAAATGGCAGGATCCTTCGGGCGAAGAAGACGGCGTTCAAAAAGTCCTGCTGGCGGAGGAAAATGAATTGGTCCTAAAAACCATAGACTTATTGTTTCAACTGCGCCAAAAACTTGCGCAAGAGGATTTCTACCGGGAAAAATACGCTTATAAGGAAAAATATCTGGCGGCGGCGGCAAGCATCGCCGATTTTGACAGTTTGCAACTGAAAAAAGAATTAAGGGAACTGGCCGCCCGCCTGGCCGATCTAAAGGACGAAATCGATCTGGGCCGGCTGCAGCTGGGCTTGTTATTGGGGACTGGGGACGATGTGCGCTTTCGGCCCAGCTTAAAAGTAAAACCTTATCAGTTTGACACTGATTTCGACCTATATAAAAACGATTATTACAGCTCGCACGCCGCGCTTCAAACAGCTCGGGAAAAGATGGCGGCAGCTAAAAGCAGGCTTGCCCACGAACAAAAAACGGGGGGCTGGAATGTGGTGGTAAGCGGCAGTGCCGTTTTAAATGACGGCTGGAGTGTGGGCATTGCCGCCAGCAAGACGTTGTATCCCCGAAAGATTATTTTAGAAGAGCTTAAACTTGCCGCGGCCCGGGCGGAGGTGGCCTTTTTAGAGCAGGAAACAGCGGCGGCCAACGGGCTGAAAGCGGCACTCAAGGCCCTCGACTCGGCAGCGGAAAAAATAGCGGTTCAAGCAGAAAATGTCCGCCAAGCGGCAGGCGATCTTGAGGCTTTACAGCGCAGGCTGCAGGCAGGCTTAACTACCGAGTGGGCCGTTAGGGAAGCGAAGATGCAGCTTAGCCAAACGGAATTGGAGTACGAAAGCGCCCAATTGGCCTATGTCCAAAAGGTATTAGGCTTTTGGAGCCAGTGCGGCGTAAATTTACAGAAGAGAATAGGCGAACTATTGGAGTAGGAGGTGTGTGCCTTGTCTTTATGGGATCAATTAAGATGGTCTTGGCGCCATTCCAGGCGGCAGCTTCTCGAAACAATCTTAGTTGTTTTGGTCATTGCTTTAGGGACGGCGACTATCGTTACCGTACTAACCTTATTTGTATCAGTGGGGCAGCAGCAAAAAGAAGCGGAAAAGCAGGACCATTTCCGCACGCTGCAGGTTTTGGGCAGGCTGGAGAGCAGCTCCCGGCAAAATTTACCCCTGGTTTTGATCGGGGAAGAGCTGCGCCAGCCCAGATGGGAAGCATCGCTGGCTGATTTAGCCGGGCTGCAGGCGAACCTCCCCGCTTATATGCATGTTTTTGTGGAAACAAGTTGGCCCGTAAACACATCTCTACTGCCGGAAGAAACGGAAGCGCCGGTAGGTGAGCATCCCGGCTTTCGCTGGCTGGAAGGCCCGCGGATCTTTCTAGCCGGCACCACCGAGCGGTATTTTCACTTTAGGGAATTCTCTTTGTTGGCGGGAAATTGGTTTCTGCCGGCCGATCTGGAAAACCAAAGCCGCGTAATTGTTTTAACCCAAGGCCTTGCCGCAAGCCTCTTTGGGGACCAAAACCCGATCGGCAGTGTTGTACCCGTGTCAATGTACGGCGATGAATACATTGATTACACGGTTATCGGCGTACTGGCCGCCGAAGGGGAAGAAGATTTTTTAAGCCTCAGGCAGAGCCGCACCGGCTATATTCCGGTCAGCGCGCCGCCCGATGGCAGGGGGCAGGGCAGGCGCAGCACATTTAACAGCCTCTTTATTGGCATCGATGCAGGCAGGGACTTAAGCAGAGCGCACGAACTGGCTGCAGGCGAAATTAAGCTGCTCTGGGGTAATCGGGCGGTAGTGGAAAGCCCGCTTTTGGAATTTAGAGAAGCGCAGAAAACCCTGCGCCGTTACGCCCTGCTCATCGGCATCTTTGCTTCTGTCGGTTTGATTATCGCTGTGATTAATATTCTCAACCTCATGCTGGCCCGGGTTTTGAAACGGACTAAATCCACCGGCTTGGCCATGGCCCTTGGCAGCAGCAGGGCGCAAATTTTTCGCCAATTCTTACTGGAGGCTTTATCTATGGGCCTTGCCGGTTCAATTTTAGGCATCTTTATTTCTTTTGGTTTAGCTTCACTTTTACAAAAAGGCTTGGGGCCTCTTTTCGAAGGCGCGATGTACGGAACGCGTGTCTTCTTTGGCATGGGCTTAGGTCTTTTAACCAGCCTGCTTTTTGGCGTTTACCCCGCCTACCAAGGTTCCCGTATTGCTCCGGTTGATGCCTTAAGATTTGATTAGGGGGAGTTAAGATGTTGGAAACCTTAAAATTTACGGCCCGGATTATGCAGAAGCGGCCGCTGCGCTCAGCTTTGACCATCCTCCAAACGGCACTGGCCGTTTGGCTTATCGCTGTGATTCTTTCTTTCAACCTGCAGTCGGCGGGCCAATTTACAAAGGTGCAGGACTCGTTTGCCGCCAGCTTGGGCAGGATAAATATCGGCCGCTTGGAAGACAGTGAGAGAGGCCGTTTTCTTGCCCGAATCAATAATTTGCGTTATGAGGATTTAGAAAGGCTGGCGGAAAGCCGCCATATTGAAAAGGCCTTTATTTACGAAACCCAGTGGCAGCGTGATATGTACGTAAATGGCGCCGCTTACAGGGTGGGGACCGTCGCCGAGGCAAGCCCCGGGTTTGCCTCTGCCATGGGGCTGGAAATGGTTGAGGGCCATTTCTTTACCGAGATGGATCAAAGCCAAAACAGCCGGGTTGTGGCTATTTCCGAAACAATCAGCAGGCAGCTTTTCGCCGGGCGGTCACCGCTGGGCCAAAAAATTGATTTGGGGCGGTTTGGCGAGGAAAACTTGGAATTTGAGATCATTGGTGTTTACAAACCACTCTCCCCCCTGCTGGATTTTTTTATTTCAGAAGCGTACATGATCTTCCCTTTAAATTACATGCGGTTTTACCGGGCGGGTAGAGAGCGTTACTACAGCGATATTTTCATTAAAGCCACGCCGGGCCAAATCCACGCAGCGGTTGGGGACGCCCAGTTTCTTTTGGCCCCGCGGCTGGAAGATGGCGCCGAGGTAAGAGGGGAATATTTTAGTGATACCAACCGTTTTTTCGCAGAGCAGATCCGCAATATCAGCCTGTTTTTAGGGGCTTTTGCGTTTATCGCAATTTTAATCAGCTCCATCGGTATTTTAAGCATCATGTTGGTCAGTGTTGTGGAAAGAACGAGGGAAATCGGCCTGCGAAAGGCTTTAGGCGCATCCAAAGGAACCATCGTCAGTCAGGTTTTAAATGAATCTTTTGTGTTTTCAATCCTCGGCTCCTTGGTAGGTTTACTTGCGGCCTCTTTGAGCGCCAGGCCGTTTCTTAATATCTTGGCGCAGGATCTGGTTTCACCCAGGTTAAGCGATCTAGGCGGGCTGCATCCGTTAGCGGCCCTCTTAGCTTTTGCTTTAACGGTGGCGGCAGGCCAAATATTCAGCTTATATCCGGCGCTGCAGGCGGCGGGCTTGGTGCCCGTCGATGCATTAAGGGAGATCTAAAAAACGTCGGGTGGAAATCACCTGGTTTTTAGAAAATGAAGCTGGTTTTCAATTTACCTTAAGCCCGCTGCACCAATATGATTAATAATAATCTGAATAACCAAAAGCAAAGTAAAATCCGCGGCAGGCTTGGCATTTTCCTTTCTAAACAGAGCAAGGGTGTCGTTCCGGACATGACACTTTTTCCTGCTGCGGCCGGCAAGAAAAAAAGTGCACCGGCGGGGTGCACTTTTTGGGCCGGGTTTTAGTTAATTTTGCTGATACTGCACTTTTGAAACCTCTTTGTTCCCGGCAGTCTTTTCCACCTTTACCTCTTTTTCCTCTGCTTGCGGCGAAGGTATCGAACCGGACAGATGCAGGGCTAACTTGCCGGAAGCGGGCCCCACCATCTCATACAGGACGGCGGAAGAAAGGATTATGGTAGAAAGGAGCGAGCCCAATTCGGGCGGCAGGATGCGCTGCCCTAAGACCGCCAAGCCGATTGAGACACCGGCTTGCGGCACTAAAGCCAAGCCCAAATATTTTTTGATTTCCGGTGCTGCACCGCTCAGGCCGGCGCCCACGAATGCCCCCAAATATTTGCCGAAAATACGGATGAAGAAATAGGCGATGCCGATTACTCCGGCCGTAGCCAAAGCAGGGACATTTAAGCGCATGCCCGACAGGACAAAAAACATAGTTAAAATTACAGGGGCGAAATCGTTGACTTGGTCAAACAAGCGCCTGTTGCCGCTGATATTGACATAAGATGTGCCCAAAGCCATCGCCGATAAGAGCGGTGAAATTTCAAAGGCGGCACAAAAGCCGGCCAGGGCAGAAATGGTGGCAATCGCTAATAAAAGTCTGTTATCATCAGAGCGCCTTTCGCTGATCATGCGGTTTAAAAGAAAACCGAAGGCAATTCCCAAACCGATGGCCAGTAAATTAGTGAAAAGCGGCAGGAGAAAAACCAGCGGATTTAAGCCCTGATCGGCGTGCATGCTCTGGACCACGGCGGCACAGATGCTGAAAGCAATTAAGGCTACCGCATCATCTAAGGCGACAACCTGCAGAATCATATTTACGAAACTGCCCTTCGCCTTATACTGCCTAATAGTCATAATAGTGGAAGCGGGGGCGGTGGCAGAACCTATCGCACCTAAAAGCAGTGCCAATGACAAAGGCACTTTGAAAATATAATACATGGATAAGGCAACGACAGCCGCTGAAATCAAAGATTCACTCAGGGTAATAATTAAGACTTGAGTGCTGTTTTCCCGCAAAGTAGACAGCCTGAGGTAGCGGCCCACGCCAAATGCAATGAAAGCAAGGGCCAGGTCAGTAATAAATTCCATACCCGCGGCAATGGTATCGGGAATGACGTTAAGCAGGTAAGGCCCGATGATGATTCCCGCCAAGATGTACCCGGTAACGTTGGGCAGCTTCAGCCTTTTTGTCAGCCGGGTCAGCAAAAAAGCGGAAAAAAGAATAATGGATACGCTTAAGATAACTGTAGTGTTTGTATCGACATTTAGGTGTTCCAGTAACATTTTACCAACCTCCCTTTGTTACCTTTCCCCGATTAAAAGGTTAATCCGTTGTAATTATGGTTTTTTGTTTTGAATGTGCGCAAGATTTTGCCTATTTAGGGATCCTTTATTTCAGCCCCTTTATCTGTCAGCAGCTTGAGTATATGCATTTCTTGTGATAAAATCAAATTATAGATTTTTTGGTGCTTATAAGTATTGTTTATAGTTAAAGGGAGTTGCCATATGATCGATCCGAAAATCAAAACGCTGTTAGCGGTAGCCGAAATAGGAAACTATACAGAGGCTGCCAAAAAGTTGTCTTTAACTCAGCCGGCGGTAAGTTATCACATTAATTCTTTAGAAAAAATGTACGGTGTCAAGATCTTCCACCGAGGCCGCGGCGAGACGGCTCTGACTGCTGAAGGGGAAATTCTTTTGAAATATGCCAGGCGGATTTTAAACCTGGAAGAAACCGCCAGACAGGCTCTGGTCGACAGCAAAAGAGATGTGACCAGGTTTAATGTGGGCATAACTACCACTCTCGCCGAACATTTGGTGCCTCAGATCTTTGTGAATTATTGTAACAGCAATCCCAATGTTCATATAAATATTACCACTGATACTATAAGAAATATTTATAACATGCTCTCCGCCTATGAACTGGATTGGGCTATCGTCGAGGGGAAGATACCAAAAGAAGATTACACGTCCATTCTTTTGGACACGGATTTTCTCTGCTTGGCCGTTTCGCCCCGCAGCCATTTGGCGCAGCGGACCAAAGTGACCCTTAACGAATTGAAAAGAGAAAAATTCGTTTTGCGGCCGCCGAAAACCGGCACTCGGACTTTATTCGAAAGCCACCTGTTAAGCCTTTCCGAGGACATCGCCAATTTTAATGTAATTATAGAAACAAACAACATCAAAACCATTAAGGAATTGGTGGCCTCAGGTCTTGGCGTAACCATCATAGCTCACAGCGCCGTAGAACAGGATATTCAAAGAGGTAAGTTAGCTGTAGTGCCCGTGGAAAACTTTCATATCATCAGGGAAATCAATATCGTTTATCACAGTGGTTTTCAGCATGCGGCCGTCTTGGAGGATATCAGAAAAAGTTACGTTCGCCACGGCAGTTGGATTCCGGAAATATAGTGGTAAAATAAACGGACCAAAGGCTTCCTAACTGATGGTCCGTTTGTTTACTATGAGAATAGTTACAATTATACTGGAAAAAAAGAAACTGTCAAGAAACTACTGCAGGGAGCTAATTGCGTTGTCACCCTTTTTGGCAAAAAGTTAAAAAGAAAATGTACCTCGAAGTCGACATTAGTTCGCTTTTTCGCAGCATACGTGCACCCGGTGTTGTTTGAAGCGAAATTAAGGATCACTAAATAAAACT
>JBHGWS010000052.1:0-11255 GCA_041936745.1 Candidatus Darwinibacter acetoxidans
TCGGTGTAAGGGCCGAAATAACGGGCGCCGTCCGCCAGCCTTTTCCGGACCATGAACACGCGGGGGAAATCCTCCTGCACCGTCACTTTAATATAAGGGTAGGTTTTATCGTCTTTCAGCCTGACATTGTACCAGGGAGCATGTTTTTTGATTAAGTTGTTTTCTAAAATAAGGGCTTCAACCTCAGAGTCCGTAATAATATATTCCAGATCAAAAACCTGCTCGGCCATGACCTGTACCTTAGCAGGCCGGGATAGGGATTTTTGGAAATAAGAGCGGACCCTGTTTTTTAAATTAACGGCCTTGCCCACGTAGATGAATTCACCGGCCTCATTTTTAAACAGATAGACACCGGGCTTTGTGGGCAGGTTATTTAATTTATGCTCTAAAGTTTTTCGGTTCATTTTTGGAGGGTGGGCACTGCGCCTTTGTCCAAGACCTTGCGCAAGAACTGGCCTGTGTAAGATGCGGGTATCGCCGCAACTTCCTCCGGTGTACCGGTGGCAATCACCGTGCCCCCTTCGTCACCTCCCTCAGGGCCTAAATCGATAATGTAATCGGCTGTTTTGATTACATCCAAGTTATGCTCAATAATGACGACGGTATCGCCCGCATCCACCAAGCGCTGCAGTACCGCCAACAGCTTGCGGATGTCTTCGAAATGGAGTCCCGTAGTCGGTTCGTCCAAAAGATATAGTGTGCCCCCATTGCTGCGGCGGCTCAACTCAGTAGCTAATTTTACCCTCTGCGCTTCCCCGCCGGAAAGTTCCGTCGCCGGCTGGCCCAGCCTGATATAGCCTAAGCCCACATCGTCAAGGGTCTTCAGGCGCCTGTGCACCCTGGGGACGTTTTTAAAGAATTCCACCGCTTCTTCCACACGCATATCCAAAACATCGGCGATGGATTTCCCCTTGTATTTCACCTCTAAAGTTTCCCGGCCGTAGCGCTTGCCCTTGCAGACCTCGCAGGGGACATAGACATCGGGGAGAAAGTGCATTTCAATCTTAATAATGCCGTCCCCTTTGCAGGCTTCGCAGCGGCCCCCTTTCACGTTGAAGCTGAACCTGCCCGGTTTGTAACCGCGCATTTTCGCTTCACTGGTCATTGAGAAAAGCTCCCTGATGCCGTCAAAGGCACCCGTGTAAGTTGCCGGGTTAGATCGGGGCGTGCGCCCAATGGGTGATTGATCGATTTCAATAACTTTATCTAAATGTTCGATTCCTTCAATGCTGTCGTGATCCCCCGGCTTCGCTTTGGCATTGTGGATGTCCCTGCTCAACCTTTTATACAAAACTTCATTCACCAAAGTGCTTTTCCCGGAACCGGAAACGCCGGTTACGGCGACAAATAGGCCCAAAGGTATCGCCACATCGATGTTTTTGAGGTTATTTTCCCGGGCCCCTTTAATTTTAAGCCATTTTTCGTTGGGAAGGCGCCGCTGGCGGGGCAGGCGGATCTGCCTGGTGCCCTTTAAATACTGGCCGGTCAAGGAGTTGGGCGCTTCGCAGATCTGATCCCACGTCCCCGCTGCCACTACCTCGCCGCCGTGGGCGCCGGCGCCGGGGCCCATATCGATAATCCAATCAGCCGTCCGCATGGTCTCTTCGTCGTGCTCAACCACAATTAGAGTATTCCCTAAATCCCGCAGGCCCTCTAAAGTCTCGAGCAGGCGGGCGTTATCCCGCTGATGAAGGCCGATACTTGGTTCATCTAAAATATAGAGGACGCCCATGAGGCTGGAACCGATTTGAGTGGCAAGCCTGATGCGCTGGGCTTCTCCGCCGGAAAGCGTGGCTGCGGCCCTGTTTAAAGCCAAATAATCCAAGCCCACGTTGACCATAAAGCCTAAGCGTTCCTTGATTTCCTTTAAGACACGGCCGCCGATGAGTTCTTCCCTGGCCGTCAAATTCAGGTTTTGGAAATAGGCAAGGCAGTCCTTAATCGATAATTCCGTTACTTCCATAATGTTTTTGCCGCCGACGGTGACGCCTAAAACTTCCGGCCGCAACCTCCTGCCGCCGCATTCCGCACACATCCTCACACTCATGTACTGTTCCACATCCTGGCGGATCCATTCAGAAGTGCTTTCCCTGTAGCGCCGCTCCAGGGCCGGGATTAAACCATCGAAGGGTGCCTCGTAAATGCGCTCCCGGCCCGCCCTGTTCGTATAAGGAAAAGAAATGAGCTCACGGCCCAGCCCATACAGTAAAATTTCCACTTGATCGGCTGGGAGCTCGCCTAAAGGAACTGCCGTATCTATTTCATATTTCTTACAGACACTTTCCAACATTGCCCAAAGCCATCTGCTCTTGCTGTCCCGCCACGGTATTAAACCGCCGTCATCGATGGATAAATTGGGATTAATCACCAGTTCCGGGTCAATTTCCTGCCGCGTGCCCAAACCTTCACAGGTGGGGCAGGCCCCAAAGGGGCTGTTAAAAGAAAACATGCGGGGAGTCAGCTCTTCCATGGAGATACCGCAGTCAATGCAGGCGAAGTTCTCGCTGAACATTAATTCTTCCCCGTCAATGACATCGATATAAACGATGCCGGAGCCCCATTTCAGGGCCGTCTGCACTGAATCGCTCAAGCGGCCCGCAATATCATCCCTAACAATAAGGCGGTCGACGACAATCTCCAGGTTATGCTGCTTATTTCTATCCAGCTCGATCTCTTCCGTCACTTCCCTGATTTCCCCGTTAATCCGCACCCTGACGAACCCGTCTTGGCGGATTTCCTCTAAAGTCCGCTTGTGTTCCCCTTTTCTGCCCCTGACAACCGGTGCTAAAACCTGCAGCCGCGTTCTATCCGGCAGGGCCAAAATTTGATCGACGATCTGCTCAACGGTCTGCCGGCTGATGGGCTGCCCGCAGCTGGGGCAGTGGGGCCGCCCGATCCGGGCAAACAAAAGCCTTAAATAGTCATAAATCTCAGTGACGGTACCCACAGTCGAGCGCGGATTTCTGCTTGTCGTCCGCTGATCGATGGAAATGGCCGGCGAGAGGCCCTCAATTAAATCCACGTCCGGCTTATCCATCTGACCTAAAAACTGGCGAGCATAGGCGGAAAGGGATTCAACGTAACGCCGCTGCCCTTCCGCGTAAATGGTGTCGAAGGCTAAAGAAGACTTACCCGAACCGGACAAGCCCGTAATTACGACAAATTGATCGCGCGGTATTTTCACATCTATATTTTTCAGGTTGTGCTGCCTGGCACCCCTGATAATTAATGCATCTTTACTCAAACTGATAACCCCATTTCAATCCTTAACTCTTTGATTTCATCCCTCAATTCGGCGGCTTTCTCATATTCCAGATTCTGCGCGGCCGCAAACATTTCATCTTCCAGCTCCTGAATATAAGCGACGATTTCCTGCAGTGTCCCCTGGAGGCGGCTTTCGTATTTCGCCTTAGTTTCCGCAACTTTCTCTTCGGCGATATCTTGGGCAATATCCCGCACCGACTTCTTAATCGTGGCGGGCGTAATCCCTTTTTCTTTATTATAAGCCAGCTGTATCTGCCGCCGCCTGTTCGTTTCATCCAAAGCGTACTGCATGGAGTCTGTAATGCGGTCAGCATACATGATCACTTTGCCCGAGACGTTGCGGGCAGCCCGCCCAATCGTCTGCACCAGTGCTGTGGAGGATCGCAGAAAGCCTTCCTGGTCCGCATCTAAAATAGCCACCAAAGAAACTTCCGGCAGATCTAACCCTTCCCGCAGCAAGTTGATGCCCACCAGGACGTGGAAAACCCCCAGGCGCAGATCCCTGAGAATTTCGATCCGCTCCAGGGTGTCGATATCCGAGTGAAGATAACGGACTTTCATCCCCATTTCCACCAGATATTGAGTAAGATCTTCGGCCATGCGCTTAGTCAAGGTTGTTACCAAAACTCTTTCGTCCCGCTTGATTACTGCTTGGATTTCGTCAATGAGGTCATCAATTTGGCCTTTGACGGGCCGCACTAAAACTTCGGGATCGACCAAGCCCGTGGGCCGGATCACTTGTTCAACTATTTTTTCGGAATGCTCTGCCTCATAAGGCCCGGGAGTAGCGGAAACAAAAACCACTTGGTTCATATGGCTTTCAAACTCGTCAAACTGGAGAGGCCTGTTGTCCAAAGCGGACGGCAGCCTAAAGCCGTATTCTACCAGGTTTTCTTTTCGGGAGCGATCGCCAAAATACATGCCCCGCACCTGGGGCACCGTCACATGCGATTCATCGATCACCATTAAATAATCCTTGGGGAAATAATCCAAGAGCGTTGCCGGCGTTTCCCCCGTTTTCCTGCCGCTTAAGGGCGCGGAATAGTTTTCCACCCCGGTGCAGTAACCTAACTCCTGCAGCATTTCCAGATCGTAACGGGTGCGCTGTTCTAACCGCTGTGCTTCTAAAAGTTTGTCTTGGCTGCGCAGTTCCTTAAGGCGCGCCGCCAACTCCGCCTCTATCACGGGCAGAGCACGTTGCAATTTTTCCTCGGGAGTAATAAAATGGGAAGCAGGGTAAATAACTAAGCTGTCCCGTTGGGCTAAAACTTCCCCTGTAATGGGGTCCAGTTCTTGAATGCGGT
The DNA here is from genome assembly GCA_041936745.1 of Candidatus Darwinibacter acetoxidans. GTDB lineage: Bacteria > Bacillota > Limnochordia > Darwinibacteriales > Darwinibacteriaceae > Darwinibacter > Darwinibacter acetoxidans_A. Next base: position 4,569 of record JBHGWS010000052.1, read on the forward strand.
CGATTTCATCGCCGAACATTTCAATGCGGATTACCGATTCGCTGCCAACCGGAATGATTTCTATCACATCACCCCGCACGCGAAAGGTGCCGCGGCGAAAGCCAACGTCGTTCCGCTCGTATTGAATGCCGACGAGACGCCTTAAGATATGGTCCCGGTCCCGGTATTCGCCGTTTTTGAGGGAAAAAGTCATGCCCACATAATCTTCCGGGGAACCCAAACCATAAATGCAGGAAACACTGGCCACAATAATGACATCCCTGCGCTCAAACAGGGCACTGGTGGCCGCATGGCGCAGGCGGTCGATTTCATCGTTGATGGAAGCATCCTTTTCGATATAAGTGTCGCTTTGAGGCACATAGGCTTCCGGTTGGTAATAATCATAGTAGCTCACAAAGTAATGCACCGCGTTATGGGGAAAGAATTCCCTAAACTCGTTGCAGAGCTGAGCCGCCAAAGTCTTATTATGGGCAATGACTAAAGTTGGCTTTTGTACCTCTTCGATTACTTTAGCCATGGTATAAGTTTTGCCTGAGCCGGTCACGCCCAGCAGCGTCTGGAATTTCAAACCGGCATTTAAGCCCGCCACCAATTCGCTGATAGCTTTTGGTTGATGGCCGGCAGGTTCAAAAGGAGCAACTACTTTAAACTTGTTTTGCATAAGTTGTTCGCCTCCCAGCCGTAAAAGTAGGTAAATGAAGCCAAACAGCCAATAGAACAGTAAGAGTAAAATGGAGGTTGTTCAAAATGAATTTAGTTGTAATGGTAGAAATCCCCCGCGGCAGCCGCAATAAATATGAATATGACAGTAAAGAAAAACGCTTTTATTTGGACCGCATGCTTTTCTCGTCCGTCCACTACCCCGCCGATTACGGCTATATCCCAAACACCTTGGCGGAGGACGGCGATGAGCTGGATGCTTTAGTATTAGTGGGGGAAGCAACTTTCCCCGGCTGTTTTATCCGGGTGGAACCTGTTGCTATGTTTGAAATGTGGGATGAACAGCTCCCTGACCAAAAAATCCTCTGTGTCCCCATCAGTGATCCTCAGTGGAACTGGGTCCAGGATTTGGATGATGTACCGCACCATCTCTTAAAAGAGATGACCCACTTCTTCGAAGTCTATAAAGATTTAGAAAAAAAGGAGACCGAAGTGGGAGATTGGCATCCGAAAGAAAAAGCACTGAAGGTGTTGGCTGAAGCCCACGCGCGTTACACGCGCACATTCTCAGTTTAACATTAATTGACCACTTGGGAAACAGGTACTAATTGTACTGCAGAATCCAATAGCTCGGGGATCATTTCCCAGAAAGCCTGGGCGGTCGCGGGCCGGACATGCCCGATGGCAACGGCATGTCCTTTCTTTTCAGCTAAGGAAATGCTTTTTCTGATCTGCTCTTTGATCTTTTCGACTTCGCTCTCGTTGTCTAAAAATAAATTGTTTTCACTGTAAGGTATCTCTAAAGAGGCGGCAACGCCCGCTGCAACTGTTTTTGCAGTGGTCCGGCTGTCCACAAAGAAAAGCCCCCGCCTTTTTAAAACCTTTAAAACCTCTTCCATCACGGCGGCATCGGCCGTTGCCTTTGAACCCATATGATTGTTCATACCTACCACGCCGGGAAGAGAATTCAGGTTTTCTTCTATTTGGGCGGCAATTTCCGCCGGGGGCATTTCTACGGTGATCCCGCCGGGCCCCAGATCTAAACGGGAATCCGCTTCCATCGGTTGATGCAGAATAACTTCGTGCCCTTTCTCAGAAGCCCTTTGAGCAACTTTTTCGGAAAGGGCCAAATGGGGCAGAACCGCCATGGTTAAAGGCAGAGGGTAAGCGAGCAGTGGATCCACCGCCTCAACCGCGTAACCCCAGTCATCAATTATGAAAGCCAAGACGGGAAATGCGGGAGTCCCCCGCACCTGCCAATAAGGGTCAAAAGCCCCACCGGCCACCGGGACGCTGCCTGACACGTAAACACCGTGGTTTCTGGGGTTTAAAGTTTTAATATGCCATGTGTAAACAGGTATTTTCTCCTTCGGCCAATCTTTCGGGCCGTACCATAGGCTTAAGGCATAGCCGTCCGGTTCCGCCTCAATTTGGACCGGCCAACCAAGGCCAAGCAGTTTTTCAACCAGTTCCAAAACCCTGTCCGCAAGTTCCCTGCCATATTTTAAAGGCGCTAAAACCAAAGTCTCAAATTCCTGAAACCAAAACATCTGCTCGCCGGCAAAAAACCCGCGCCTGGGCTCGAAATTTCGGGCCCGGTAGGCCACATAAAACCCCGCGTCTTCCCAAAAAGAGGCTACATCCAAGCCGGGCGGTAAAGCAGGCACTTCGATTAAGCGCGAACTTATTGGCTGTAAGTGTTCCGGCTCTGCCGGCCCGGGAGGCAGGACAAAACCCAATAAGGCCAGGCCAAAAAAACTGATAGTTAAAAGTGCCAAGGCTGCCACAAGCCACGGCTCATCTTGACCAAATCTCGGCTGCATGCCATCACTTCCTCCCGGGGCGCAGCTTGCGGAGCCAGCGTTTTAAAAAGCCCTCCTTGATCTGTACATAAACACCCTGCCTGGGGTGGGGTACGGGGATAATCCCAAACGGCGGGACCTTCCCTTTGTATTCAACAACTCTTTTCTGCGGTGCCCGAAATTCGTTTTCTATCACAAAGACCGGATCAATGAGCCAAGGCGTTACCTGATTCAAAAGCTCCGGCAGATCCCCTACTGCAATGCCGTTAACACTTTTGATGACATCGCCGGGGCCTAAACCCATTTCCTCCGCGGGGGAATTAGGGTAGACGGCTAGGACCATAACACCGTCATCGCACTGAAAAACCGGGTCATTATCCCGCTCCCTCTTTTGGCCCAGGTGAATGATTAATTCGTGCCCCAGCGGTGCAAAAAGAACAGCCAGGATCACAAACGCCCGGTATTTATTCCCCAAGATGGCGAAGGCTAATAAGACAATGCTGTAGATTAAAAGATGCCCTGCGCTGCGCTTGGCTTTAGTTCGGGGCAGCTCCGTTTGGACAAAATCGCTGTAACCGAGGGCCACCACGATCGGAAAAAGTACGTGCACTAAAACGTGATTGGCAGGTACCGTAACCCCTGTTCGAAAGATCGGCCACCAAGAGGGCATTGCTACGGTCTGCAGCTCGGCCCCGGAATTTAAAATTGCCACGCCTAAAAGGGCAATGGTAGGCATAGGCCAAAACTTCTGCATTGTAAAGCCGCCCACGATATCGCCGTTGGCGTGTTTAAAATACATGGGGGAAGGGTTATCATGGCCGTTAATAAAGATCAAGAGCGCTTCCACCAAGTGGAGAATAGCGACCAAAGCCATTACGCTGGCGATATCTAATTCAGGATAGCCCGTTAATAAAGAAACCAAGCTGACTAAACCACCCGCATAAGCAAAACAGAGAAAACGAGGGTGGATCAGCATTAAAAAGAGTGCTGTCAGCCAGAGATAGGCAATACCCGCATTGCTTAAAGACACGCCTAAACCGACAAACAGGGCCGTTGCCGTTAAGCCCCCGCCGATCCCGTAGATCAATGCGGTAATGGTTTCCTGAAACGGCTTGAGGCGTTTAAGGTTAAACATGCGCATTTCATAATTTAAGACCTTGTTGTACTGCCGATAAACCAGGACAAAGACAACAGCCACAATTAAAATATAACGAAGGTCCGTGACCATCATAGGAAAAGTCTGTAATACAACTTTAATCAGTTCCCAAACATTTGCCAATAGAATGGATCCTCTCTTTTACGGCCGGATAAAAACACCCCGGAAAGCTGCCGGGGTGGGATTTACAGTTGAGCCCTCAGTACTTCCAAACCCCTTTCTAACTGGGGATCAAATTCCGCTTCCCCCAGATAGATGGCTTCCTCTTCTTCTATGCTCACTTCGACGGTTATATCCGGTTCAATACCCACACCATTTATATCTTTGCCGCCGGAAGTCAGATAACCCTGCTCCGTAACGGTTAAAGCACTGCCGTCCCGTAAAGGATAAAGCGATTGTACCAAACCCTTGCCGAAGGTGGTTGTGCCGACTAAGGTAGCCAAATTATTGTCCTGCAAAGCGCCTGAGACGATTTCGGAAGCGCTGGCGCTGCCGCCGTTGATTAAAACCACCATGGGGATGGGTGAACGGGTACCCCTGCTCAAACTGTCGAAAGGTGTCCGATTGCCTTCTTTATCCTCTAAATATAACAGGGGGGCGCCGGAAACAAATTCGTTAGTTACCTGTAAGGCCGCATTCAGCGTACCGCCGGGGTTATTCCGCAGATCCAAAATTAAAGCTTTCTGCTGTTGGGCGTCTAAAGCCTCTAAAGCTGTGACCAGCTCCCGATAGGTGCGCTCGGAGAAATTGGTGATTTGGATATAACCGATGCGGTATTCCTCATCTATCATTTCTACTTCCGTCACCGATTCGACGTTAATCAGTTCCCGGACAATATGGACTTCGAAGATCTCCTCATCCCGCTGAATTGTCAAGTCCAATTCAGTGTTTTCTTCCCCCCGCATTAAACTGACCGCTTCATCTAAAGTCATAAACACGGTATCTTTCCCGTTGATAGCTATAATCTTATCGCCCCGCCTTAAACCGGCCCGCTCGCCGGGCGTGCCCTTAATCGGGGAGACAACTGTAACCCGATCATCTAAGATACCCACGGAAAGGCCGATACCGCCATAAATTCCCGTGGTGGTGTTCATCATGTTTTCAAAAGCAACCGCATCCATATGCCTCGTGTAAGGATCGTCCAAGGCCGTTTTTAACATGCCGTTGATTGTTCCTTTGGCAACATAGGACTTAATTAAATCAAAGGTATTGACAGGTTGGAAATAGTGCCTGGTTTTCACAAGGGCGATTACTTCCAGCACCGTACCTATATTCTCAAAACGCTCTTCTTTGGCTCCCGTTTGGGAGCTGGCCGTAAAGGTGCCGTGGAAAAGAGTTAGGGAAAGCAGTGTCAGCAGGACCAGGAAAATCAAAGTTTTTTTGCGGCTCACTTCACCACCATCTTTCTAGCCCTGCCAAAATATATGCGCGGGCTGTTCCGTTCATACACTTAATACTATCAAACTAAAGAGGGTGTTGGCAAGTGCCCCTTCCGGCCCTCACAATCTTCTAAAGCCCTCGCCTAAGACCTCATGCACGTCTGTGATGACGATAAAAGCCGTTTCATCAAATTCCCGCACTATTTCTTTCACCCGAGAGATTTCTGCCCGGGAAACTATGGCAAACAAAACATCTTTCTTTGCTTTTGTCCACATACCCCGGCCGGCGAGGCTGGTCACCCCCCGCTCCAGGCGGGCCATAATCGTACCCCCGATTTCGTCGGCAAAATCGGAAATGATGTAGACCCCTTTGGCGTAGTTTCTCCCTTCCTGCACTACATCTATGGTCTTGGTAGTAATAAAGACGGCGATTAAAGCATACATGGCCAACTCCAAACCAAAGGCAGCACCCGCTAACAGGATAACAAAACCGTCTACCAATAACAAGCCTTGGCCCACGCTGGTGTGAAAGATTTCGGCAACGAGCTGCGCCGCCATATCCGTACCTCCCGTTGACCCGCCGGAGCGAAAGGCTATCCCTAAGCCGATGCCTGAGATAACACCGCCGTAAATTGCTGCTAAAAGAAGATCGGTGGTTATGGGCACGGCAATCTGATTAAAAACATCCACAAAGATAGAGAGGCTGATAGTACCTAAAAGCGTTTTGACACCGAAGCGAGGCCCCAGAACCCGCCAGCTGATCAGAAACAAAGGGAGATTAAGTACAAGCATGACTACCCCGGCGGGAAAGCCCGTCAAATGAAAAATGACCGTGGCCAGGCCGCTGACGCCGCCGGCAGCGATTTTAGCCGGAATAAGAAAGAAACTCACGCCAAAAGCGGTTATCACAACACCCATTACAACACCGAGATAACCTAAAACGCCTTTTTTCAACTTATCTTACCTCCTTGCCTGCAGCGCTCCGCCCAGACCTTAAAGACAAACTCGGGTAAAACCGCCAGGCGCTTTATTCGCCACGGCTGCTTTATAAGCCGGTAAAACCATTCTAAATGCAGCTGCCGCAGCCAGAGCGGCGCACGCTTTACCGTTCCGGCCCAGACATTAAAACTACCGCCGATACCGATCCCTAAAGGTATCTCCAGAGTGCCTAAATTTGCCGCCAGCCATTTTTCCTGCCTGGGTACACCCAGGCCCGCCAAAAGAATCTGCGGCCGGCTCTTCCTTATTTTCTCTAACACAGCTTTATTTTCCGGCGCCGTGTGGAAAAACCCATGGTGTGTGCCGACAATAGGCAGGGCCGGGTATTTTTGCCGCAGCTGCCGGGCAGCCTTATCCGCCACGCCTTTTTCAGCACCCAAAAAGAACACCCGCCAACCTTTTTCCGCGGCTAACCGTAAGAGCCCTTCCGCCAGTTCAATGCCTGGTATCCTTTCCGGTAGAGGCTGCCTTAAAATTCTGCTGGCCCAGACGGCCCCAATACCGTCCGCCACAACTAAATCAGCTCTTTTTAAGATCTCCGCCAAAAGCAGATCCTCTTGAGCCAACATAATCATCTCCGGGTTAGCCGTGGCAATTAGGTGTGGTTTTTTGGCGGCGACGAATTCAGCGGCCTTTTCTAAAGCTGCCCCCATCGTTGTTCGCTGCAGTGGAATGCCTAAAATTTCGACCG
>JBHGWS010000053.1:0-6959 GCA_041936745.1 Candidatus Darwinibacter acetoxidans
TAAACTGAAGCGGCCGGATCTTTCAGCTGCGCCCTTACGGCATCCCATTCTTCTTCTTGTAAGGTGTCCTTGCACATGGGAAAAAGAATATTCTCCTCTTTATAGATCATATCTAAGACAGCATCCAAAGCGGGCAGGGCCACCCGATCTATATCTGCGGCTAAAGCGGGGTTTTCCCGCGCCGAACTGATTAGGTTGGAAACCTCCTTCAAACTCGCCCTAATCTCATCGTGCACACCCCACATAACCGCCGGCGGGCCGCTGATGTTGTGCCGTTCCAGATAGGGAAAGAGAATATTTTCTTTCCGGGAATAATGGGCGTCAACTTCTAAGAGTTTTTCGTGTTTCTCCCGCCAGTCTCGGATTAAATCAACGTCCTGCGTGTTTTCTTTTATCTTCGCCAGGGTGTCTTTGATTTCCCCAACCAACTGCCCAATTTTTTCATTTTCGTTTTGAAAACTGACTATCGGATCCGTTACTTCTAAATCCGCCAGCAATTCTGCTGCCTTTTGCTTTTCTAAACTTTCCTTAAATACCGCTACGTGCACATCGCAAAGCTTTTGGATCTCTTCCACGGGCAGGCCTTCGTCAACTAAACTTTGTTCCATTTCCCCAATTTCCGTCGGCCCCACTTGGTCCAACAAGTCCCCAAAGCGGGCTTTAATTTCTTCCACGTCTACGCCCGCGTGGAGATCTTTGATAATGTTTTTCAACTGCTCCTGCCGCTTTTGGCGGCTGGTCTCTGAGTTTGTCATAACATCTCCTCCTCAGCCTTAAAATGGCTCAATCACTTTGTTTTCATTTATTAGTGGTTCACTTAGTATTTCTTCTCCTTTCTCTCTTAGTTTCCTGCTTTTTGACAAAATTATTTTCAGAAGTTTATTTACAGGAAAGCAGGGTAATCTATTATCGAAACAACTTTTCGAAGGAGGCTTAAAATGCATCAAGATCATTATTCTCACCAGCGGAGGAGAATGAGCAGCCCCCCGCAGGGGGTCCTCTCCACTAAAGACTGCGCCTATCTCACGGACGCCCTTTCGTGGGAACTTCTGGCGGCGAAAAAAGCCCACAACATGGCTGTGCAGAGTTCTGACAGGCAGATCACGCACAAGTTGGAGCAGATAGGTAATTTACATCAAACCCACTATAATATCTTGCTCAACCACCTAACGACAAGCCAGCATGACCACGGACACCAGACTTATCAACAATTTCCCCAATAGACAGGAGGAGGCAAATGAACGACCAAGGCGGCTCTTACAGCAGCCAGCAAGAACGCTACAGCGGTGCCACAATAAAAAACCCAACTGTACAGTTCACCCGGGGCAAGGAATTTAATGACCGGGATCGCCTTAACGATATGTTAGCCACTGAGAAATGGCTAACCGACAACTATAACGTATTCGTCAGGGAAACCAGCCATCACAATCTATACAGAGACATCCTGCACATTCTGAACGAGACACACCACGCGGCGCGGGAATTGTTCAACCTGATGTTTGAAAAAGGCTGGTACTCCATCCAAGCGGAACAACCGGGTCAAATCAGTAAAGAATACCAAAAATTTTCCGGCTATCAAAGCCAGTTTCCCGAACAGGGCCAATACCACACTCGCAGTCAGCATTACTCGCAAGGCCACTTCCCACCGGTTGACTATTAGATTTGGGGCTGCCGACAGGCGGCCCTTCTTTTTGTGTTCTTTGAATCGCCACAATTTGCCGAAAAAACGGCAGGAGTAAAGAAACCTTTCAAGAAACAGTACAAAACGAATTAATTAATCTTCTTTCAGAAAAGATTTTGCAACAAAGGAGCGAGGTGCATGCGAATTAATCTTGGCTGGAAGGTCAGCCTAGTGGTCTCAGCTGTTATCATTGTAGCTATGGCACTGGTTGGTTTTCTGATCTTTGAATCAACGCGCGAGGTTGTACGGGAACAGGTGGACAGGGAAATAGCATTAATGAATAACTACCAGTGGGAGGCTATTGCGGGAGTCTTTGCTTCCATCGAAGAGGAATTGGTCAGAATCGCTGAAAATACTAATATACGCAGTTTAGCTGATTTTGCCGATAAAATCGAAGAGGAAGAAATGGCGGAGTTTTTGCGAAGGCAGATTGTCCAAACCACGGGCAGCCACCTGGAGCGGGCAGTCAACAGCCGGGATTTTCTGCATATCTTAGCCATAGTTACAGTCAAGGGCACCAAAGTTGCCGATTCCCGTTACAAGGAAGTGGGCATCATGGATTTAATGGCAGGCAAAGATGAGGCGGCAGGCCTGGAACACGTAGGCATGCAGTTAAGCGAGGAGGAATACAAAGCAATTCCCCTAGGCCGCAGTAAAGAATACGGCGGAGAAAATTTCGTAATACACAGCGCTCCTATTTTACGCCAGGCAAGTGAAGATATAATAGGTTATTTAGTAGGGGTCTTCGATATTCAAAAACTGTTTGCCGCACTTCCCAGCGAGCTTGGTGACTACGGTACCACCGTGCTTTTAAATAAACAGGGGGTTGTCTTAAACCATCCGGACAAAGCCGCAATCAATACCGTGACCGAAAATCCCTGGTATTTACAGCAGATCACGGCTGAGGTAGATACGGTTGAGGAGATGGGCGAAGAAAGCTACCTCACCTTGCGGGCCTTGGCCGGCAAAGATTTGTATCTAGCCTCAATTATCTCCATAGACCGTATGACAGAGCCGGTCATGGCAATAGCACGCAATCTTATCACTATCTTCCCCATCGCTTTACTGGGAATCTTTGTAGTCGTTTCTTTCTTTGTCCGCTGGCAGTTAAAACCGCTCGGAGTTTTTGTCACCGCCTTTAACAGCATGGAAGCGGGCCACTTAAACAGCAAAGATTTATTCACAAGAAGAATGATTAAACGCAGAGATGAAATCGGCTCTTTAATCAGAGCCTTTATAGCAATGGAGGATAATTTAAGATCGGTGGTGCGGGCCATCAGCCAATCAACCGAGGCAACCGCCGCTACCACGGAGGAATTAGCGTCTTCTACGGAGCAAACTTCGTCTTCCATTGAGGAAGTTGCGGCTAAAACGGACAGGCTGTCCGGCTCTGCCAGCATTATCGATACCGGTATGGCTGAGCTGGCCACGGCTGTTTCGCTTTTGGAAGAGAATTTCCAAAGTATTACGAAAGCCTCAACGCAGGTGAATGAATTGGCCCAAAGGGGGCTGGGCCTCATGGAAACCACTGAAGGCGGCATGTCCGTGCTTTTGGATTCTTCGAAAGAAGCCACGGGCAGTGTGATTAACTTGGATAAGGCCACCGGAGAGATCGAAAATATAGTTTCGGTGATTAACGAAATAGCGGAACAGACCAATCTCTTATCTCTCAATGCAGCCATTGAATCGGCCAGGGCCGGTGAACACGGCCGAGGCTTCGCCGTTGTTGCCAACGAAATCAGGCAGCTTGCTGAGCAAACGCGCCGCTCCACAGAAAACATTGTCCAAATCATCAGCGAATTGACAACCCAGACTTCCGAGACGATTGCCCGGATTAGGGCGGGCGTAGACAACGTCCGAGGTACAAAAGACACGTTTGCGGAGATTGTGGCACTGATCGCGGATTTAACCCAAAACATCCAAGCTGTTACGGAACCTATCGGCCTTTTGGCCTCTACATCAGCCCAGACTCTGGCTGAAGCCCAAAAACAAGCCGTAGACAGCCAAGAGATCTCCGCAGCAACGCAAGAGCAGGCCGCGCTAGTGGCAGAAATAGCCAATGCTATGGATACACTTGCCGGCATGGCCAACGACCTGCAGCAGATTATAGCGGGCTTTACGATCTGAGGGAAACAGTTACAAGCTAAGATCAAAGACAGTCGGAAATGCCTGTTTCCGACTGTCTCTTTTTCTGGTTTCTAGCCCAGTATCTTAAGAATTTCATCCTGCAAGGCTTTGGCACTGAAACCTAAGTGCTCCGCAACCTCGGGCCCCGGGCCGCTGGCGCCGAAGCGGTTTAAGTCATAAACGTACATCTCACCTTGCGGTTTAAGCGCATACCAGCCTGTCCCCACGCCTAACTCCACTGCCAGTGCAGGCACATCCTTGGGAATTACCTCGTTGCGATAAGCCGGTTTTTGTTCTAAAAATACTTCGCGGCAGGGTACGGAAACAACGCGCACTCCAAGGCCTGGTTTTTCTATTCTTTCAGCTGCTTCACATGCCAAGCTGACTTCACTTCCCGATGCCACCAGGACTATCGCCAGTTCTTCCTTTTCCCGGCGAATGATATAACCGCCTTTGGCAAAGTCCCAACCCTCAGGTTTCTCATTCATTGGTAGATTTTGACGGCTGAGAACTAAAGCTGTGGGCCCATCATTTCTTTTCAGGGCCTGCACCCAAGCGTGGGCCGTTTCTTCCGCATCAGCCGGCCGATAGACTGTAAGATTCGGAATCAAGCGAAGTGATTCTGTGTGTTCTACCGGTTGATGAGTAGGCCCATCTTCGCCCACATAGGCGGAATCATGGGTTAAAACGTAGACCACGGGCTGCTTCATTAATGCCGCCAAGCGCATTGAAGCCCGCATATAATCGGTAAAGACAAGAAACGTAGCACCGTATACCCTGAAAAAGCCATATAAGCTGAGCCCGTTTAAGACTGCCGCCATACCGTGCTCTCTCACGCCAAAGTTAAAATTGCGGCCACCAAAATTATCCGGCGTAATATCTCCTTGGCCTTCCAGATAAGTCATATTGGAAGGGGCCAAATCGGCGGAGCCGCCAACTAAATTTTTAACCTTAGGCGCTAGGGCATTTAAAACCCGGCCGCTGGCCACCCTGGTGGAAAGGTTTGCACCCTGATCGAACATGGTTAGGGCCTCTTCTATCTCTGCGGGCATCTCATTCTTCCACCAGGCCTGAAATGTTTTGGCCAAATCGGAATATTCCTCTGCCCACTTAGCAAAGGTTTCTTTCCATTCTTCCTCTTTTTGCCGCCCTTTTTCCTGCAGGCGTGCAGTGGCCTCTTTCATCTCCTTGGGAACATAAAATTGTTTATCCGCGGGCAGGCCGATGTTCCTTTTCATCTCCGCAATTTCTTCTTCACCCAAAGGGGCGCCGTGGCTTGCCGCCGTACCTTCTTTAGTCGGCGCGCCTTTGGCAATAGCTGTTTTTGCCACAATTAAGCTCGGCTTATCCGTAATCTTTTTAGCGGCGGCGAAAGCTTGCCGAAGATCGGTAAGGTTGTGTCCGTCCACTTCCGTTACGTGCCAGCCATACGCTTTATAGCGATCTTTTACGGACTCGGTGAAAGTAAGGTCTGTTGAACCCTCAATAGTTATTTCATTCGAGTCGTAAACCATAATCAATTTGCCTAATTTCAAGTGCCCTGCAAGTGAAGAAGCTTCCGCACTGACACCTTCCATCAAATCGCCGTCTCCGGCCAAAACATAAGTATAATGGTCAATGATGTCATAGCCAGGCCGGTTAAAGCGGGCCGCGGCCATTTGTTCGCCAATGGCCATCCCCACGGCATTGCCGATCCCTTGGCCTAAAGGCCCTGTTGTGGTTTCCACACCATCGGTATCGCCGTATTCGGGGTGGCCGGGTGTGTTGGACCCCAGCTGTCTAAAATTCTTTAAATCAGCCAGCGTCACATCATAGCCGCTTAAATGAAGCAGTGAATATAAAAGCATTGAACCGTGCCCTCCGGAAAGAACGAAACGATCGCGGTTAGCCCAGTTCGAGTTGGCAGGGTTATGATTAAGAACATCAAAGAAAAGTACACTGCCAATCTCCGCGCACCCTAAAGGGGCACCGGGGTGCCCTGAGTTCGCCGCTTGTACCGCATCGGCGGATAAACCCCGCACCACATGCGCAATTTTTTGTAGATCCAAAACTACCATCCCTCCTAAATTTCTAATTACGACAGACTTCTACCATTTGGCCGTTTGCTAAAACTGCAGCATTTGCTTCGTCAGTATCAATATGCATTTCTAAGACGAAATCACTGCGCACTCTGATCAGCACATTCTCAAAAGTTAAAGCCCGCTCGCCGCCGGCGCGTACAGACACAAGATCTTTGTCCTGCACCTTAAAAGCCGCTGCATCCTCTTCCGTCATATGAATATGGCGTTGGGCAATAATTACCCCTTGCTCGAGTTCAACCTCACCTTTTGGCCCAATCAAAGTAATGCCGGGTGAACCAGCAAGTGAGCCCGAATCCCGTATGGGAGGTTTAACCCCCAGGGCAAACGAATCCGTCCTGGATATTTCCACCTGCGTCTGCTGCCGCAGGGGGCCTAAAATCCTTACATTTGCCATGGAGGACTTTGGGCCTTTAATAGTCACCGTTTCTTCCGCGGCGTACTGGCCCGTTTGAGACAGTTCGTTTCTGATTGTTAGTTCATATCCTTCCCCGAACAACGTCTCCAAATCGGCCTTAGCAAGGTGGATGTGCCGATTGGAGATACCGACAGGTACTTTACCGAGAATTTCTTTAGTCAAATGCCTCACTCCCTTAATATGTGCTTTAAAGTATTACTTTAGACAAGGAGGGCTTAATTCCTGCCCAAAAAGAGTTGACCACAAGCCCATCCTATGCTATTATTGAATTGTCCGAAGGGGAGTAGCTCAATTGGCAGAGCACCGGTCTCCAAAACCGGGTGTTGCGGGTTCAAGTCCTGTCTCCCCTGCCATTTTTATTTCAAGCCTTTAGGGGCTTTTTTTTGCCTGAAAACCTTTAATAGGCTAAAAGCATGGCATCTTCCGCGAATTGGTCCCCGCTTACTTCCCCAAAACGTTTTAAGAGGTGTTCCACCGTCAGTTTTTGCTTTAATTCCCCTTTTATATCCCAAACAATGCTGCCTTCGTGCATCATAATTAAACGATTACCGCAGTTTAAAGCATCCCGCATATTATGCGTAACCATCATGGCCGTTAGTTTATTTTCCCTAATAATCTTATCAGTTAAAGAGAGCACTTTGACTGCAGTTTTGGG
>JBHGWS010000054.1:0-4942 GCA_041936745.1 Candidatus Darwinibacter acetoxidans
TGCCTTAATAACCTTAGAAGACATTACAGGCGTCTTTCACAACCATTCCAAATACAGCGACGGCATCAATACCTTAGAAGAAATTGCGGCTCACGGCAAAAGCTTAGGCTACTCTTATATCGGCATTGCCGATCACAGCCAGGCCGCCTACTACGCCAACGGCTTAGATGAAGAAGAGCTCTTGGCCCAAATGGCGGAGATCGATAGAATCAACAGCGAAAACGATGATTTTACCCTTTTAAAGGGGCTGGAAGTTGATATCTTAGCTGACGGCAGCCTTGATTGCGCTGACGCCGTTTTGGAAAAGCTCGATTATGTCATAGCATCGGTACACACAAGCTTTAAAATGCCAAAGGAGCAGATGACAAAGCGAATCTTAAAGGCACTGGCAAACAAGCATTTAACCATGTTAGGCCACCCCACGGGCAGGCTGCTTTTGGCAAGAGAGCCCTATGCCGTAGATCTGGAGGAGATAATCAGGGCAGCCCGGGAAAATGACGTGATTTTAGAAATCAATGCCAATCCCATGCGCCTGGATTTAGACTGGCGCTGGGCCAGAAAAGCATACGAAGCAGGCGTCCTTTTATCCATCAGCCCCGATGCCCACCGCTTATCCGGTTATGATTTTACAGAATACGGAGTGAACATGGCGCGAAAAGCCGGCCTTCCCAAAGAAGCGGTGATCAATACAAGGAGCCTTGAGGAAATACTGGATTTACTTAAGAAAAGGGCCTAGGCCCTTTTCTTAAGCATGTCTTTTGTTGTAAAAGTAAAGGTTCAAAAGTAAGCCCAAAAGGCCAACTAACATCAAGAAAAGGCCTGAGCCGCTTACTGTTTTTTGCCCCTTAATTACCAGATAAAAAGAAAGGACGGTTGTAACCAAAGCTGCCATATGGCTTAATTTACCCATCTTAACATCAACACCTCACTGCATTTTAAACCAGCGGATCTCACCGGCCTGCAGAGTAACTTCCTCTTTTTCCCCCGCACCGTTGTAAACCGCGGAAGTTTGTATTTCATCGGAATTATTCACCACCGCGTATTTTCCCGCCTTAGGATAGGCGTGGACTTCCACAAAGATATTTTCAGCAAACCATTTTTTTAATTCTGCCTCTTTCCCCGCGGCATAATACATGGCCCTCAGCAGGAGGCGGGTGTTGCTGTTGTTAAAGGGAAGCCCCGCGATATAGGCGGTTTTGCCCCTGCCGTAGGTATTGGCCGCCAGATAAATCTCACCGTCGCCCCCATCCAAGATCTGTGTTTTTTCACTTATGGCATAAACATCTTTGCTGCCTTCACCGTAATCAAAGCCGAAAATGCTGTCTTCGGTAATAAAATGCTGTTCTGTCAGATCCCAAAAATACTTATTAGTATTTAAGGTAAAGCCGAGCTCCTTATCTACACCCAAAGCCTCAGCCAGTTGAAAGAACCTGCCTTGGTGGTGATGGGCCGTGGGCTCACCGATGCCGATAAAGCCGCCGCCTTGGTCAATCCACTCTCTTAAGAGCCTTAAAAGCTTCTGATCCCGCCAGGCAGCACCGCCGCTGAAGGCGGTATCCCGCAGGCCCGCATTAATAATTACATCCACGTCACTTGGGATACCTTCTTCTAAGATATCGTCAAAGCTCAAAAAGGACACGTCAACACTGCTGCCGCTTAAAGCTTCCAAGACACCGGCATAAGTGTACGTCTGCTTGTAGGGAATGGCGTGGGCTACCATATGTGCCTGCCAAGAGCGCAGCCTGCCCCAGGCATTTAACACCGCGACCTTAAGGCCCGTGTAAGGTGTTTGGCCCGCAATGTTTTCATAGATTTCCCTGAATTCATCGGCTACCTTTTCTACGTATGAAACAAACTTAGGGAACTTATAAGCCAGGGATAAATAGCCGCCGTAGCCGATCCGATCAACGGGCTTGCGTAAAATTGCCCGCCTGGCCGCCAGCCAATTGCTCTTGGCCTCTACCACCGGGTTGTTTCCTTCCCGGAAGGTATCGGGGAAAAAGTAAGGCAGAAACCTGGCCTCCGTGTATTTCACCGCGGGAATCTCCGAGATCATGCGTAAGGTAGTGCCGCCCCCCACTGAGCCGACGACGGCGTCCAAACCGATCTGCGGGAAATATTTACCGTACGGTTCAATGCCGATCCAGTTATCACCTAAAAACATCATGGCTTCCTTGCCGGCCCGCTGCACTTTTTTAACAAGTTTTTTAGCCTCTTGGGCGACAAACTTCTGCTGAAAATCCAAAAAGTCCCGAAACTTAGGCGTAGGGCAGATAAAGGGATTGTTGTGGTAGCCCGCCGTAACAATATCTTCCGGCCGCAGCCTGTAGCCCTTTTCTTCTTCGAAGGCTTCCAAAGCCTCAACTGATACACTGGCGCTGTAGCCGAACCAGTCCACGTATTTTTCCCTCGCCTCTTCGTTAAACACTAAAGTGAAGTGGTAGAAGAAGGTGGTAAAGCGGACGACGTCCGTCTCTTCGTTTTCCGCCAGCCACTTGTCTAAATAATCATGGATAAACTGCCTTGATTTAGGCTTTCTCACATCAAAGGGGATATCGTGCTCCACATCGCCCCAATTGTTCGTCAAGTGGTTGTACATCTGGGTCGGATCCCAAATCACATAAGCCAAAAACGTCACCGTATACTCATGAAAAGGCACAGCACCGTGCACCACAACTGTCTCGTCTGCTTTGTTTACTTCCCAATTTTTCGCATCAACGACTTCGCCGCCGGTCCTGTCGATGACTTCCCACCATTTTTTGGGATCGTGATCGTAATCGGGCTTGATCTGCTCTTTGAAATAGCCCGCCATAAAGGGAATCGCCACTTTGTTTTCCCTCGCTGTTTGGAACTTGCTCATTAAATAAATTTGCTGGCATTCTCCCATGTTTTCTTTGATAAATTCATTGTGGCCCCTGGCAACGAAATAAGTGGAATAGATCTTTGCCCCGGTCTTTTTTAATTCCGGCGGAAGTTCCGTTCCATCGCAGTCGCGGATAGCATCGGCGCCCCAGCGCGAAAGAAGCTCTAAAGATTCTTTCATGTAGCCTGCCTGCGCCGGCAGTGTTACCCTTCCTTGGCTTTTAGACATAGATGTCACTCCTTAATTCCTCCGATGGTCATTCCTTCGGTCAGCTTTCTTTGTACTGAGAGATAGAGAAGTAAAGTGGGCAGCATAACAATGACCAAGCCCGCATAAAGCTGCCCGTAACGGGCGGCTGCCCTTTGGGCTTGGTTTAAATTAACAAGCCCCACCGGCAGAGTCTTCTTCCTGCCCGGCAGTAAAGTTAAGGCAATGATGTATTCATTCCAAAACGCTAAAAAGTTAAACAAAATTACGGTAATAATACTCGGTTTGGCCATGGGCACCATCACGCGCAGCATGGTTTTTAAATAACCTGCCCCGTCAATGAATGCCGCCTCCTCGTAAGATTTAGAGAGGCTTTTAAAAAAGTTGGCCAAAAGATAAATTGTAAAGGGCAGATGTGTTGCGGCATAAACCACCGCCAAAACAAAGAGGTTATCCAAAAAGATACCTCTGCCCAAAAGCCTGTAAGCCCACTCATCCCAGCCCAGGAGCATTAAAAAGATAGGTACAACGATGTAGTTTACATTCACAAACAGGCCCGCCATGAATAAGAGGTTGATGATTCTTTTGCCCCGAAAATCATAGCGCGCCAGCACATAAGCCGCGGGGATGGCAACTACAATTAAAACGCCCAAAGCAAGGGCGGTCACCAGCACGGAATTTAAAAAGTAATCGCCCATCTTGGCTTTAACGATGGCATCCAAATAGTTCTGCCAGTGAAAACCTTTGGGCGGGCTCCAAGGGTTGCCGTAAAATTCCGCGTTTTCTTTTATTGAAGCGGTAATTACCCAAAGTAGCGGAATTAAGATGCTGACCGCCAAGATAAGCAAAAGGGCGTAGATGAATGCCTTGGCCAGCCCTTCCTTTAATTTAATCCCCCTAAGGTTTCGCATGAAATCCTCCTAATACTGCACGACTTCCCGCTTGGTAACAAGGCTGACGGCACCTGCCAAGAGGAAGGCGAACAAAAACACAACAACGCCGATAGCCATACCGTAGCCGTAACTGGCATTAGTATAAGCCTGCTTGTAAAGATAGCTTAAAAACACTTCCGAAGCCCCGTCCGGGCCCCCGTTGGTTAAGACCGTGATGATTAAGAAACTGATGTTTACCGAGCTGATAATGGAAAAAATCAAAGTTGTCCGCACGGTCTCCCAAACTAAGGGGACAGTGATGGTAAAAAACTGCCTGATGCGGCCGGCGCCTTCAATTTGGGCCGCTTCGTAAAGGTGGTTGGGGATGGAACCGATGCCCGCCATGTAAATGACCATGTAATAGCCGATGGCCTGCCAAACCATGGCGCCGATGACAGAATAAATTACAAGGCGAGGATTGCCTAAAAACTGCACAGTCTCCCATTTACCGGGGCTTAAAAGCCCCATCAAGCCGTTGATCAAACCTTCCCGGGGAGCATAAATTGCGGCAAAGATAGCCGCAATTACGGCGATGGACAAGATATTCGGAATGTAAAAGACGACGCGAAAAAAGTTTTGGCCCCGCAGTTTTTCCCGCACCAAGATGTAGGCAAAGATAATGGCGATGGATAAAGTAATTGCAGTAACTAAAACAATAATCAAGGCCGTGTTTTGAAAGGCTTTCAAAAAATACTTGTCGCCGATTAAAACCCTGAAATTATCAAACCCCACAAAAGACTTAGTGGCGGATAAACCGCCCCATTTGTATAAGGCCATGCGAAAAACGCTGATTGTGGGATAAGCCATAAAAGTTAAAAAGAGAAGAAAGGCGGGAGCCAAACAAAAAGAGATGAAAATGTAGAGACTTCTCTTTTTCAATACCATCACCCCCAAACGCAGCCAATTTAAAAAATTACTAAACGGTAATGGTGGATGGCAA
>JBHGWS010000055.1:0-6777 GCA_041936745.1 Candidatus Darwinibacter acetoxidans
TACGGCGGAATGTATAATCAACTGACTGAGCTGTTTTTTGCTTTAAAACTTATAAAAGCAAAAAGATACGAGAAGCGGCACGGCAAGTATCTTAAGCAAACCTACGATGGAGTCCGCCAAGCGGGAATAAAAATGAACCGCTTGGGGAGTAAATCGACCCACCTTAACTCACTTGTGATCAATTTGAATTTACTGGCGGTTTTAATCTTCGGCGGCTATCTGACAATGAGCGGGCAATTAAGCTTGGCCGGTTTTCTTTCGTATTATTTGATTTTGCAATTAACTTACGCCCCCATTGAGTCCATAACTATTGCATTTTCTTCCTACCAGCAGGGTATTGGTATGCTTGAGAGGGTCTTCGAAATTTTGGAAGCCGGCTCTGAACAAGAAAAGCAAAAGGGCGCTTCTTTTCAACCGGGCAAAGTTAAGCTCGATGAACTCACCTTTGCCTATCCCGATTCAAGAAACATTTTCAACGGCTTCAGTGAGGAGTTAAAGCCGAATGCAATCAATGTGATTGTGGGGCCCTCAGGCAGCGGCAAGACAACTCTTTTAGATCTTTTGCTCAACCTATACAGCCCTGATTTTGGAACCATTTCTATCGGTAATCAACTGCTCGGGGAGATTGACAAGAAGGATTATGCGGACCAAATAGCTATTTTTACCCAGGAAGCGATCATTTTCGATACGACGATCGGGCAAAACATTGCGTATTTTAAACCGGGCGCATCGCCGGCAGAAATTAGGGCCGCTGCTCAGAAGGCCAAAATTGACGATTACATTCAAACATTGGAGAATAAATACGAGACTTTAACCGGGGAGAGGGGCAATCGGCTTTCCGGCGGCGAAAAGGCCCGGATAGTCTTAGCGCGGGTGTTCTTACAAAAACCCGCCTTGATTTTCATGGATGAACCGACGGCCAACATAGACAGTGAAACAGAACAAGTAATTTATGACTCGTTATTGGAGCTGAAAAAAGACTCCACAATAGTTTTAATTACACATAACCGGGACGCTCTAAAAATTGCCGACCACGTCATTGATTTAGGCCTTGAGGACCAACTAAATTCATCGGGACGGCCAGCGGAAAGTGCTGCAAACTAAGCTGTCTAGATTATTTCTGCTTCCGGGCATTGAGGCAGCAAAGAAAAATCAGTGTTTTTAATGAAAGTAGGATTGCAAGCCTGCGAGGTAACAATGGTGCATCTAAAGGATATCAAGGGTCTTGTACTTAGTGCCGGGGTGCGCAAAGGGCAGCGGCTTGGCATTGTTGGCAATAGCGGCTGTGGCAAAAGCAAACTTTTAAACGTTATTTTAGGCTTTTATCCGGCTTCAACCGGGCAGTTTATTACAACGAGAAGCCCCTAGAGTCTTTAAATGATGAAACCAAATTAAGCTGATCGGCTTGGCGGATCAATACGATAGAAGAAAATATAAAATTTGGGCGTGCTGTGCCGGCTGACAGCCTAAAGCGCGCCATTGACATTGCTGAAATCGAAACCTTCATTCGTTACCCCACGGCCTTCAGACAGTAGTAGATGTACATTCACTTTCAAGCGGGCAAAAGCAGCGCATTTGCCTCGCCAGAGCACAGCTCTGTCACCTGACCTGATTTTTCTTGATGAGGCTACGCCTGCGCTGGGCAGCGAAACCGAGCATGGAATCGTAGAATCTTTGGATTCTTGGCTGATAAGATTCTGATAGCTATTTTTCACAGGCCGAAGATATTAGAAATTTGCGATACGATAGTATTCATGCAAGACGGAGAAATAGCCGGCAGCGGCAGCTACCAGGATTTAATTGTGCAGAGCGCTGACTTTCGTGAACTTATCCAAAAGGAAACTGATGCTCAACAAGTTGATGCAACCTTGGACTGAGCTAAAGGCTATTCTCCTAGCTGCTTGTTCTTGTTGGAGGCCGTGCCGGATGTATTACTTTCCGGAGTGAAGTGTTAGTCTTTAAACGGGCAGGGCAACCCGCCAAATCGGGCCGATTCGGTCTTGGGGCGGGTAGGATATTTTTGAGGTGTTGCTATGGTACAATTTAGTTTTCTGAAGAAAGAAGATTTTGCCGCTTTATCGGCAGCCATTTTTTCTATTCTGGCTGCAAACATGAAAGAAATTGCCCCGACGGGAAATTCGTCCGCAGAAGATTATAATGCCTGGTTTTCTGCCGTCAAAGAAGGCCTTAAGCAAGATGCGAGGAAAATCATATTGATTCACTCCAACAGTGATTTAATCGGTTTTTTCCAATACTACACGAACGGCAATAGGCTGATGATGGAGGAAATCCAAATTTGCCGGCAGTGGCAGGGCAGAGGGGTTTTTCAAAGCCTCTACGGTTTTTTAATTGAAAGCCTGCCGCCGCAAATCAGTGTTGTGGAGGCTTACGCCAACAAGCGCAACGAAAAATCTAAAAAAATACTGCGGCATTTGGGCCTTACTGCAGTCGGGGAAAACAAAAAAGGGGACTGCTATCATTTCCGCGGTGAGTTTGAAAGTTTACTTAAGTGGTATTATCGTACTAAAAAATAAGCCCGGGATCGAAATGGCGGCCTGAGCAGTTGGTTTTGTTAAAGAAAGGGTAGTGCAATGGGTCAAGATGAAAACCCGTATACGGGGGAAATTCTTTTTGTGAAAGAACTGGAACGTTTAAAGTGTATAACAAGGACCGCCTGGACATCAACGGGACGGCAGGAAAGCACAGCCGAGCATTCTTTCAGGCTGGCCTTATTTCTCTATGTTTTGAAGGACCATTTTCCCGAAGTAGATTGTTTTAGGGCTGTAATGATGGCTTTGGTCCACGATTTGGGGGAGGCTTATGATGGCGATATTTCTGCTGCTTTGAGCCCTTGTTCCGAGATGAAATCGAAGCGGGAAGAAAAAGGCATAGCGCGCTTGGTTTCTTCCTTACCTGAGGATGTTCAAAAGAAAATTATTGATCTGTTTTTGGAGTACGATGCCGGTTTAACGCCGGAAGCAAGGCTTGTGAAAGCCCTTGACAAGCTGGAGACAATTATCCAGCACAACCAAGGTGAAAACCCCGAGGATTTCGACTACGGTTTCAACCTGCTTTACGGTAAAGAATACACAGATAAAGATCCAATAACGAGGGCAATCCGAAAGTTGATTGACGCGGAAACGAAAAGGAAAGGCGGCCTTTAAAGGCCTTGCCGTCACACTGATTGCGTTTGGAAGATACGGAAGCGGTAAGCCGGTTGGGCATTGGCTAAAAACGGCTTTGAAGGGGAAAGGGCGAGGATCGTGGACAAAGAGGAATTGCTGAGCCTAAGACTGCGGAATCAGTTTCTTTCGGTTCCCTGCCAAGGATTTCTCGAACTGGCTAGAAGCCTATGCGGCCTGCAGGCGCAATATTTTAATAACGTCCTGTACTCCATAATGATCCGCTGCGGCCCTCAAGCAGTAAAAGACTGGGATACAAAGCTCATTAAGACTTGGACGATTCGCGGTACGCTGCATGCGATTCCCCAAGACGATTTGCCTATTTATACTGCACTCACTGAAAATAGTGCTTATATCACGAAATACGGGATTGACACAAAGTTATTACATGATGTGGCCGCCGAAATCATGGCGCAGCTTGCAGGCGCAGCCTGCGGCAGGCCGGAACTGAAGGCCTACTTTAGGGATAAAATTGCAGATGAAGAACTGCTTGACAGGCTTTTTTCCGGTTGGGGCGGGATCTTCACTTTATTGGCTGCTCAGGGCAAAATCGTCTTTGAGAGTGTGAAAAGCAGGAAGTTTCGAGCTGTTTCCCATAAGGCCCCTTGGGAAAAACCCGCAGCCGTCAAAGTCCTTGTCAAACGGTATTTTCAACACTATGGGCCCGCGACTGTTGCTGACGCCGTGAAGTTTTTAGGGATAAAAAAGACGGAGATCCTTGCAGTACTGAAGGGCTGGAGTGATCTATGCGATGTGAGCGTAGCCGATAAAACATATTATTATTTAAAATATCCGGGCGCCGTCCCGGGTATCCCCAAAATTACTTACCTTACGGGATTTGATCCACTGCTTATAGGCTATAGGGACCGCGGTGCAATTTTACCGGAAGAACACAAGCGCAGCATTATCACCGCCACAGGAGTGATAAAACCCGCTCTTATGATCGACGGCAGAATCTGCGGCCAATGGAGTATAAAAGCAGGCAAAATGCAAATTACGTTATTCGAAAGGCAGCCTAAAAATGTTCAGCAGGAATTGATTGAAGCCGGTGAGAAAATTTTCGGCCGGAATTTCTCGCAATTGGAGATTTTGTTTCGCCTATAGCTATTCTATAATTTAGAATATCCGGCGTGATCGAAAAGAATCACCTCAGATGTGCCGGCCGCTTAAGGCAGTGATCAATTATAAAAAGGCGTTCCGTGACTGCCAGTCATGTGTTTTGAAGGGCTGGCCGGGCGAAGAGCCGAGAGTTTTTGGGGTAGGATCCATGCTGGACATGGGAAAGCTTCGGCAATTATAAAACCGGCAAGATGCGATCTTAAAAAATTATCCCGGGATATTTCCTTGGATTACAAACGGAGGTATTGGCAAATTATGGTACCGGTGGAGCGCGTTTGGAGCAAGTTATATACAGTGGGGACCCGTTTGTTTTTGTTTTTTACGTCAATCGCTTTACTGTTTTTAGCCCTCGCTTTGTTTTTAATAAAAACGGAGCCAAATTGGGGCTATACAGTTTTTTTCGCTTTTTTGCTTAACGCTCTTATTTGGCTCCTTTTGGGCATTATCGGCTTAATAAGAAATAAAGTTTTATCTAAGAAGCTTTCCCACTTGAAGGCCACCGGGAAAGCGTATGAAGTGACTATCGAAGAAATAATACCCGGTTGGTACACCAGGCTCGGCAGCTATATCACCGCTTGTGTTCAGGGGCATTACATAGATAGTCTCGGCAACAGCCGGTTTGTCAGGAGCCCTCTTTATGCATTCACGCCTTTTGATAAAAAGGGCGATTTTACAGCAAATGTTTATGTCGACCCATCCGGCTCACGCTCTCATGCCTTTGAACTTTTAAGAAAGGAATAAGTGGTGGCAGCGGCAAGTACTTTAGATATAACAAGAGTTGTTTTGGAACATTTCGTTGAATGCGGGAATGGCCGGGGGCAATCACACTGAAAGTGGTGCCTTCTTAGGGCTCGGCTCCCAAGTGAAGTGGCCCGGGCGGGTGCCGCTCAAACCCCCCTGTACTTTATTTCTTCTTCAGTGCCTTACGCTTAATGCAAGTTAAGCTCGTGAGCCTTTCCGTTGTTTGATCTTAACACCAACAAAGGGGCGTTATTTCGCCACAAGAAAGGGATGGTTTAAGTGTATATGATGAATCTCGATACTGTTCAATTTGCTGAAGCGGTAGAAAATGTTGAACTGGCAATCATACCCGTAGGTATGACTGAAGCCCACGGGCAGCACTGCCCCCTGGGTACCGACACGTTGATTCCCCGGCGTTTTTTAGAGTTAATTGAAGCCGAGATGGGGAGCGAAATTCTGATTGCGCCGGAGATCCCCTACGGCCACTCCTGGGATCTTGCGCCATTTCCCGGCACGATTGATATTGCCCCCGAGGTGTTTGGCGAGTATGTTCATCAAGTTGGCTTGGGTTTAGTCAAGTGGGGTTTGAAGAAGCTCGTCTTCTTTAACGGCCACGGCGGTAATATCCCGGCACTTTTGAGAGTGATGGAAAAACTGACTGAAGCGGGCGCAAGCAGCCTTTTAATCAACTGGTGGCAGGATTATTCTAACGAGATCTTGGAAATTTGTGAAGGCCAGGGCCATGCCGGTGAAGATGAAACATCGGTTATTCTGGCAATTGATGATTCTTTAGTTGATATGAGCAGGGCTAAGGCGAATTGGAGGCAGGCTATTGCCAACGTGCGTTTCCCCGGTATGCCCCTACAAACTATGGTGCATGCGCAAACCGGCGATGCAACATTGGCTACAAAAGAAAAAGGTGAAGCGATTCTCTCTGTCTGCACAGAGAAAACTATCGAGCTTATGCGCACTTTTCAATCTGGTAATTTGATCAAGGAACAAAAATAGCCGATATCTTTGAGAACGTTCGAGGGACCGCTCCAATCTGGTTTGCAGTGGTTAAAATAGTGGGGGAATTAAAGTGAAGAATTCAAATTGAGGTTCTTTCTTTTTCTTTGTTGTTTTGCGGCAGGTTCGGCAAACCCCGGTTTTTAATAGCTGTGTTTCTTCATATCAATCCTGCCGTTTTTTAAAAAAGTCACACCTTCCTCTTCCAGCATGTGTCGGTGGTTTTCCAAACCATGGAAAGCGTGAGGTACCACGCTGCCATCTTGGTAAACAACCCGATGGCAAGGTAGATTTCTCTCACGCGGTGCACTGCTCATAGCATAGCCCACAATTCTTGCCGCCCGGGGATTTCCGAGTATCATGGCAATATCACCGTAGGAAAGTACTTTTCCGGCGGGTATCCATTCTACCACATCATAGACTTGTGCAAAAAAACCTTTTCCCAGCTGTTTCATTGGTGTACTCCTTAGTCAACTTGTTGTAGCGGCGCTGTGGAATGCTACTTCTCCACAGCCGGGAAAAAATCCTTTGAAAAGGCAGATTCTGAAGTAAGGCTGAAGTTTCTTTGGCGTTTTTGACAAACTTTGCCACAAGTGGGGTTAAAGAGTAAACACCTTAGGGTGAAAGGCCGCGTCCCGTAATTCCGCTGCAAATTGACTTTGAAACAGGGACCACAGGCTTTGGTGGGGTTTAGGCCCTTTAAAGCCGCGGTTTCTTAGAAACTGTC
>JBHGWS010000056.1:0-3944 GCA_041936745.1 Candidatus Darwinibacter acetoxidans
GCTTTCCAAATCCTCCACCCTGCCCTGATCGACCAGGTGGGCAATGCGGGGCTCCAGGGGCAGCTTCGCTAAGACGGGCAGGTCGTGTTTTAATGCAATCTGATCGATGTGGCTTTCGCCAAAAATCTCGTGTTGGGAGCCGCAGTCGGGGCAGGTGAAATAGGACATGTTTTCTACCAGGCCCAAAACGGGGATATTCATCATTTCCGCCATTTTTACCGCTTTGGCCACGATCATGGAGACCAGCTCCTGCGGCGATGTAACAACTATAATGCCGTCGACGGGCAGCGATTGAAAGATCGTTAAGGGTACATCGCCCGTCCCCGGCGGCATATCAATAAACATATAATCGATATCGCCCCAGACGATGTCGGTCCAAAATTGTTTGACCGCTCCCCCCACCAAAGGGCCCCGCCACACTACCGGATCAGTTATATCATCAAGTAAAAGGTTGATGGACATCACGGCTATACCGCCTTCGCTTAAGGCCGGCCGCATGCCCTCTTCACCGACGGGTGCTTTACCTGTAATCCCAAAGCTTTTGGGGATGGAGGGGCCGGTGATATCGCCGTCCATAACCGCTACCTTATGGCCTTTCCGCTGCATGGCGACTGCCAATAAAGAGGTGACCAAAGACTTGCCCACTCCCCCCTTGCCGCTGATGATCCCGATTACTTTTCCTACCCTGCTCGCTTTATTCAGTTCTGCTGCCAATCCCTGCTTCATCGCCATTACTCCTTTGTTTAATTTTAACTAACTTACTAAGGATTTCTACTCTGCCAGCCTTAGTTCCTGCCTAAAAAGCCTGTCATCTGCCGAAATTTTCCCGAAAACAATTGATTTCACGTAATATGTTTGTTAATATTAAATCAAAGATGCGTTTGTTTATAGTTTCTCCAACTTCAGACGAACTGACTGTTTCCGGGGCCTAATGATTATTGGGAGGAGATAGCATGGCCGCTTTACCCGGATCCTTTTTCAAAATGGTGGTTTTTAACCTGATTATGCTCCTTGTGATCAGTTTTTTCTATGCGGAACCATTTTCTTTCGCCATGGATCCCTTAAGCTGGTTGGGCAGGCTGGAAACTGATAACGGGCCTAATACTACCGCCTTTTTGTTGTTTGCGGCGACGCTGCTTTTTGATGCTTTCAGCTGGTACAATACTCTGCCTTTAATAGAAGGTTTTCCAAAGCCTAAACAACCCATCTTTCAACTTTTAGCGTGGGCTGTCTTAATTGGCTTTATCCTCATGGCTTTCCCCTGCGACAAATTCAGTAAAATACACTGTTTGGGCGCGGGCCTTCTTGTCGGCGGATTTTGGGCCCTGACCGGGGCACTGCTTTTTTTAGCCAGGGAAAGGCTGAAAAAAGCAGTTTACATTGCCCTCCACTTTATCCTGCATGCCGCGGCGCTTTTTTGCGCCATCTGCTTTGTCTGCGACAACTTATTAAAAGGATTCAGCCAAAGGCCCTTACTGCTTGCCATAATTGCCGAACTGGGCCTCTGCCTCAAGGCGCTTTGGCAGGATGAAGCACGCACTGAATTCGGCTGGCACTATAAGAGCTTGTAATTTCAAGTCTCCACCTTATTTACTCTCTTTGACGACCACCCGAGGTGTGTTTTCCTTCTTTAAGTCGATTGTTTTATCATAAAGTCCAACCTGCAGAGGGTCTCCCTTCAAAAGCGTAACGAAGGCTTTTTCTTTTTCGACACCAATCTGCAAAAGCCGGCCCCTAAAGAGGATCTTAAAAGTGTAACCTGTCCAATTTTGGGGGCAGAAAGGCCAAAAAGAAAGCCTGTCTCCGGAGACTCGCATGCCGGCAAAGCCCTGGACGATGCAGAGCCAGCTGCCGCTCATCGATGTAATGTGGAGGCCGTCTTGCGTATCGTTGTTGTAGTTGTCCAGATCGAGGCGCGCCGTTCTGTTATACAGTTCCACCGCCTTTTCTTCCCTGCCGAGCCAGCAGGCAAGCACACAGTGGATACTGGGGGAAAGTGATGATTCGTGCACGGTCATCGGTTCGTAAAAATCGAAGTTTTTGGCTAGCTCCTCTTTGGAAAAATCGTCGGGGAAATAGTACAAGCCCTGCAGTACGTCTGCCTGTTTGATAAAGCAGGAGCGCAGGATCCGATCCCAGGACCAATTCTGGTTGAGCGGCAGATCTTGGGGATCGAGCGCTTCTGTAGTTAAGAGTTCCTTATCTAAGAAGGTGTCGTGCTGAACGAAGATGCCCCGTTTTTTATCAGCCGGCAGGTACATCAGTTCCGCAATCTCC
Organism: Candidatus Darwinibacter acetoxidans; assembly: GCA_041936745.1. Taxonomy (GTDB): domain Bacteria; phylum Bacillota; class Limnochordia; order Darwinibacteriales; family Darwinibacteriaceae; genus Darwinibacter; species Darwinibacter acetoxidans_A. The sequence goes on from JBHGWS010000056.1 coordinate 2,278, forward strand.
GCCCACTTCTTAAGTTCACCCTCTGTAACTTTCAGCGCTTCTTTTTTCCTCTGATCGACCCGCTGCAAACTTTCCAAGGTATAAAGCAGTGTCCATTTGGCAATGTAGTTTGTAAACCAATTGTTGTTCACATTGTTTTCGTATTCATTGGGGCCTGTCACCCCATGCAGCATGTACTGCCCCTTGGGCTTGGAAAAGTGCACGCGGTCGGCCCAAAACCTGCTGATGGCAACGAGTACGTCGATGCCGTAATTTTTCAAGTAGTGATCATTTCCCGTGTAGTTGGTGTAGTTGTAAATGGCGTAGGCCATGGACCCGTTGCGGTGGATTTCTTCGAAGGTGATTTCCCATTCGTTGTGGCATTCTTCCCCGTTTAGAGTAACCATGGGGTAAAGGGCACCTTTCAGCCCCAGTTTTGCCGCATTTTCAACCGCTTGAGGCAGATGGCGGTGCCTGTAGTGAAGCAGCTGTTTTGCCACTTCTTCCCCCGTTACGGCTAAATAGAGGGGGAAAATGAACGCTTCCGTATCCCAGTAAGCGGCCCCGCCGTATTTCTCGCCGGTAAATCCCTTGGGCCCAATGTTTAAACGGGCATCGTGGCCGTAATAGGTTTGGAAAAGGTGAAAGAGGTTGAACCTGATGCCCTGCTGCGCTTCTTCATCCCCTTTAATTTCCACATCCGCCCGCTCCCAGCGTGCCTCCCAAGCCTTTGAATGGGCCTTGCGGTGAGAGGAAAAGCTTTTAGCGCAGATTTTATCTAAAAGAGCCCTGCCTTCTGCCGCCTGTTTTTCTTCGGAAACATCGCGGCTGGTTAAAACGACCACTGTTTTTTCCAAGCGGGCCGCCTCCCCCGCCGCCAGCTTAAAGCTGAAGTTTTCTTGCACCGCCCAGATATGCTGTTTTTTAGTACAAGATACACGCTGTTCCCCTATGGTAAGCTTGTTGGCCATTAAAGCCGTAATCGTAAACCGGGGCACATCGAAAGGGTTTTCAATTGTCTTAAGTGTCAGGAAGCTGTAAGGATCCGCTCCCGCTTTTTGCGGCTCCCAAAAGATCTCATCGTAGTTGCTGTCTAAATTCTGCACTTTCCCATTCAACCTAGGGATGATTTCTATTTTCGCACTGCCTGCCAAAACTTCCACCGCCAAGGATTGAAAGGAGGCCTCCAGGGTTACCAGACTGAGAAACCGTTGAAACAAAAAGCGTACTTCCGCACCATTATTTTCATCCAAGTAGGTAAAGCCCCGCTCCACAACCCCGCTTCGCATATCCAGCTCTAAAAAGAAATCTTTAAAAGCGGCCTTAAAAAGGTCTATTTTTTGCCCGTTGACAAAAATATCGATGGCAATGAAGTCAACCGCGTTGATCACTTTGCCGAAGTAGTCGGGATAACCTATTTTCCACCAGCCCACTTTGGTCTTGTCCGGATACCAAACACCGGCTAGGTAAGTGCCTTTATGGCTGTCTCCCGAATAACCTTCTTCGAAATTGCCCCTCAGCCCCATATAGCCGTTGCCTGTGGCTGTCATGCTTTCTAAAAGCCTGATCGCCTCGGGCTCTAATGTGTCTGTCCTTATTTTCCAGGGATGGATTTGAAATGTACTTTTTTGCCTCACAAATTTTTCAACCCTCGTTTTCCCTTATTTTCCCCACTAAAGTGGGCTTTA
>JBHGWS010000057.1:0-3668 GCA_041936745.1 Candidatus Darwinibacter acetoxidans
TGATGCTTTTTAGGCCTACAGGGCTGATGGGCGAAACTGAATTTTCTTATGAGTTTTTCACAAAATTGTTGGCGGGGCCAAGAAGGAAGGAGCTGGGTAGCGATGGCACAAACTAAAGGGCTGCAGGTGGCGGGGCTCTCGGTTCAAATAGGGGGCTTAAAGGCAGTTTCCGATTTCAGCTTTCGGCTGGCACCAAAGGAGTTGGTTGGGCTGATCGGCCCCAACGGCGCCGGTAAGACCACTGTTTTTAATGCTCTAACGGGGTTTTGCCCCCCTTCCGCGGGCCGAGTTCTTTTTAATGCCGTAGATCTGACCAACAAGCCGCCTCATGTAATAGCACAGCACCGCTTGGCGAGGACGTTTCAAAACATCAGGCTTTTTAAGGATTTAAGCGTTTTAGATAATTTGAAAATTGCTTATCACAACAATTTCAGTTATTCAATTTTAAGCGGAATATTTCGGACGGCAAAATACAGAAGTCAAGAAAAAAAGGCCGCCGAATTTACCATGGAGATCCTGCATCTGGTCGGCTTAAGCAAGCGGGCTCACAGTAAAGCTGCCGGCCTTTCATACGGCGAACAGCGTAAATTGGAAATTGCCCGGGCACTGGTTATGCGGCCCAAGCTCCTTCTTTTAGATGAACCGGCCGCCGGCATGAACCACCGAGAAACCGCTGAGCTGGTTGAATTGATTCATAAAATCAAGGAGGATTTTAACCTTACGGTGTTTTTGATTGAACACGATATGGATCTGGTCATGAACATCTGCGAGAGGCTTTACGTACTCGATCACGGCACGCTGATCGGCGAAGGAACGACGAAAGAAGTGCGCCAAAACCGCAGGGTAGTTGAAGCCTATTTGGGGGAGGATGCGCTGTGGCAATCTTAGAGGTTAAAGATCTGCATGTTCATTACGGTGTAATACATGCTTTGAGAGGGATCAATTTTACCGTTTCAGAAGGTGAAATAGTAACTATTTTAGGCGCTAACGGCGCCGGTAAATCCACCACGCTGCGGGCAATCTCCGGCCTAAACCCTGTTTCAAAAGGGCAGATTGTTTTCAGCGGACAAAACCTAAAAGATATCCCCGCTCACCGCATAGTTGCTTTGGGGCTTTGCCAAGTTCCCGAGGGCCGCCGTATTTTCCCGGGAATGACTGTAGAGGAAAACCTGCTTCTGGGCGCCTACCGGCGCAAAGACAAAAAAGGCATCTGCCGCCATCTGGCCGATATTTACAATCTTTTTCCCAGGCTCCTGGAGCGCAAAAACCAGCTGGGAGGCAGCTTAAGCGGCGGTGAACAGCAGATGCTTGCCATGGGCAGGGGCTTAATCAGTCAACCTAAGCTGCTGCTATTAGACGAACCTTCCATGGGTTTAGCCCCTTTATTGGTAAAGGAAATCTTTCGGATCATCCGAGAAATCAATGAACTGGGCACCACAATCCTTTTAGTTGAACAAAACGCCTCCCTGTCCCTGCAGGTTGCCCACCGGGCTTACGTGTTGGAGACGGGCCGCATTGTCGTTGAAGGCGATGCCCAAACGTTGGCCAGCGACAGCCGCATCCGCCGAGCTTACCTAGGGGCTTGACTTAAAGTTCGCCCACCCCTTGGCAAGATTATTTTATAATTATTTAACATTTAGCAGGATCTCGGCATTTTTACCAGAACCACTAGGTAAAACCAGAGGGTTGGCCTCTTTTGGGAGGAAGAAAAATGTCAAAGAAAAGGATTTTCGTAAGTTTTCTGCTTCTGGCGGTTTTACTCACGGGCTGCCTCGGCAAAGGCGGGCCGGGGGCGCCAACAGGAAATTTAAAAGGTCATATTCTGGACGCGGCAAGCGGCGAGCTGATTATGGAAGACGTCTCACTTGTTTTAAACGGTAAATCGCTGACTGTTAATAACGGGAAGTACTCGTTTGGAAACATTGCCACCGGACCGCAGACTCTCCGGGTTTCTGCCCCAGGCTATGAAGCAGTTTCCCTCATAGTGGAGATTGCGCAGGGCAAAACCGAATCTAAAGATATTAGGCTCAAAAAAGATAGGGGCGATGTAGAAAGCCTTATTCAAAATCTCAAGGATGCGGGGCTTGCCTTCACCGGCATTTGGGAATCTAAGCTGCAGGAGCATTTGGAAAATGAATTGGTACCCTTTATTGAAGAAGCATCTTCCGTCCTGGGTACTTTCGAGCCGGGTTATGATTTTGAAGAAGATATTGAATTTGACGAAGCAACAAACACTCTCACAGTGACCCAAGTGTGGGGCAGCGGTGAAAAGGCTGTTTTCGAATTCAGCGGCATCCCGGAAATCTTAGGCGGGATTATGCCGGCCGCAACTGAAACCATCCTCGCTGCATCATTTACCATGTATGATAGAAAAGGTAAGATCGCTCACGGTGAATTGATCATCTCAGCCGATTTAAAGCGGGATATCTTAGAAGAGTGGCTGCAGTGGGCCGATTTCTTGCAGGGAGATCCCCCACAGGAATTGTTTTTTAAAACCGCCGAGGCGGCAGTGGATATTTGGTTTAAAACAGCCGGCGGCGATAAGATGGAGATTCAAGGCCGAGTTGACTTAGCTTTGGACAAAAATTCCTTTGAGCTTACAGGCAGTGTCAAAACACCCGTAGTAGAGTTTGAAGGAAACATGGCCCTGGATCTTAAGGACAATAATATTAATGTCTATAATGGCGTACTACCGGTTTATCCAAGCTCTGCTGAACTTTCCGGCCTAATCGAACTACCGGGCACGGCCCGGTGGGAAGGCGATCTGGCGCTTGCTTTGGTGCCCAACGCTGTGGTAGATTCTTTTGAGACAATTTTACTGCCAAAAACGGCACGGTTCACCGGGTCGTACCGTGAACTGCCGAGCGGCCTTATTTCGGCAGGGGAATTTAATTTCAATTGGCGAAACGCCGCAAGTTATCGAAAACCCCAAGATTTAAGGCTTACGGCAAGTTTCCAAGGTTCCGTCCAAGAGCTCGGCGAAATGCCCCTTGATTTGTTTGTCCACACTGAAATACGGGGTTTAGAAGGGCGAGGCAAAGTTGAATACCGCTTCGGCGGCAAAACCCTGCAGGGCGGGGTAGATGTTGCAGTTACTTTGGACAGCTATGGCATGGACACAGTTTCAATTTCCCTTGACTTAAAAGACCACTTTGGCAACCAAGTCAGCGCCGATCTTCAAACGGACAACTGGAATTTGGAGAAAGAGAATAAACTGGTTTCAATCAAAGATGCCACCGGCCGGGAAGAAGCGGCCATCTGGCTGAAACCGGACGGCTTACTTTACATCAAATATGCTGACGGCAGGGTGGAAGATTTCATTTAAAAAGCAGTACTCGAAATCAGCCGGAAGGCAGCACACCTGCTGCCTTCCTTTTAAAAAACATATTTCAAAGCCAAACTTGTCAGCGGTCTGAATGCCTCCCCTGCCCCGCTGCCGTACATTTTCACTGCACTCAATTCGACCTGCAATCCCTGATAAGAATTGTAAGTTAAAGCCGGGCGCAAAAGCCCGCTTTTTTCTGTCAAGCCGTGTACGAAAAGCACGCTGCCTGTAATGCCGGGGATAAAATCACAGCTGAAAAGGCCGTAAAGATAATGGGCCCCGCCTAAAATCCCGTTAGGTTTGGCGTAGGGTGAAAAAAGAGAGCCTTGGCCTTGGTAGATAT
>JBHGWS010000058.1:0-4135 GCA_041936745.1 Candidatus Darwinibacter acetoxidans
TAATCTGTTAATCTTCAAAAAAGTTTTTACGCTAAAAAGCCGTCATCTGATCAAGCAAAACAGGGTACCTTGCGAAATCTGGGTTGAAATTTCTAGTTGAACCTGATCTCATGCTTGCTATGCTTGAATGGCTCTGCCACCAAATCATGGAAGTAGAAGTTGAAAATCGGCTTAATGCTGGCAAAGGCGAGCAGTCGCCCCAACGGCTCAGCTATAGATCCGGAACCAGGTACAAGATCGTAGGATTGATTATTCATCTTAATGGGTAGTTTTACAGATTCTTCCCCAATCTGCGTGGAAATGGAATTGGCGGCACCGGGCCTATTACCGGGAGAACGGAAAGCAAAGCATTGCTTAAAAATTGAACATTGATGTCTTGACAATGGAGTCTCTTTCAACTTTATAGGGCGAAAATAGCATGGAGTATGTTCGATGGGATTCCCATCTTATGTTATAATGGGGATAAATAACGGAGGTTTGGGGGGTCAGAGTTTTGAATGGGAAGGATATTAGATGGCAACAGCGATTTCAAAATCTAAAAAAGGCATATAATCGGCTCCAGGATGCCACTTCTCGCTACAATAAACTAAACCGACTAGAACAGGAAGGGCTTATCAAACGCTTTGAGTACACATTTGAATTGGCCTGGAAAACTTTGAAGGATTATTTAGAAGCTCAAGGAGTAGGTGTGGATTTCCCGCGAGCAGTAATCAAAGCTGCTTTTCAGACAAACATAATTGAAGATGGCGATGTGTGGATGGAAATGCTGGAAAGCCGCAATTTAATGGTTCACACTTATAGTGAGGAAAGATTTCGGAGTGTGATCCATAAAATGGTATCAGTCTACTACCCCGCACTCACTCAAGTTTTACAGTATCTGGAGGGAAAACAATGACGTTTGGTCTTTCTCCCAAAAGTACCGGGTTCATTCTAGATGCGTTACGTCGGTGGGAGGAAATAGAGAAAGCGCATATTTTCGGAAGCAGGGCAATGGGCAATTATAAAAACGGTTCAGACGTGGATTTGGCTCTTTACGGACCTGAAATTACTGGAGAAATTCTTCTGAAGGTTGGCACCTTACTAAATGAAGAATTTCCTTTACCTTATCATTTTGATTTAGTGCATTACGAAACTACTGATAATACGGATCTTAAAAGGCATATCGATCAGTACGGAAAGGTTTTTTATGTTAGAAGATCTGCGGAAAAAAACTGAAATATACCAGAAATGTCTCAACTCTTAGTAAAGCTGAGATTGAGTTGGACACATGAAAATGTCTGGCGCGCTTTGAGATGGGATCTTCTTACCTTTTAAAAAGTTGTGCAGGTAACGGCGACACTATTTGGAAGCTGGTAAGGGATAGTAACCGCTACTCGATTCGACCTTGTTTAAAGTCCGGAGATAAAGCCCTCATTATACGAAAACTCGCCGGGCCCGATTCGCCTTGACAGTGTCTCTTCGATACCAGAGCGAATATGCTAAGCATAGTGCAGTTGAATTACCGGGCAACAAAGCTAGGACCCTCAATTATCCGGATCATGTTTTGGGTGCAGCACAAGATTCGTATATCTGTGAAGTATCAATTTTTAGTGGTACTCTGGGAAGCCAAGTTAAAAGATACGGTTATTACTTACCAAGATGGTTTCGCAGCCATAAAAAATAAAGTGGGCTATCAGCAATTCGCTGATAGCCCATCCTTTTGAAAGCTGGAATCAAATAGTACGTAATCCCTACTAATCCTCGTGGAGGGAGTCATAGAGGGATTTAAGCAGCACTGCATCAAGATCATGGCCGTATTCCCAGATCATGATCCCGGTTAAGCCTTTTTCCTTTATATAAGCGGCTTTATGGCCCAGCGATTCTTGATCCTCGTAGGTGATGAAAACATCGCCGTTGTAAAGGAAGGGCGCTTTAGCTACATCATCCCAATAGCGGACGAATTCCGGGTCGGGCAGGATCTTGGCTTGCAGATCCATGAAATTCAGCCCATCGTCATAGATACTATTTGCGTAGGGTTGGAACAGCCCATCGTTTTCGTCTTCAACACCATCCCATGCTCTGCCGTAGAAAGGAACTCCCATTAGAATTTTCTCCGGCAGAACACCCGCGTCTAAATACATATTTACCGCCTGGTCCGTACTCCAGCCGCCCCATTCCGGATCCTCCGGGTTGTTATAGAGGTTTGCTAAATGGCCGGTTGTGGCACTCCAGGCTCCATAGTAGTCATAGCCCATCAGTTTAAGGTAATCGACATGTTCTTGGACTGCAACGAGGTCAATCACGCCCGGGAACCAGGTACTGGCAGGCACGGCCGTAGTAACGGCAATATGCTTGCCTAATTCTTCGCCCAACTTATCAAAAGCGCTGCGCATTTCGGCTAACAAAGCTACGTAATTGTCCGCATCTTCCGGCCGGGATTTGATTTCTTGCCCCCATTCGGGCCCAACAGGATATTCCCAATCGATGTCAATGCCATCAAGGTTATATTTTCTCACCCACTCCGAAACATCTGCAATAAATTCACCGCGGCTTTCCGCGCTTAAAGCCATATCGGAAAAGCCGTCAGCACCCCAGCCCCCAACAGAAAGATTAAACTTGAGGTGGGGGAATTTCTCTTGTGCCGCGGCAACTTGCTCCCAAAGATCCGGGAAAGTCCGATCCGCGTCCACCATAAAGATAGTGTTGCCGTCCAAGTGGGCAAAAGCGATGTTGATTGTAGTGAGTAGTTCTCCTTGGATATCTGCAGCCGTCCAGTTTACGCCGAGATCGATCTGCGCCGGATCACTGCCGAGAGGCCAAGTCCTAATATAAGAAACGATGGGAATTTCCGGTTCAGCAAAAGCCGGCAGCGAAAGAGACAAGATGCTGCTTAAGACCAAGGCCGCGATTAACAGCACTTTAGCTCGATACATTTAATTAATCCCCTTTCTTTTGATTATTAAGTGTTCTTTGATTTGACTTGACACTTAAGTCTATTAAGACTATTTACCGCCTTACCATTAAATTCCTCCCCGTTTTAAGAAAAATCCATAACAGCGGCCTGCAGGACACGTCTCTAACTGCACGGCTTTGAGCTGTTGTACCGGCGTACAATACCTAGAACTACTGGTAAGTTTTTAACCAAAGGGCTTGCCGGGGTAGGGTGTTTTAAATCTCGCTTGGACAATCTTACCGCCAACTAAGATCTCTACGGCCCATTTCCGCGCTTGTCGAGTAAATAACACTGCTTGGGCAACCTAAGGAGCATGTTTTCCCGGCCGGTCGTAAGGACGGTTGCCGAAGGTTTGCAATCAGCTAAAGACGATGATCCCTTTTCCTTTAGAATCGTCACTTTTCCACTAAACGCGGTGAGTTGTTTTCGCCAACGAGCGAATTTGTGTACACGCGCCAAGTAATAGGATCGGCCGTTAGGGGCAGCTTAATTTTCCTGCCCTTCGGCAGGGGATTATTGTTTTAAACAAAAACAGGCTTGGTTGGCAGCAGAAAACTTGACAGTGTTGCAGTCTAATTTACCGCAGCACTCTCAACCAGAATTCCGCTTACTGAAACGCCCCCTTTTCATTGCTTCTTCGGGGCGAAGAGCCGGTCGGTGAAATTTAAAATGTAGGATCAGTGAGCCATTCATAACGTGCAATTCTTTCTGCGGTGCTGGCCCCGCTTATAAACGGCCTGGCAGTAAACGCCCCGGCTTTTCCTCCTAACAAGGGGAAAGATATGCGGCCGGAGAATATGTTTATAGATATAGGCTAAAATTAACTTTTAAACCGGCCCGGCTGAATTACCTAAATCTTCTCCTGCCCCAAACAACGTGAGGCGACTCCACCTCAGTCATCCGGCCATATCGCTGTATCCCTGCCTTAATCTCCGGTTTTTCCGGTACCGAAATACAATACCGGGAAAATACTATATTCGCCTGGTAGATAACCTGTCTAGGTGCGTAATTGAAAGAGGCAGCTTTGTTTACTAAGTTTTCGGGGCGGAATTAAGCGATTCGGCGGGCTTGTATCCGCACTCCGCACCGGATTTGAACTCAGATCGTACGAATTTATACATGAGGGGATACGTCTTGCTTAAAAAGCGGGGTGGCAACTGCCGGTTGCGGCTTTTCTAAGTAAGAGATGTAGAATGGCAACCG
>JBHGWS010000059.1:0-43911 GCA_041936745.1 Candidatus Darwinibacter acetoxidans
GGTGTTATAGAGGCGCTGAAGGCGCTCAAAAAGCGTTTTGGCGCTGAGGTGGACATAGTCACGGGTAATGTGGCTACGGGGCAGGCGACGGAAGATCTGATCAAAGCGGGGGCGGATGCCGTTAAAGTGGGCATTGGGCCCGGTTCTATCTGCACGACTAGGGTGGTGGCCGGTGTTGGCGTACCCCAACTGACGGCAATTTGGGAGTGTGCCCGGGTCGGCAGAAAATACGGCGTGCCCATTATCGCCGATGGCGGCCTGCGCTATTCCGGTGATATTGTAAAGGCTCTGGCGGCCGGCGCCGGTTCTGTCATGCTGGGAAGCCTCCTGGCCGGCACGAAAGAAAGCCCCGGCGAAACAGAGATTTACCAAGGCCGGAGCTACAAGGTTTATCGGGGTATGGGATCTCTAGCCGCCATGAAGGAAGGCAGTGAAGATCGCTATTTCCAAAGCGGTGCCAAAAAATTAGTACCGGAAGGCATTGAAGGCCGCGTACCCTATAAAGGGGCGCTTGCCGATACGGTCTTCCAACTGGTCGGGGGCTTAAGAGCAGGCATGGGTTACTGCGGAGCGGCCGATCTTGAGGCTCTTTACAAGAAAGGTACCTTTGTGCGGATTACTGCCGCAGGCGTGCAGGAAAATCATCCGCACCATGTTCAAATTACAAAAGAGGCGCCGAACTACAGATTCTAAAGGCTAGCGCCTTTTTTAGAATAACATAAGGGGAGTGGATGAAAATTGAGATAAAGGCCAGGCAGAAGTTCTGCATAGTTGTTGTTTTTCTCGGCTTGTTCATTTTAGTAGCGCTCAGCCGTTTCTTTCAGCCGGCACCGTCGCTCGTTTTTAGCCTGCTTGCCTGCCAGCAGCTGCTGTTTTTTGCCGGCGGGGCCTTTGGTGCCAGGCGGGATGTGTTAAACCCCCCTAAGTTCAAGCGCGTTATTGTCAGTTTTCTTGGGGGGATCGGCCTATTTCTGGCGAACACGGCCAGCAGTGCTTTAGTGCTGCAGTTAAGTTCGCGCTTTTTAGGCAGTGAGCTGACGGCGCAATTGGTCAGCCGGGAGCGGGGTGGCATAGATTTGTTTTTACAAAGCGAAAACCCCCTTTTTGCCAAGGGGATTATCTTTTTATTAATCGTGGGGGCACCCCTCAGTGAAGAATTATTCTTTCGGGGGCTGTTTTTGGATTTTTGGCGGAGTAAAATAGGTGCCCTGCGTGCAACTTTATTGGCCGCGGCAGCATTTGCCGTTCTGCATTTTTACCTTATTCAGTTTATTCCGGTCCTTTTAGCAGGTATTTTACTAGGCGTTATGTTTGTCCGCAGCGATAATATTTTCGTGCCCGCTATCGCCCACGGGGTGGCCAATACTTTGGTCCTTTTAATCCTGCTGGCCCACTTATAATTTCCAAAATTCTTCGACATCGATCACAAAAACAATGGCCCCGCCTGCTTCAACTTCAATGGGTACGCCAACGGCCGTAGGCAGCTCGGGAGCAATCTGTGGAATAATCTTTTTACGAGGAGCGCAGGTCGAACGAATGATTTCGATGACTTCTTCGACTTTTTCGGCTTTCACTCCGATCAACAAGGTAGTGTTGCCCTGGAGCAAGAAACCACCGGTGCTGGCCAATTTAGTTGCCTGCATGCCGTTTTCCATGAGAGTTTCCATTAAAAAGGCCGCATCGCTGTCTTCGACTACGGTTATCACTAGTTTCACGACTCTCTCCTCCTTTCCCGGTTATATTTGACGTTTTCCCCGAAATTCCTGTTAAGGCGCCGTATTTTCAGTCTTTTCAGTTAAAATTTGCTGGTAGACCAGGATTAATTCAGCGGCCATGGCGGTAATGGAAAAATGGGCTCGGGCATACTTAGTGCCAAAACTACTTAATTCTTCTAAGTAGGCGGGCGTAAGTTTTTTCAAGAGGCGGCGCGCCCTGTGAGGCGTCAGCTGCTTTTTAAAAGCCCGGCCGCTGAAATTATATTTCCGCAGCCTCGCCGCGTTAGCCGGCGTGACCAACCCATCGAAAAACTCGCCCAAAACCACCGCCGCCAAACCGGCGGCCATGCCCTCTCTGATCGCCCTGCCCGTACCGACCAAAAGGCTCGCTTGGCTGAGGAGCGGTTCGATCTCAATCTGCCATTTCTTATTCTTCGCCCCCGGGTGGTGCCAATCGCCTGCGGAGATTACCTGCCAGCCTTGGGCTAAAAGTTCGCCTGCCATAATCCGGAAGTTCTCTTTTTTTGCCGGCGGTGTTTGTGCCAAAAACAAGGCCTGCCTGGGCTTTTTTTTATTAAATTGGTTGCGAAAAAGAGGCACGCCGTTTTCAACCAAAAAGACGGGCATCTGCCCCAGATCTAAGCTTTCTTTCATTTCCCGGCTGATCACCACCGCGGCCTTTTGTTGGCGCAAAAGATCCCGCGGGGCAAAATCAAGGTAATGGATCGTTGTTAAGGTGGGGATTTTAAGTAATCTGCCCAATTCAATGACCGCTTTTAAGGTGTGGGCGGAATGATTGTGAATCAGATCGGGCCGGAAGCGGCGGCAGAGCCTGATCGTTTTGAGAGGGTTTGCGGTCCCGCTGTAAGGTATCCCCTTTTCCTTAAGCCACTGCTGATAACTTGGGCAGCCCAAACGGGTGATGATCAGAAAGACCTTATGGCCCAGCCGCTGCAGTTCTTGGCAGAGGGATAAAACATGCGTTGTCTGCCCGTTTCTGTAAAAGCTGGTTGCAATTAAAATACGCATGGAATCCTTCCTTTGGTTGGGGGTAAAACCAAATCCAGCAGTGGCTGCTGGATTTGGCTTAGTTTTAACGTCCCGGCCTGACCGGTTGTGGTGGAAACGGCGGCCAGAACTTGCCTGACTCCGCGTCTTCGAACCATTCGGCGCAGCCGATGGGGGAGACCTGTTCGCACTCGGGCGGTTCCGGGCAGAACCTGCCCATTACTTCCAATTGGACTAAAGCTACGGCCTTGATCACGATATAAACGCCGACCTCGCACTCAATTGCGGCACCGCCGTCCACGGCTCGCGAATTTAAGGTGCGCAGAAGAGGCAGGATCACGACTTCCATGCCAACTTGAGCGCCTTCCAGGCGGATGCCGGTTTTGCGGAATTGGGCCGTCTGCTGAATGAATTGAGGTGTACCGTTGCCGTCGTACTCAACGTTTAGAACGAATTCAACGTTCAGGTCAACTTCTCCCGCACTTGTAATAAACCCGGCGGCGTTGATATCCGTAATCGCGCAGTTGACGATATTGACTGCAGGAGGGCACGTGGGGGGGATCAGGATGCGGTAAGTTGGGCAGTCCACTATTGAACATTCGTTGTAAACTTTGTTGACATAGATGCACTCCCTTTGAAACTCAGGCTCGTAATTACAGCGATAAGACATATCTAATCCTCCTTTCCTAAACCATTGTATGCGGTTTGGGTAGGGGGGTGCGTTTTGGGCGGGAAAAGTCTTAAGTTTGAGGCTTGTGCATAGTAAATATTAGGGGGTGCGGTTTATGTTGGTCAAAGTCAACCAACCGGTTTTTTCGCAGGTGGAATTGGCGGGTAGGGATTTAATTGTGCATTTTGCAAATGGGGAGAAAAGGCGCCTTTTAGACGGCGCCGGCCACTTCGCCGCAGCGGTAAGCGGTAAGGTGCTGCATATAGTGGGGTTTTTAGAGGGGGATTTTGCCTGGCATTACTACGGCGAAAAGGAATTGAGGCAGGAGCGCATCGATTTAGGCGGTGTTTACGGCGGGGGCGCAAAACTTATTACGGATTCATTCGGCGGTGTCCACCTGCTTTATTTCACTAAGCAGGCCACAGGGTACACTTCTTTACTGCGCCACTGCATTTTCCAAGAAGAGTGGTTTGGGCCTCTTTTGGTAACTGCTAATATCCCGGCGGATGCGGCCGGTTTCAGTGCCGCTTGGCACCGCGATCAATACCTCCATGCAGTGTACTGCGGTTACCGCCAGGGCAGGCTGTTTTATCGCGTTTTTGATCTGGAAAGGCGTATTTGGAGCGGCGCGGCACCTTTAACTGAAACACAGGCCAGCCAACCTCAGTTAGTGCCGGCCCAAGATCTGCACCTTTTCTGGCAGGAGCAGGAAAAATACACCGTACTTAAGGTGAGGGTAAAAGGGGATACCTGGGGGATCCCCCAACGCCTGGGCACCGGCAAGGCTCACGTTTCGCAAGTGGGGTTTGCCAAAAACAAGGAGTGGCGTGTCTTTTTCTCTCAGGGAGATAAATTTTATGAAACAACCTTCGGCAGCTGGGCCCAGCCAACTCAGCAGGAGCGGGGGCTTTACGATTACACTTGGGCGGTTATCGAAACAAAAGACAGCGGCGGCTTAACTATGCCTATCTTTCAATTAAAAGAAAAAGCGCCGGCCAAAAAGGAGACACCCCCCAAGCAAGCACCGGCTCCCGCGGCAGATGAAAAGCGCCGGCCCAAAGAAGAGGCCGAGCCTGCGGCAGCCCAAAAAGAACAGGCGGTTTGGGAGAAGGAGGCCAAACTGCAGACGGCTTTGATCGAAGAGGCATTTCGGACGCTGAAAGAGTGGGAGGACTTTAAAAAGAGCATGCTGCGCTGGCAGGCCGGTTTTCAGCCGCCTAAGCCGGTTGAACTTGCTCCGCTCACTTCTAAATTGAGTGGTTTAGAGGCTAAATTGGGCCGGTTAGAAAGAAGCCTTGTTTTACTAAAGCAGGGACAGGGCGAGAAAAATACGGCCTTAGAAAAAGAACAGGCCCGTTTAGAAGAGGCTTTAGGGCGTTTAAGCAGGCGCCTTGGCGATTTGGAACTTCTGGAAAACAGGCGCCAAAAAAGCCTGTGGCGGAGAGTCCTGGCTAGGCTCTAGCGCATATACTGTGGTAAACATCTGCGGGGTGATTTTGGATGGACCTGATTGTTTACGGCAGTGCCGCATCTTGGGTGCCGATCTGTGACAGCTGACGAAAAAGCATGCCTCTGGAGGAGGCTGTGGCTTCTCTGCGCCATAAGGTGCGAAGAAGGTTTGGCAGCGCAGTGCGGGTGCGCTTAATAGATGCGGATTTAAATAGGGGGTGGCGCTGGGAGCGGCCTCTGCCGCTTGTGCTGCTTGCCGGTAAGGTTATTTTACGCGGTGAAATTTCCGCCAAGGTGGTGCTGAAAAAGATCGAAAGCCTGCTGGCGGAAGGGGAGTTATAATGGCAGAAATTGGACCGCCGATTACCGTTAAATTCCTGCTATAATGGAGCCAAGAAATGTTATAGGAGGAATTTAGTGTGAGAAAACTTTCAGCCCTAATTGTTATTTTATGCTTCACTCTAACTGCCGGGGCCCACGCCAGCGCTTGGGATTTGTGGGCCCCCACTGCACCGATCGTTTCCGATTCTTTTTGGGGCGTGCCTTTTTGGCCGGACTGGAATTTTAACCCCACACCGGCGCCCAATCCGAAACCGAACCCAAGCCGGCCCATAAACCCCGGTACGCCGATTGTGCCTGTGCAGCCCGGCCCACCGAAAGATGAGGTGCCGTTGCCCGGTGCATCTTTAAGCGCTGATGAACAGAGTTTGTTTAACAAAGTCAACCAAGAACGGCTTAAAATGGGAGTCAAAGCCCTCAAGCACGATCCCGGCCTGACCGCCTTGGCTAAAGAAAAAAGCTACGATATGGCGGTCCATAGATATTTCAGCCACGTCTCGCCGAATTTCGGCACGGTGTATAACATGTTGACCGAGGCGGGGATCGCCTACTTGAGGGCAGGGGAGAACATAGCAAAAACCGGCAGCCTGGCCAGAATCCACCCCCTATTTATGGGCAGTGCCGATCACAGGGTTAATATCCTCCATTCCGGCTACACCCATATGGGAATCGGCATTGTCAAATATGGGACAAGCTATTATGCCACCCAAATTTTCATAAAGAAGTAATCGAACAGAATTAAAAACCCCCACTCAGCGGGGGTTTTTTTAAAACAGAAGCAGGATTACGACTTGAATAACGCCGATTAAAAAACCAAGCACGGCACCGAAGACTTCAATGTGTCGCAGTTCCTTTTTGGCAACTTTGTGGATTAAATCTTCCAATTGAAAGATGTCAAAAGAATTGATTTTTTCTTCCACTAAATTGCCTAAAATCTTCTTTTCCTGCAGTTCCCTGCTGAATGAGGTTCCCAAGCCTCCCAGCTGTTTTTCCGCTTCCGCCCGGAACAGCCTTTCCAAATGCTGTTTAATTTTCTTTTTAGCATTTTCCGGGATGAAAAAAGGTAGGTAAGGTTCCAGCCTCTCTTCCACGTTGCCGGCGATGTAAGAGGCGATGCTGTCTCTGATTTCCGGTGTGTTGACAGCTGCCAGCAGGTCTTCGGTTGGCAGCAAATCATCGTTCAAAACCTGGCCGATGCTGGCGGCAATTTCCCCTTTCCGTTTAGGCAAAACACCCCAAAACTTCCAACCGAAGATATTCCAAGGCGTTCGGGGCCAAAAGAGCATTTTGATGGCAATAACGTTAGTAACCCAGCCGATGGCGGCTGCAATCAGTGGTAATAAAATTAGCTGCCAGTCCATGTTAAAAACTCCTTAGTTTTCGCTCGCCCTTAGTATAACTGAATTGCCTCAAAAATCAACAGGATTTAAAGCCTGTCAACCGAAAGGTATAAGAGGGAAGGAGGCTTTGCTTTGGCTCTCTGGCGATTATTCACCATATTTTTAGTGGTGCTGGCCCTGCTTTTTGGCACTAAACCGGCCTATTATTTGGCCTATTTGGCTGTGGCCTTGTTTTTCCTTTTCTTTCATGTGCAAAAAAAGGCGGCGGCCAAAATCAGTGTCAAGCGCCTGGAAGCGGCAAGCTATGCCTTTTGCGGAGAAAGCTGGCAGATCGGCCTGGAGGTTACTAATAACTCCTGCCTGCCCTTGGCTTTTGTTTCGGGCCGGGATAAAATCCACACGAATTTAACGGCCGAAAGGCCAAAAAAATGGGTCTTAGCTTTACCTCCCCGGTCAGTGGCGCGGGTTAGTACGCCTTTATCGGCCCGGGCCCGGGGAATTTATTTTCTGGGCCCCCTGGAGATTTTTGTAGGGGATTTTCTGGGCTTAACGACACGGCGCTTTCAAAGCCTGACGCCGCACAAGGTGGTGGTTTATCCGCAGATCAGAGAGCTTGCTGAACTTAATTTGCCTTCCCGTTTAACAGGTGGCAGTTTCGATGATGAAAAGCGAATTTACCCTGATGCTTCTCGTTTAGCCGGCGTGCGGCCCTACCAGGCGGGTGATCCGCTGCGGAATTTGCATTGGCCTGCCACCGCCCGCACAAATTCCCTGCAGGTGAAACAATTTGAACATACGGTGGCAGTTGAGGCCTACGTGCTTTTAGATTTTTACGAGCCGAATTACAAAACCGCCGCCCAAAGCGAATTGGCGGTAACGACCGCAGCCTCCCTGGCAGCTTACCTGATTAAAGAGGGTGCCTCAGTAGGTTTTGCAGCCAATGGCCGTTTTAAAGATTATCCCGATGGTCCTGAGCCCGATTTAAACCGGCGGGGAAACGTACTCCACATCCCCGCCGGGGAAGGCACAGCGCAGCTTAGGGGGATTCTAACGGTCTTGGCGGGGATCGAGGTACAGGCCGCTTTGGATTTTCGGGCCTTTTTAGATGCCGAGGTGCCTTTAAAGCGCCACACCCTGCTTTTTTTAGTTGTCTCGGCGGATACGCCAAAGCTCAGGCGGGCCGCGGCAGGCCTGGCCGCCCGCGGTTTGACCGTGCAGGTCTTTACCACCGCTGAATCGGCGGGTGAGCCGGGGCTTTGCCGGCATTCCGGCGTCAGCTTTTTTCCGGTACGGAGCGGGGAGGGATTGCAATGAAAGTTAAAAGGGCGCTGCCCTTTTGGGGAGCGGCCTTCATCTTCTGCACAGTCTCTTTTTGGGGCCAATATTTCGCTTTGCTGCATGGGGCCTGGGTTTTTCCCTCCTGGCTTTTTGGCCTTATTTTCCTGGCCGCTTGGGAAGCAATTCTTTTTAACGCTTATTTCGCCGGCCGCCAGACGCCCCTTACTTGGCGCTTACTCGTTTTACTTATTTTTTTAACCGTACTTTATTTCCCCAGCGGCGGTTTTAAGACTGCTTCTTTTGCCGCGGGCGGCCTGCTGATATTTCTCGCTTGGTTCAGCAGTGGCAGTCTCGGCAGGCGCTTGGCCTTTTTAGAAAAACAAGCAGTTTATTTAAAAGATAAAGCGAGTTCCGCCATCAGTTGGGAATATGAATCTTTGGAATTTAAAGAGCAGGGGAGCCGAACAGTGGGGTTTTTCTGGCGGCAGTTTTTCACAAGCGGCCTTGGGGCAGTTGTTTTAGCAGTTACAGCCGACCGGCGGAACGTTTCTTTCACACCGCAGATTAAAAGGCGCCTGCTTTTATTGGGCTGGGGCGCTTTAGCCGCCGGCCTTATTT
The DNA here is from genome assembly GCA_041936745.1 of Candidatus Darwinibacter acetoxidans. Classification (GTDB taxonomy): domain Bacteria; phylum Bacillota; class Limnochordia; order Darwinibacteriales; family Darwinibacteriaceae; genus Darwinibacter; species Darwinibacter acetoxidans_A. The sequence continues at coordinate 8,418 of JBHGWS010000059.1, forward strand.
TTCAAAGTTTAGCTTATCTTTTCAGGCTCAATATTCTTTGGTCTTATGGCGAAGTCAGCGTCCGGCAGGGGCTGAACCGGTCTTGGGTGCGTAATTTGGCTGTCTTTGTAGCTGTAGTGCTTTTAGTCATCAGCCTACTTCCTGTGAACTTTTCACCGGTGGGCATTGATGATATCCTGGCGGCTTTAAAGGGGCTTTTAAGCCGGCTGGAAAGCCCGCCAATGCCCGGGCCCGACTTTGCCGAGCCCCCGGTCCCCTTGCCGGCTGAAGTGATTGAGCAGGAGCCTGCTGTTGGCGGGTATCCGGCCGTTGCCCTCCTTTTGCTTTTGGTTTTAACGGCGGGCCTGGCCGGTTTAATAGTTTTACTGACAATCGGCTTTCTTTTAAGTTTATGGATCAAAGGGGAAGCGGAGCGCCTAAGGGGTTTGCCCGCCCTGCTTTTGCGGCTGTATCGCTTTTTTGTCAGCGCTTTTAAAAATCTCGGCCGGGGCCTGAGGGAGGCAGTAGAGTTTTTACGGCCCGTTAAAAACGGTGTTGAAAAAAAGGAAGCTTCTTTGCCCCGGCTGCGCAGGTTTTTTCGCCGGAAAAAGGATTACGGCAGCATCCGCTTTCTGTTTAGGGAAATAGTGCAGGTCGGTAGAAAGAAAGGGCTTTTGTTTTTACCCGCCTCGACACCGGCGGAGTACGGGGAGGTGCTCTTAAGGCACCTGCCGGACAGAAGGGAAGAGCTGGCCGCTTTTCTTTGGGGCTACCACCTGGCGCGCTACGGTGCCGGAAAGCTGACCCGGCGGGAGAGGGCCCGGTTTTTAGCAGCCGGTTCGAATATAGTGGAGCAGTTGGCAAGGTTAGGAGAGGATGAGGAAATTGGCTTTCCAAAAAGAGATTGAGCAAGTGGCGGAGTTTGGCAGAGAGATGACAGAGAATATCAGTCGGGTGATTGTGGGCAAGGAGCGGGAGATTAAAATGCTGCTTACGGCACTTTTAAGCGGCGGCCATGTTCTTTTAGAGGACGTTCCCGGAGTCGGCAAGACGATGCTGGCTCGTTCTTTGGCGGTTTCCATCGGCGGCAGCTTCGCCCGCATTCAATGCACCCCTGATCTTCTGCCTTCGGATATTACCGGCGTTGCTGTTTTTGATCAAAAAAAGGGCGATTTTGTTTTCCGGCCCGGGCCGATAATGGCCCAAATTGTTTTGGCGGATGAAATCAACAGAGCGACGCCCAGGACGCAGTCAAGCCTGTTAGAGGCAATGGGCGAAGGCCAAGTTAGCGCGGACGGCACCACTTACACCCTGGCGCAGCCTTTTTTGGTTTTGGCGACGCAAAACCCAATTGAGTTTGCCGGGACATTCCCCCTGCCCGAAGCACAGCTGGATCGCTTTTTAATGCGTTTGAGTTTGGGCTATCCTTCCGCGCAAGAGGAAAACCAAGTGCTGGGCCGCCTGGCAAAAAGGCACCCAATTGAAAAACTGGCCCCCTGCACGGAGCCCGCTGCTGTGATCCGCCTGCAGGAGGTTGTCAGCCGCGTGTTTGTCGAAGATTCCATCCGCGACTACATCGTGCGCTTAACTCAAGCGACCCGCAATCATCCTCAGGTGCTTTTGGGTGCATCGCCCCGCGGCAGCATTTCCCTCCTCCGCGCGGCTAAAGCATGGGCCGCCTTAAGCGGGCGGGAATTTGTCCTGCCCGATGATGTGAAAGCTCTGGCCGGGCCTATTTTAGCCCACCGCCTTGTTTTAGAAGCCGAAAGCCGCTTAAAGCGGGTAAGCGGGCTCGGTATTGTCCAAGATCTTCTCCGTTCCGTTGCGGTCAAAGCGGAAGAGGAACTGGAATAAAAATATTTTTTGCAAGAATTCTTCGTGAAAGGTTGCACTCCCTCCTAATTATATGTTATATTGAAAAAGATTGTGTTAAGAATAATAAAATATTAGGAGGGAGCAGGGAGAAGCAGCTGTCACTTTTAGGCATTGAATAGACTGAATTTTTGGCATAAGGGAACTATACTCAAGTGCGGGCTGCAGAGCAATCCAATGGAAAAAAGATTATTTTTAGGGGTCGCGGATAATAATTATAGTTCGACCGCGGTGTTGGGTGATTCGGAGGGCAAGATTGTAACCACCGAGATTGGGGGCTCGGTGAATTACCAACTTTATGGGCTGGAGCAGGCCCGCCAAAATTTAAAAAACCTTTTAGATAATTTAGGCAGCTGTGCTAAGCCGGAGAAACTGGCGATGGCCTGTTTCACTTACAAATCAGGTGTTGTGGGGTTTCAAAGAGGATTCTGCCACCTCTTAGAGGGAAAGCTGGCCGGGTCGAAAGTGCAGCTGAAGGAGTATACTGCCGCCTGCAGTTTGGGGATCCCTGTGCCGAAAGAGCGCATGCTTTTATTTGGCGGCCGGACCGGCATTGTAGTCTTCGATAATTTGGCCGGGCAGCGCTACCGCCTCAGCTATAATTATTTATCTCAAGATCTTACCGCCAGGATTGAACAAAAAAGGGAACACGAAGGCGAACGAAGCCCGGGTATGAAACAATTACTGGCTGCAGCGGCGCAGAGTCTGCAGATGAGTAAAAGAGAGAAATTCACCTATCTGGTGGCCGAAGTCAGCGCCTTAGCCGAACAGGGCAATCCTCAGGCTTTGGAAATCGCCTATGATATAGCCTGCGATTTTGTCAGGCTGGTCTGCAGGATGGCCAAACATATGCAGATTAAAGTGCCAACTATCGGTTTGTACGGGCAGATTCTTTTAGGCAGCCCCGTGATTTACGAACGGGTCAAACACCTCTTAAACCTGCTCTACCCCGCTGCGGAACTTTATGCCTCACCGCTGGCGCCGGCCAAAGGTGCTTATTTAGCAAGCCTTTTGGCTAAAAAGTTTAAAATTAACGGGCAGAGGATGGCGAATTTAGCCGTGACGGCAAAAAATATGAGGCGAAAACACGGCCTTGGCTTAAATAATTACGATTTAGCTAAATAAATTCTTCTTGATGGAAGGTATATCCAAGGTTAGAAAGAACTCTAATGGCATCAGCTATTAGGAGGTTAACAGAGTGAAAAAATTGGGCTTGGTTGGCTTATTGATCCTGTCTCTGTTTTTGGTTGGTTGTCTTGCTCCGTCTTTGAAGTTTGAAATTGTCCCGCAAGAAATCTATATAGTTCAAAATCAAACCCACATCGATCTTAAGTTGAAGGTCAGGACGTCAGGATTAGGCAGCTATACTTTACACAGGGTCCACGTTACGGTGGAGGGTGAGGACGGTGAAGAGCTTTTCGAACCGAAGACACAGGAAATCAACATCAGCCGTACTATTGTTCCCGGAGTCCCCTTCGACATTGATTTGGACCCGATCCGGTTAGATGGCATTGAAGGCTTATATTCGGAGGAACTGTACGAGGAGCATCTCAAAGGCAGGGTGTTCACCCTTGAAATAACGCTGGAAGCAACGAAGAATTCCAGCAACACCGCAAAACTCATTTTTCAGTAAGAGTCAACCACCGGGTGCCGAGGCACCCGGTTTCCTATTAGGCATGGAATACGGCTTGGAGGGGGAATATAAGGGTAAAAACAGGGGGAAAAACTATGCCGACGATGCTGGGCAGTCAACTAAGCCGGCGGGAATTACAGAAAATTATCTTTGATTTTGCCAAAAAGCACGATACTGCTGCTTTAGGTACAATGGGGCCCGCGGGAGTGAGGGTCAGTCCCGTTAAATATTATACGGCGGATGATCTCAACGTTTATATCCCATCCCGCGGCGGCGGTAAATTCAATAATCTGGCAGTTAACTCCCAAGTCTGTTTGTTAATTGCCGAGCCTTTCCAAGACAATTGCGAGCAGATTAAGGGAATCCAGTTTTTTGGCACCGCCCAGGTATTTGAGCCGCGAGACGAAGAATATCATATAGCGGTGAAACTCTGCCCCTGGGATTATCCCGTGGGCGCCAGATTAATCAGAGTGTTTGTCGAGCGGGGAGTTTATGTCGATAGGCTGGGCGGTGAACATATTAAAGAAGAATGGCGGCGTTAAAATGACAGGCAAAAAGCACTATTTGGTTCTCTTGTTTTTAAGCCTATTTGTCCTGGCGGCGGGGGCGGAAGCCAATTCTTATTGGCAGCGCATTTCCCAAGGCTTTGACAACCGGGCTTTTGTTTACGAGCAACGTCTGGAAAAGGATACGGAAAGAGTGGAGATCAGAGCTTCCATCCCCCAAATCAAAGGGACTTTAAACGAGGTTTGGGAGTGGGAAGTTAACGATCGGATTTTGGAATGCGTTGAAACTTTCCTGCAGGAAGTGGAGGAAGCGGCCGAGCTTGCCCCGGCGGAAAGCTTTGCTTTTCCTTATGCCGGTTACGTCAACTACGAAGTTACCTTAAATCAAGGAGGCTTGTTAAGCCTTACCCTAACCTTTTATCAATACACGGGCGGGGCCCACGGCATGACTTACTTAGAGGGCATCAACTTGGATTTGACAACGGGCAAAACTTTAACTTTTGACGAGGTCTTAGGCTCGCCCCAAGAACGCGAGCTGCTTGTCGCCGTCATTAACGACAGGCTTGCCGAGGACCCCCAGTGGTTTTTTATAGACAAGTTCGACGAATTCATGATCGGCGAAGAGCAGGGCTTTTATCTGCAGCCTGCAGGTATCGTCGTTTATTTCCCCCTCTACGAAATAGCGCCGTATGCCGCGGGCATCCAAAAATTTGTAGTGCCCCTTCAGTAAGAATTATTTATCCTGCGGCGCAAGCCGAATTGCATCGCCGTGTTTAATAGGCGTTGTAAAACCGGCTTCTTTGTCGTTAACAAAAATGCGGCCGCCTTTTTTAAAGAAGGCTTCATCCGGTTCGTAATCGCGGAAAATATCGGTGACGATATAATTATTTAAAGACCACGTTTGGGGGAAATATTCCACCCGATCATTGGGCCTTACCAAATGATCGTAAGAAGCAATCTGCCCGTTAACTAAGGGGGCGGATTGTTTTGGTTTTAGCTGAAAATCTTCACCGTTAATAGTGACCGTGATCGCTTCCGCTTTATCGTGCGGCCGGCAGATTTCACGCAAAGCGCACTGTTTTCTTTGGTATTCCGCCTGCACGCCGTTTTTAAGCGGCGTGCTTAAAGGCTGTTCTCTGCCCTCGATAAAAAGCTGAATCTTTTCCACAGCCGTTGTCTTTTCCCCGTTTAGGTAAAAAGAAATTTTCTTTTCCAAAGGAATTCGCAGATGGCGGAAAAGTTCCGCAAAAGACGTTATGGGCTCATAAGTAATATGGTCCCGATCTTGAATGATGTAATCGCGGCGGCGCAGCTTTTTGTTCACATAAACGGGCGGCTCCAATTTCAAGGGCGAGCCGTTCAGCGTCAGTTCATAGCTGTGGGTTTCTAAATCGATGAATTCACCTAAGGTAACTTGGGGTTTTTCGCCCGGGAGTGCGGGCTCTACTTTAATTTCATCCCCTTCTGCCAGCTCTGTATTCAAATCTGCCGGTTTATTGTTTTTTAAAACTGCCGCCGGTTTGCCCAACGTGCCGGGAATGGGTACGCAGCGGCCGTTTAACTCAACGGTCAGGGCCGGCCCCGGCCTGGCAATCAGATCCGCCGAAGAATAGCCGCAGTTTAAAAGGGCATCGCCGATAGTCGAAGTGGCCCCTTTAAAAAGCTGGATAGTGCGGCCGTTCACCTTTACCTGGATCAAAGCCATTGCTAAACCGTCTAAATATGTACAGCCAATTCCAATGGGTGTAATTACCTCCGGGCCTTCAAATTCAGGTACGCCGGCCACCAGCTTCAGGCCGGCCCGGCCGCGCACCCGCACCAAGTTTTCCGGCAGCTTAAGGCTTTCGGCCAACAGGGACGCCAGCTGGGGTGTTAAGCTGCCGCCGCCGATTAAGATAATACCTTTCGGCGCTTCGCCGTTTAGGCGGATAATTTCCTTGGCGATCTTTTCAGCCAGCCTTTGGGCGTAGGGGTAAATGACTGCAACAACTTCGCTGTAAGCGAGGGTGAGTTCGTTGCCGAAAACGTCTTGGCATTCGATTTCTTCATTGGGCTTGAGGTTAATTTTAACCTGTTCGGCCACAGGCAGATCCAATAAAAAGTGTTCGGCAATGCCTTTGGTAATGGCATCGCCCGCGTAGGAGACCATCCCGTAATTTTTAATGGCGCCGCCCGCGGCCAAAGCCAGATCAGAAGTGCCCGCCCCAATATCTACCAGGGCAATATTAAGCAGGCGCATCGTGGCGGGAACGACAATGTGCATGGCGGCGATGGGCTCCAGTGTCAGGGAACTCATCTCAAGGCCCGCCTGTTCAATGGCCGTGCCTAAAGAATCGATGACGATGCGGGGTAAAAACGTGGCGATGACTTTGACTTCGGCCCGGCTGCCTTGGTGGCCCGGCAAAGAGCCGATTGGTTCCCCGTCCAAATAGTATTGGATGGCGCTGTAGCCTACGCAGAGGTAAGTGTCCATGACCCCCTGCGTGCCGTTTGTGGCAAGCTTTTTAACGGCAGCCCACACGGCTTTTAATTCCAATTCCTGTACGGCTGCCGGGCTGATGCGCTCGTTGGGCGTTAGTTTCACCGCCGCTAAACCGGTTTGGGTGATTAAAGAACGGCCCGCCGCGGCCACGGCTGTTTTTTTCAACACAGTGCCGCTTTTTTCTTCCAGTTCCCTTTTTATCCGGGCGATAACTTGGGCAACAGCTTCAATGTGGTGGATCTGGCCGTCCGCCATGGCGCCGGCAAGCTGCTGGTGCAGGCTGGCATGTTTAATAACAAATCCTTCCGCGGTGCGGGACATGATCAAACCGGCAATTTTTCTGGTGCCGATATCGAGGGCAAAAACTTCCCTAACACTCATTTAACTCACCTCCCCTCTTATTTCAACATTAAGAGAAAGGTTCCTGTTAAGAAGGATACGTTTGTTTTGCGGCGAAAAGGTAGAACATCACAGTGTAAAGGAGAGACTTAACGTGGGGAAACTTCCCGAACGGCAGGAAATACCCGATGAACTGAAATGGAAGTTAGAGGACATTTACGCCACGAATGAAAAATGGGAGCGGGATTTAGCCAAAGCAAAGCAGGGTAGAGAAAGAATAGAGAAGTTGAAAGGGACCATCAAGTCCGGCCCCAGCCTTCTGCATGCTTTGAAGATAAGAGATGAAATGAATCTATTAATGAGCCGCCTGATTGCTTATTCCAACATGAGAAAAGATGAAAATAACGCGGATCCCCTCTACCAAGGTTACGCCGATCAGGCGATGAGCACCGCGGTAGGTTTACAGGCGGCCGGTGCCTTTTTAGAGCCGGAGATCCTGGCTTTGGATGCGGCAGCGGTAAGAACCTGGCTGGAAGAAGTCCCCGGCCTGGAAGTTTACCGGCACCATCTTGAAAATATTTTGAGGCTGAAAGCGCATACCCTGCCTGCGGCAGAAGAAAAGCTTCTGGCAGGTGCAGGTGAGATAGCCCAAGCACCGGGGAACATCTTCCGCATGTTCAACAACGCGGATTTGAAATTTCCCCGAGTGAAAAACGATAAAGGGGAAACGGTGGAATTAACCCACGGCCGCTACATCCAATTCTTAGAATCAGAAAACAGAGAAGTGCGTAAAGGCGCCTTTGAAGCCATGTTTGAAACTTACGGCGAATGGAAAAACACTTTGGGGGCCACCTACCTGGCGGCGGTTAAAAAAGAACTCTTTTTCGCCAGGGCCCGGAAATACGAATCTTCGATTGAAGCATCTTTGGATCTGGATAACGTGCCGGTTGCAGTCTACGACAACCTGCTTAAGGTAATTGACGATCACCTCCACCTCTTACACCGCTACGTGCGTTTAAGAAGTAAGCTGTTAGGGCTGGACGAACTGCATATGTATGATTTATACGTACCGATGGTGCCGGAAGCCCATGTGGAAATTTCCCGCGAAGAAGCCATCTCCATCGTGCGCCAAGGCCTGCACCCCTTGGGTGAACAATACTTGGCCGATTTAAACAGAAGCTTTACGGAAGGCTGGATAGATTGGCTGGAAAACAGGGGTAAAACCAGCGGGGCCTACTCTTGGGGCACTTACGGCGTGCACCCGTACGTTTTATTAAACTACCAAGAAAATTTGGACAATGTCTTTACTCTGGCGCATGAGTTAGGCCACGCCCTCCACACCTTTTATTCCAATCAAAAGCAGGAGTACATCAATTCGCGCTACACTATTTTTGTGGCGGAAGTAGCTTCAACTTTAAACGAGGCACTGCTCATCGACGATCTTTTGAAAAAAACCGAAGAGCCGAAAAGAAGAGCCTATCTTTTAAACCACTACTTAGAACAATTCCGCGGCACCGTGTTCAGGCAGACCATGTTTGCTGAGTTCGAAAAGTTAGTCCACGCTAAAGTAGGCGCAGGTGAAGCTGTTACAGCAGATCAGCTTTCTCAAATTTATTACGATCTGAATAAGAAGTATTTCGGCGCTGACATAGTCGTCGATGAATTAATCGCCATGGAATGGGCCAGGATACCCCACTTTTACCGCCCCTTCTATGTTTATAAGTATGCTACGGGCTTTTCTGCGGCAGTTGCCTTATCGGAGCAGATCTTAAATGAAGGGGAGCCTGCTGTTAACGCTTATTTGGAATTTTTAGGTGCGGGCGGTTCCGACTACCCACTCGATCTGTTAAGGGCAGCCGGCGTTGATTTGGGAACACCCCGGCCGATCAAGTTGGCAATGGGCGTTTTTGAAAATCTCTTAGGCGAGTTAGAAGCACTTTCAGAAACCGAACTTTAAGCCCAGCCGCTGCAGGGTGCCGTCTAAAGTACGGCTGTAAAGAACTTGGCTGTGCAGGCCGTTTAAACCGAAGTGGTGGAGCTGATAAGTTAAAAGGGAGTTTTCCGTATAGTGCAGGTGGGCCCCAACGGCCCATCTTTCATTAACGGCGAAATTCAAGCCTAAATCTAAAACCGCTTTGGGGCCGCAGCTGAAAAAGAAATAGGTTAAAAGGGGATCAGCTAAGGTTTCAAAGCCCGCCGTCAGTTCAAGCCCCGCTTTGCTGTTGTAAGCTGCGGCAAGCCTGCCTAAAGTGTTTTCGCTTAAAGGGGGCTGCAGAAGAAGTGCAGCCTCCGGCTCCAGGCGCCAGGGGCCGGTCAAAGCTTTTAAATCAGTTTTGAGGGATAAATGCTTCCGGAGGGGCCAGAGGGCGCCTGCCTTTAAAGTATAAATCTTCTCCTGCCGGTAAGGGGAACTCCAGATTTCCAAATCGAAAGAGTAATAGGCTTGCATTGGAGCCGTTACGAGAAGCAGAATTAAAAAAACGCCGCTTATTTTTCCAAGCAAATTAAAACCTCCTAGTAGGGGACACCCAGCCGCAGCAGCTTTAAACGCCTGTCCGCTCCGGCCAAAAGTTTTTTTACTCCGGGCAGTTCGGCAAGTTGGGGGAAATAAAGGGTGTAACCGCTGAAATTTTGTAAAAAGTCTTTTTTGGAAACGGCCGCAACGCCTAAGGCGGGATCGGCAATAAGCAGGTTTTCTTGCACTAATCCCAATAAGACGACGAAATGGCCGGTTTCTCCCCGCAGGTGGGCGATTAAGGGGCGGTTGGGAAAATGGGTAAAAAAATGCAGAAGCTGCTGCCAGTTTAACTGATACCCTTCGGTTAAAAGGCCGTGTGCTTCCAGATAGCGGGCCAATTGGCCCAGGGAAACATCCTTTTTTTCTTCCGGCCAAGGCCGGCTGCTGAAACCTGCCAAATGCAGGATTGTGGCCGCCGCGGCAGGCCCGCAGTCCCACTCCGCGGTTTGCCCCGTTGTGCCTTCGTATCTGGTTGTCGTGTAGGGCACCAGCCGGTTGTTGAGTAAACAGAGCAGAAGCAAAAATCGCATTAATTTCACCCTCCCACCGCCATTGTATAGAATAGTGCAAATAATGTCAACAATATTTAGAAAAGTTTTATAATAAAAGAATTACTCTCTAAGGGATGGTTCGGGAAGGATTTTTTACTAAGAGTGCGAATTAGATCATAGACTAAACCAAGAAGGGTGTTATTGTATATGGAGCACGGAAAAGGGCTGGAAAAACTGACTACGGAATCTCAAAACCAAGCCACAAGGAATATTGATACTTTACCTACGGAAGATGTGGTAACCTTAATCGTTAAGGAGGACGAACAAGTCCTGGCAGCGGTCCGAAAAGAAATCCCGCAGATTGTGGCCGCCGCGGAGCTTTTAACGGGGGTTTTAAAGCAAAACGGCCGTATTATTTATATGGGTTCCGGTACCAGCGGGCGCTTGGGCGTTTTGGACGCCGCGGAACTTCTGCCTACTTTCGGCGTCGGTGAAGATCAAATCAAAGCTATCATCGCCGGGGGTAAAGGAGCCATGTTTGTTGCTGTGGAACAAGCGGAGGACGATTACGAAGCGGGCATCAAAGATTTTCTGGCAGAAAACCCCGGGCCGCAAGATGCTTTGGTCGCTATTTCCGCCAGCGGCCGCACGCCTTATGTTTTGGCCGCTTTAAAAAAGGCAAACGAGCTGGGGGCCACGACGATCGGCCTGACCTGCAATGCCGACTCAGCCATCTCTAAACTGGCTCAGGTAACCATTGCCCCCGTGGTGGGGCCGGAAGTTGTTACCGGTTCGACGCGCATGAAAGCGGGGACGGCGCAAAAAATTGTCTTGAACACTTTGAGCACAACGGTTATGATTAAGATTGGCAAGGTCTACCAAAATTGGATGGTGGACATGGTGCCCACAAATGCTAAACTGGTGCGGCGGGCGGAAAGGATGGTCATGGAAGCCGCGCAATCTTCCGAAGAAGCTGCTAAAGAGGCCCTAAAAAAGGCCGATTTTAATATTAAGGCGGCCATTGTCATGCTGAAAGCGGGCTGTAACTATGCCCGGGCCCAATCCCTGCTTAAAAGAGCGGACGGTGTTGTGGGCAGGGCCTTGGCAATCGCCGAGCAGGAAAGTAGGGCGGAAGATGTTGGTTAAACCCGGCCTTGAAAGGTTTTTAGCCAACCTGGCGGATTATGTGGGCGAAAAGAAAATTGGCTTGATTACAAACCATAGTGCAGTGGATTCCCGTTTACGCTCGGGTCTAAAGCTGTTAACTAAAACGGGCAAGGTGGGTGCCTTGTTTGGTTTGGAACACGGTGTCAGGGGCAATGTGCAGGCGGGCGAGCAGGTCAAATCGGTCGTGGATAGCAAGACAGGGCTGCCAATTTTCAGCCTTTACGGCGAAACAAGGAGGCCGACGGCTGAGATGGTGGCGGATATTGACTGCTTGGTCTTTGATCTGCAGGATGTAGGCTGCCGTTTTTATACTTATCTTTATTCTCTGCTTTATTGTCTGGAAGCAGCGGCCCAATTTAATTTACCTATCTTCGTCTTAGATCGGCCCAACCCTTTGGGCGGAGAGATTGTCAGCGGTAACATCCTGAAAGAGGAATTTATCTCCTTCGTCGGTTATCCTCTGCCGATCCGCTATGGTTTAACGATCGGCGAGATCGCCCTTTATTTTAATGAAACCAGGGCGATTCAAGCTGATTTAACAGTAGTAAAGCTGGCAGGCTGGCAGCGCGGTTTTTATTGGGAGGCAACCGGTTTAAACTGGGTGGCACCTTCACCTAATATGCCGACGGCCCAAACAGCTTTAGTCTACCCGGGCACTTGCTTGCTGGAAGGGACTAACCTTTCGGAAGGGAGGGGCACAGCTCTGCCCTTTGAAATTATTGGGGCCCCCTGGCTGGATGGAGAAATGTTGGCGGAAAGGCTCAACAAACAAAAGCTGCCCGGTGTAATTTTCCGGCCCGCTTACTTTACCCCCAGCTTCAGTAAGTACGCAGGGGAACTATGTAAGGGAGTTCAGCTGCATGTTACGGCGGCGGCAAAATTCGATCCCATCCGGGCCGCGGTCAAACTTTTAGGGGCAGTTGCCGCAAACTACGAGGAATTTGAATTTCTCGCCCCGCCCGGCCGCCGTTTCTTTTTCGATCTGCTGGCCGGAGACAATAAGCTGCGCCTCCTTTTAGAGGCGGGGGATTGGGCGGGTTTAGAGGATCTCCTGCAAGAATGGGAACAGGAAGCAGGGAAGTTTGCCCGGGACCGCCGGGAGTTTTTCTTGTATTAAACTGAAATCACTGAGGAGGAATAGCTGTGAATGCCCAACTTGATAACACTTTACTGCATTTAAGAAGCATTTACCCCACACTGCGCCCCGCGGAACAGCGGGTTGCGGAAAGAATTTTGGAAGAGCCGGAGAAAATTGTGCACCTTTCCATTACCGAGTTGGGCAAGCTTGCGGATGTCAGCGACGCCACCGTGGTGAAATTCTGCAAACGCCTCGGTTATAAAGGCTTTCAGCAGTTTAAAATTCTGCTGGCTCAGGATGTGGCGACTAAGCCCGAGCCCATCTACGGGGAAGTGGAACCGGGCGAAGATGTGGCGACGATTAAGGAAAAGATTTTTCAAGCCAATATTACAGCTCTGCAGGATACCGCTCAGGTTTTGGATGCGGACTGCCTGAAAAAAGCGGTCAGCGCCATCAGCAGTGCCGGTGAAACGCATTTTTACGGCCTGGGGGCTTCCGGGATCGTGGCTTTGGATGCGGAGCAAAAGTTCTCCCGGATCGGCTTAAGGGCAGCCGCCTTTGTGGACAGCCATATGCAGATCACTCGGGGGTCTTTATTAAAAGTGGGGGATGTGGCCGTCGGCATTTCTTATTCGGGGGAAACAATTGAAATCGTCGATGCTTTATGCACGGCAAAAGAGGCCGGTGCACTGACTATTGCCATTACGAACTTTTCCCAATCGGTGGTGGCCCGGACAGCCGATCTCGTTTTGCTTACTTCTTCCCGGGAAAACATCTTCCGCAGTGGTGCCATCTCTTCGCGCATCGCCCAGTTAAGTACCATCGATACCTTATTTATCGCCGTAGCCTTGGTGGCTTACGCACAGTCGAAAAAGTCTATCGAAAAAACAAGGGAAGCCTTAGACAGGCGCAACTTGGAAAGGCGTTAAACTTATATGTATGTCTTAGGGTTAGACTGCGGTGGTTCTTCTACCCAGGCTTTATTAATAACAAAAGGTGGCAGATTTTTAGGCTTCGGCCAAGGGGGCCCCGCTAATTTTACCTCCAACGGGGCGGCAGGCGTGTTGGCATCTGTTCAAGAAGCCGTCTTAGAGGCCCTGCTTGCAGCTGAGTTAGATTTTGGTCTGCTTTTTGAGCGGGGCGTACTTTTAGCTTTAGGTGTTTCCGGTGCCGCGCGGCCCGGGGAACTTGTGATCTTAAAGAAAGCTTTTTTAAAAGAAGGCTATACAAACGTCGTTATCCACCACGATGCGGCAATAGCCCTTTTAGGTGCTTTAAGCGGAGCAGACGGCGTTGCGGTTATTGCCGGCACGGGCTCAATTGCTTATGGCGTGAAGGGCCCGGCTTCTGTCCGGGTCGGCGGCTGGGGTTATTTACTGGGCGATGAAGGCAGCGCCTTTTCTCTGGCTGTTAGCGCTTTAAGGCTTATTATGCAGAGCTTTGACGGCAGGCGCAAAGAAGATGAAAAGCTGCAAGAAGCCGCCCTGCAGTATTTTCAGGTGGAAAGCTTAGAGCAGTTGGTACCCCTAATTTATAAGCTGCCTTTAGATCGGCCGTTTATCGGCGGCTTCAGCCGCAAAATCACCGCTTTGGCCGCCCAGGGCCATCCCGCATCGCAAGAGATTTTGCAAGAAGCGGGCCGCCAGTTGGGACGCTTAGCGATCGCGGCCTTGCAGGGGCTCGGTTCAGCTGATTCTCCCGGCAGAGTTGCGGCCTGCGGCGGGGTTTTTCAAGCGGGCAAGCTTTTACTGACGCCCATGGAGGCGGAAATCAAGCGCCATGCCGCGGGCCAAGAGGTGACTTTACCCGACTTTCCCCCGGTGGTTGGCGCAGTTTTTTTGGGGCTGCAAGTACTGGGCATTGAGATAAATGAAGCTGCCGCGGCGCTGCGGTTAGAAATAGAAAAAGGAGGTTTTTGAGCTTGGAACATCTATCGCTGAAGGAAAAGGTGGGCCAATTAATGATGTTTGGCTTTGCGGGCAAAGCCATACCACCTCATATTGAAAAATTTATCACTGAGGGAAATTTAGGCGGAATCATCCATTTCTCCCGCAATATCGATGATCCAAAGCAGATCCGGGCCTTAAATGATGAATTACAGGCCTTAGCCAAGCGAAGCCCCAGCGGTTTAGATCTGTTAATCTCCATCGACCAAGAAGGCGGTTCTGTCGTCCGGTTAACTAACGGCGTCAGCGTCTCGCCGGGCAACATGGCCTTGGGTGCAGCGGATTCGGCTGAGTTAGCCGAACAAGTGGGCCAGGTGATGGGCGAAGAGCTGAGGGCCGCGGGCTTCAATATTAATTTAGCCCCCTGTTTAGATGTAAATAACAACTCAAAGAATCCCGTGATCGGCGTTCGCTCCTTCGGCTCCGATCCCGTTAAAGTAGCTGAATTAGGCTCAGCTTTGATCAGGGGCCTGCAGCGGCACCTGGCCGCCGTCGGCAAACATTTTCCCGGCCACGGCGATACCCACGTTGATTCGCATTTAAGCCTGCCGGTGATCGATCACTCTTGGGAGCGCTTAGAAGCCGTGGAATTAGTACCTTTTAAAAAGGCAATAGAAACAGGGGTTAAAGGCATTTTAGCCGCCCACGTCTTTTTCCCGACCCTGGAGCCCAACCCTAATCTGCCGGCAACTTTATCACCGGCGGTTTTAACTAAACTTCTCCGGGAGCGGTTAGGCTTTACCGGTTTGATTTTAACCGACTGTATGGAGATGGAGGCAATTACTAAAAATTTCTCTTTAGGAGAAGCCGCCGTTTTAACTATTGAGGCGGGCAGCGATATTGTTATAGTGAGCCACACGCCGGAGAGGCAAAAAGAAGCGGTCCGGGCAGTGGTGGAAGCGGTTGAAAGGGGCAGGATCCCCGAGGAGCGGATTGACGAATCATTGGCGCGAATTTACGCTTTGAAAAAGGGCTTCCGGGCAGACAGCCAAAAACCCGCTTCACTCAGCGGGGCCGCCAAATCCGACGTGATGGCGGCAGCTGTAGAAAAAAGCTTAACGGTAGTGCGGGGAAAGAATGAGCTGCCGCTTCAGCGGGGGCCTGTTTATGTAATAGAAACTGCTGCCCAAGCAACCTCTATAGCTGAAGAGAAAATTGAAGGCAGTACTACTTTGGCGGACGCTTTAGCTAAAGAAGGCTTTACAGTTGAGAGGGAACAGGTCGGTTTAACCGTAGGCGGAGGAGAAATAAAAAGGCTGGCTGCCAAAGCCGCCAACCATTCTTTAGTTATAATTGTGGCCCAGGATGCCCACCGCCACGCGGGGCAGGCAGAAATGATCCGCCAGGTTGCCGCTGCCTCCAAAACAATTGTCATCGGCGCCCGCACGCCTTATGAATTGACCGCCCTGCCTAATGCAGCTGCTTATATTGCGGTTTACACCAACCGTGCCTTTGTGTGGCCCCAGGTCGCAGCTTTGCTTGTGGGCAAAATAAAAGGGCAGGGTAGGCTGCCCGTTACTTTAAACGAAAACTAACCTGTTTGAGGCACAGAAGCCCTTATTCCAATGGCATCGAGCGTTTGGCGCACTCTGCTTTCGTCAAAGCTAAGGCGCCCCGCCCGCCAGCAGGCGAGGGTAGGAATATTCCTATCGATCGTTGCTAAATGCCTGTAAAGGAGGGCTTCTTCTTGTCTTGCCGCCAAGTTTTCACCCGCTTTGCCCGGCAGTAAGTGGGCTTTATCTAAGATCTCATCCAAAGAGCCGTGGGCCGTCAGCCAGCGTACGGCAGTTTTGGGCCCAACTAGGGGGATACCGGGGATATTATCGCTGGCATCGCCCATCAAAGCTTTAAGATCAGGCACTAAAGCAGGGCCGACGCCCATTTGGTGCTCGACCAGCTCCGGCGTAAACATTTTGTTAGCCCGGCTGTTGGGGGTAACCACCGTAACCCGAGGGGAAACTAACTGCAAAGTGTCTAAATCGGAAGTGACGATATAACAGTGGGTATCTTCAGGTATCTGATCCGTCAGGGTACCCATAATGTCATCGGCCTCGTACCCGGGCACCTTCAGTAAAGGCAGGCCTAAGCTGTGGATCAGTTCTTCCACTAAGGGGATTTGACTGCGCAAATCTTCGGGCATGGGCGGCCTTTGCGCCTTATAAGCGGGGAAAAGCCGATGCCTGAATGTGGGCTCGGGGTGATCCGAAGCCACAAAGAGATAATCGGGTTGAAATTGTTCTATTAAAGAAGCCACAGTGTTGTAAAAGCCTAAAGCCGCATTGATGGCCTGCCCGTTTTGCGTGCGGATAGTTCTGGGCAGCCCGTAAAAGGAGCGGTAGACAAGAGCAAAGCAATCGAGGATCAGGCAGGTTTTAGACAAGGCACTTCTCCTTTGGTTGACGTTTCCTGTTTATTATATCATAGATCGGAGTCCGGCCAAGGAAAGGGGACGATTTAAGATGAAAGAATCAGTCAAAAAAGCATTGGCTTTAAAAAGGATTGCAGTAGTTGGCTTAAGCAGAGATCCTGCGAAAGCGGCCCATTCGGTTCCCCGCTATTTAAAAGATAATGGTTATGAAATCATCCCCGTTAATCCCTTCGGCGGGAGCGAGCTTTTAGGTGAAAAAGTTTATGAAAACCTGAACGAAGTGCCTAAGGGCATCGACTTGGTCTTAGTTTTCCGCCCTTCCGAGGCAGCTTTCCCTTTTATCGAAGCCGCGGCCCAAAGGGAAGATGTCAAGGGCGTTTGGCTGCAGGACGGGATCAGAAGCGAAGAAGGTAAAAAACTCTGCCGAGAGAAGGGCCTTATCTTTGTCCAGGATGAATGCATGTACCGCGAGCACAGAAAACTTAAGCGGGGGTGAGTTTCTTGCCGGCAGAATTGAAAGCGAAAGTCAGCCAAAAGATTATTGCCGAAAAAGATTTGATTTATAAAATAGCTTTGGACATCGGTGAAAATCCGGAACTGGGCTTAGCCGAATTTAAGGCCAGTGCTCTTTTAAGCGATACCTTACAAGACATTGGCTTCGAGGTAGAGCGGGGCGTGGGCGGCTTAAAAACAGCTTTTCGGGCAAGTTTAGGTACCGGCGGGCCCAATATTGCCGTCTTATTGGAATACGATGCACTGCCTGATTTGGGCCATGCCTGCGGCCATAATTTAATCGCCGCAGGTGGGCTGGGCGCCGCTTTGGGCTTGGCCCCCTTTTTAGCGGAAATGGGGGGTCAACTCACTGTGCTCGGCACACCGGCGGAAGAAACGGCCGGCGGCAAGGCTGTTTTAGTTGAACAGGGTCTTTTCCACTCCATTGCTGCGGCGATGATGTGGCATCCTTCCTGCGAAAATTTATTAATGAGCACCAGTACCGCCCTTGATGCCTATGAGTTCACCTTTCTGGGCAGAGCGGCTCATGCCGCGGATTCCCCGTGGGCAGGAATTAATGCCCTGGATGGCGTAATCCAGTTATTTAACGGGGTGAATGCTCTGCGGGAGCATTTGGCTGACGGCGTTAGAATCCACGGAATCATTACTGACGGGGGTAAAACCCCCAATATTGTGCCGGCAGCTGCCAAAGCCCGCTTTTATCTCCGGGCCCCCGGGCGGCGGGATTTAGATGAAGTAGTAGAAAAAGTCAAGGCGGCCGCTCAAGGTGCCGCTTTAATCAGCGGCACGCAGGTGGAGTGGCGTAAATTTGAAAATTCCAACGACAACTTAAAGCCCAACAGGGCGCTGGCTTTGGCTTTTGGGGCGAACCTGGAAAGGCTTGGCGTTTTGGAAATCGAAGAATTTGCCCCGGGCAGCGGCTCTTCTGATATGGGCAATGTCTCCCAGGTCGTTCCCGCCATCCACCCTTATTTAAGTATCGGGGAGGATTTAACTGCCCATACGGCGGCTTTCGCCCGGGCAAGCATCTCTAAGCGGGGGCTGGAGGTGGCGCTTTTGGCTGCCCAAGCCTTAGCTTATACTGCGGTTGATCTGTATACGAACGATGAGTTTTTTCAAGCGGTGCAAAAGGAGTTTGAAACAAGGTGAGAAAGCTTTTCCCTTTAGCTCTGTTTCTTTTCATCCTCTCGTTTTTTGGTATTGCGGCGGGGGCTGCCTTAAAGCTGCCCGCAGATCGGATCCTGCGCATTTCAGGGGACAGTGTGGAATTTGAACACCACGGCAGCCTGCCTTTAAGCGAGGCCGCGGAGGCTTTCCACCACTGGGAAGGGGAAGCATTGGCAGTGCCCTTGGACGCCGTGAAGGTGGGTTTTAAGGAAGTTGCCGCCACTTTAAAAAAGGGAGAAGTTTTCCGCTTGGACGTTTATGACCCACTTTATATCAAGACGATACTGGTTGCTTTAACTACGGATGAATTTCGCAGCATCGAACACAAAGAACTTTCCTTTACGCCCACATCAAAGCTTTTTGTGGAAGAGAAGGGCACAGGCCGGGGTTTTATAGTCGAAGAAGGCGAAGAGGCCGTAGTATATGCTAAAGAGGGTAAACTTCTTTTTAAAGACGGTAAGGGCGGGCTTTGGGAATTTGCCCAAAGGCTTTATCTTTCGGCACCCGCAGGGGGCCTGATTCAAATTAATACCTTTTTGAGAGGGACAACGACCAAGTTTTATCCCCGCTATCGGGGCCGCTTTGAATTGAGCATCTGCGGCGAGGAACACTTTTTAGCGATTAACGAAGTTGATTTAGAAGAATACTTATATCAAGTGGTGCCCAGTGAAATGCCGAAAAGTTGGCCCTTGGAAGCTTTGAAGGCGCAGGCGGTGGCGGCCCGCACCTTCGCTGTTGCACAGGCTGTTTACTCCCGCCAGGGCCATTTAGGCTATCATGTCCGAGATGACACAAGCTCCCAAGTTTATAACAATCAGCCGGAGGCGGAGGCCGCCAGCCAAGCGATTGACGAGACTGCCGGGCTGATTCTGGCACAAAAGGATGGCACGATCGGCTCCGCCTACTTTTACTCCACATCAGCGGGGGGAAGCCTGGAGACCTTGGCCGAATGGGAAAATACGGAGCTGTGGGCGGCGGAAGGCAATTCGCCGTGGTTTCGCTGGCAGTGTACTTTCAGCCAAGAGGATCTAAAAGAGCTTTTTAAAAACGAGGGCTTGGGTGAGATCTTAGGCTTAAAGATCACTGAAAGAGACGACCGGGGCCGGGTCTCAGCCCTGGAAGTCAAAGGAACCCTAAAGAGCGTAGTTGTCCGGGGCGAACTTACCATTAGAAATGCGTTGGCACCGAAAAAGTTGGTGCGGCTGGCTGATGTTTTAACCAACGAGGCTCTTTTGCCCAGTGCATTTTTTCTTGTGGAACAAAGCAGGGATGAAAAGGGCCGTTTAAAATCAGCCGTGCTTTACGGCGGCGGCAGCGGCCACGGCTTAGGCATGAGCCAGTGGGGGGCCAAGGGCCTGGCTGAGGCGGGCTTTGACTATGAAAGTATTTTAAAGCGGTACTATCCAAATACTCGCTTGCTGACACATTCCGAACGATTGAGGTATGGAAATAATGCAGAGTGATGAAACAACGGCGAAAAAAATTCCCTGGAAAGGGATTATCGCGGCTTTCTTATGCAGTACACTGGCTTTGGCGCTGGTTTTTGCCAGAGTTGCCAAGCCCGCGGACGTACTGCGTGAATTAGAGCACTATCCCCTGGGGTATTTTCTGTTAGCGGCTTTGGCCGTGTTTTTTTCTTGGCTGATTGACGGGCAGCGGATCGGAATTCTGGCTGCTTCTTTGGGCTTTCAGGCACCTTGGTGGCAGTTAGGCCTCCTTTTAGGGGCGGCAAATTTTTTGACCTTGGTGACGCCTTTTGCCGGCGGCGGCGGGGCTTTAATAATTTATTTCCTCTATCGGCGGGGCTTGAGTATTCCCCAGGCTACCGCAATTGTCATAACGGGTGGGATTGCCAGCCAAATCAGCCTGGCGGCTTTGGCCATTTTAATTCTGCCCAATTTGAGAACAGCTCCCGCTCATCTGGCCAAGTACCTTCTTTATCTTCAACTGCTGCTCCTTTTGTATGTTTTGGCCCTAATTGCCGTTCTCTACCTTGCCGCCAGGCCCAACCGCCTTGCTAACTTTATCTACCGCAGGCGGCAGGCTCAAGATTCCGATTCCCCTTCCCGGGCCGCGGTTTGGCTTGAGGAGTTTCAAACTACCTGCAAAAAATTGGCGGGGCTCCACGGCCGCTCCTATTTAGGGGCTTTGGCCATTGCCTTTTTGTATTACCTAGTGTATTATTTAGCCGGTTTTATCCTGCTTTCGGGCTTTGGAGTTTTTTCCGGGATTTTCCGCTATGCCATCTCCATCCTTTTAGGGATCGCACCGGTGTTTTCCCCCATCCCCGGCGGCGCCGGTGCCGCCGAACTCGTCGCCTATTTTGTTCTGGAGGGGGCGCTGCCCGCCGATGTTTTGGGCACTTTCATCGTACTGTGGCGTTCCGTCGTCTTTTATATCCCGATTCTAATAGGCGGCTCCATTTTTACCTTTTTCGCCTTTAAATGGGGCAGTAAAGCGAAAGAAAGCCCCTCCCCCCGGTAATATTATGGCCGGTAAATGATCATCCTAAGTAATATAAAATAAGGGGGGATCGCTGTGGCATATCGGGAACAACTGCGGCAGGCCCGCGAAATTTTACAGGGAGAAATTGAGAGGCTGCACCAAACTTTAGCGGCCAAGGAATTGGATCTGCGCAAATTGGACGGCTTATTGACGGAAAAGAAGGGCAAAGGCAGGGAGCAGCCTTCCTTGACCAGTCAGGTCGTGGGCTCGCTTTATACGCTGGCCCAGGAATCCCCGGAAGGGGTGCCGGCTCGGGCTGTGGTCCATAAGTTTGCTCGGGAGCGGCGGGATGTGAATGAGTCAACGATCCGCTCAACGCTTTATCAAGTGACGCGTAAAATGCGCCCGACAGAAATCAGCGTGGGCGATCAGGTGAAAAAAGTGCGGGTTTTGAAAAACGGCCCGCTTTACGATGTGGAACTAGTGGGCAAAGAGCCGCCGCAGATCCTCTAAATCGCGGCTGAAACGAGCAGGGGGCAGGGAGTTAAGAAACTTTTCGCCGTAAGATGAGCGCAAAATACGCTCGTCTAAAATAACTACGCCGCCTTTATCGCCGGCGGAGCGGATTAAACGGCCAAAGCCCTGCTTGAGGCGTAAAATTGCCTGGGGAATACTGTAATCAAAAAATGGATTGCCGCCCGCCTGTTCAACTGCCTCCAGGCGGGCTTTAATTACGGGCCTGTTCGGTACGGCAAAGGGAAGCCTGGTGATGACCACCGCTTTAAGAGCGGTGCCGGGAATATCGATCCCTTCCCAAAAACTATTGGTGCCAAAAAGTAAAGAGCGGGGCTCTTTTTGAAAATCTTCGATTAAACCAAGGCGCGGCCCGTCACCCTGCTTGAAGAGGGAGTAGCCTTCCTCTTCAAGCGTCGGCAGGATTAAATCAGCCACTTCATCCATCAGGCTGTAGCTTGTGAAAAGCACTAAAACGCCGCCTTGGGTGGCCGCTGCGGTATGAAGTACCAAAAAGGCCGCCTGGCGGGGGTAGCCCGGGCTGTTGGGATGTTTGGCTCCGTTTGGCACACAGAGCAGGGCCTGTCTTGAAAAATCAAAGGGCGAGCCTAAAATTAAGCCCCGGGCCCCTTCCAGCCCCAGTTGGCTTTGGATAAAGTCAAAGGAATTATTTGTGCTTAAAGTGGCGGAAGTTAAAATGGCGGTCGCTGTTTCCGCAAAGAGGGATTCACGTAAAATATCGTTGACGTAAATGGGGGCGGCAATCAGTGCCGGGGCCCCTTTTTGTATTTCCGCCCAGTAGACAAAACCGGGGTCAGTCCCGTTTAAAACAAGGTTTAAGGTTTCCGCCAGCTCTTCGGTAAATTCCAAAAACTGCGCTGTCAAGAGGGCCGCTTCACCGTCTTCCACATCAAGGGCCGTCAAAAGCTCCTCGAGCCGGTTTAACTGCGCCGGTAGGGTTGTCGCTTGGAAAACTTGGCGGTTTTCTTTTGTTAAAGGTAAATTGTAACCGGTGATGTGCGGGGCGATCTGTTTGAAATACTGCACCGCTTCTTTTAAGATGGCTTCCAGCCCCAGATGGATATCCTGGATCAAAAATTCGGGGATTAAGCCCCTTAAAGCATCCAGAAGGTGAGAGCCCGTCCGGTAAAAGGCAAGGAAGGTGCTTCTTGCAATGTGGTGGCTGAAAGCGTTGGTGGCTGTGTCCTCCAAGTTATGCGCTTCATCGATGACAACGCAGTCAAAGGGGGGTAAAACGCGCCCTTTCGTCCCTAAGTGGGCTAAAAGCATTGCCTGGTTTGTGATGATTAAATCGGCTTTGTTCAGCCTGTGCCGCAGCTGCCAGTAAAAGCAGTCGGCAAAATAGGGGCATTCTTCTTGTGTACAGGTTTCCCTCTCGCAGCGGAGCTCGAAATACAGCTCGGGGGGAAGAGAAAAAGGAGCCGTACTCAGATCCCCGTCTTCCGTTGTCTGTACCCAAAGGTTTAAGGCCGCCAGCTCATCCGTAAATTCCATTTGAGTGCCCAATTCATGCCAGCGGCGCAGGCAGAGGTAATTACTCCTGCCTTTAAAGACTTCTGCCTTAAATTCAAAAGGCAGTATTTCCTGTAAAAAAGGAATATCCTTTTGAAAGAGCTGCTCCTGCAGGGCAATGGTGTGAGTTGCCACGACTGCCCTCTTCTTTTCCCTGACAGTATAATAAAGTAGGGGTAAAAGATAAGCCAAACTTTTACCCACGCCCGTTCCCGCCTCAATGACAGTGTGGTCCCCCGCCTGGAGGGCTTCGTAAATAGTGCCGGCCATCTTAAGCTGTACCTCGCGGTATTCATAAGCCGGCAGTTTATTCTCTAAAAGGCCGTTTCTGCCTAAAAGTTCTTTTGGATCAAAATGCACCCCGCTCACCACCCATTCTCTGTTTATTATAACATAAGGTGGGAAGGTTTCAGAGTATTTCTGTTAAGGCAGGGTTAGGAAGGTCTTTAGCGAATTAGATCAAAGAGAAGAGAGGGATCAAGGTTGGCTGAGAAGCTGGTAGTTTATGGTGATCTTGATGGTGCAGAGGAAACTTTACGCTTCGAAAACGATTCCCTCCGTTGGGAAAAGCCCGGCGGAGCAAAAACCTGGCACTTGGATGAAATTAAAAGGTTATACGTGCGGCATTACATCGGCAGTGTGGCCCTTTTTTTGGAACTTGCCGCTACCGAAATTGTTTTACTGCGCGGTTCGCTTGCACAAGGGCGCCGTTATCAAGCCTTTGCCCAAGGCATTAATAATTTAATTAAGGGCGGTGAAAAAACCGCTGCTTTCAGTGAAGCGGCAGACCGCTGCCCCAAGTGCAACCGCTTCTATCCCGATCCCAGGCGCCCTGTCTGCCCCCGCTGTTTGGATAGGCGCTCTTTATTTAAAAGAGTGCTCGGTTTAACACCTCCCTATGCAGCCCAAATTATCTTAATGAGCGTTTTGATGCTGGCGTCTTCCCAAGTCGGCCTCCTTTCCCCTTATTTAGGCGGCAGGGTCTTTTTCGACGAAGTTTTAGGCGCGGGCGGGCGATACGGTGGTAAGCTGGGCTTAATTGTTTTAGGCATGTTTGGCGTCGGGCTTTTGACACTTCTTTTGGATATTTGGCAGGGCCGGGTTACCGCCAGGATCGCGGCTCGGGTAGTTTTTGATCTGAAGACACAGGTTTTTGCGGCGATGCAGAATCTTTCCCTCAAATTCTACAATCAAAGGCAGACGGGTGCCTTAATGACCAGGGTCAACAACGATGCCAACCACCTGCAGCGCTTCTTTTTAAACGGCTTGCCCTTCTTTATCACAAACTCGCTTCGTTTAATCGGCATAGTTATCGTTTTGGTTTTACTAGACTGGCGCTTGGCCGCTTTGGTCTTTTTGCCCGTGCCTGTAATCGTCTTTTTAACCATGAAGATTCGCCCTCTTCTATGGCGGTTATATACAAAGCGGTTTCGGGCTTCTTCCCGCTTAAACTCCATAGTTAACGACTCTTTAAGCGGCGTGCGGGTGATTAAAGCTTTCGGTAAAGAAGAGGCCGAAATCGAGCGCTTTACCCAAGGCAATGAGTGGGTTTTTCAAGTCAACCGGGAAGTGGGCAATATGTCTTCCACGGTTTTTCCCGCCCTCTCTTATTTCATGAGCCTGGGCGCTTTAGTCATTTGGGGTTTCGGCGGCTGGCGGGTCATGCAGGGCGAGCTGACCTTCGGTACTTTAATGACTTTCACCGGCTATTTGGGTATGGTTTACGGCCCCCTTGATTTTATGACCCGGGTTGTGGACTGGTGGTCTTCCAGCATGAATTCCGCCCAGCGCATTTTCGAGGTGGTTGATTCTAACGAACTGCTTTGGACGCCGCCGGCAGAACAAATAGTGGGGCTGCCTGAATTAAAAGGCTCTGTCAGCGTTCAAGATGTAACTTTCGGTTACGAAGACGGCAAGCCCGTTTTGGAAGATATTTCGTTTGAGGTGGCAGCGGGCGAGATGATTGGAATCGTGGGCCGCTCCGGTGCCGGTAAATCTACCCTGATTAACTTGATCTCCCGCCTTTATGATCCGAACGAAGGGAAAATTTATATCGATGGAGTTGACGTGCGTTTTATTCAGCAGGCAGATCTGCGCCGGCAGGTGGGTATGGTTTTGCAGGAAACTTTCCTGTTTCGGGGGACGGTTTTTGAAAACATAGCCTATGCAAAGCCCGAAGCGGAGGTGGAAGAGGTAATTGCCGCCGCCAAAATTGCCAACGCCCACGAATTTATCACCAAGCTGCCTGACGGCTATGAAACTGTTTTGGGCGTGCGCGATATTGATCTGTCGGGCGGTGAAAAACAGCGGCTGGCTATTGCCCGGGCTGTTTTGCACAATCCCCGCATCCTGATTCTCGATGAAGCGACGGCGGCTATCGATGTTGAAACGGAGCGTTTGGTGCAGGAAGCTTTAGAGCGTTTGGTCGTGGGCAGGACAACCTTTGCCATCGCCCACAGGCTGTCTACTTTGCGCCGGGCGGACCGCCTGCTCGTTTTAGATCGGGGTAAGCTGGTCGAAATGGGAACACACACGGAACTTTTACGCCGGCGCGGCGTTTACCACCGCCTGTTTACTACCCAGAGGAAAGCCCTCTCTCGCATGGGGGTTGCCGGTTAGAGGAGGAATCCCTTTGAGTGATCTAAAGTATTTGGATTTAACTAAAGCACGCTTTCGCACCACCGCGGGCGGCTTATTGAGCCTGGAACTTGCTGATGAGCTTTATCCCAAAGTTGATATACATCTGGCTTTCCCTTTTACTTTCCCCAACCGTTTTATTTCCGTCAGACTGCCTGACGATGGGGAGGAAATCGGTTTGATTAAGGATTTAAACGGCCTCGATGAAGTGTCCAAAAAGGCTGTGCAGGAGGAAATACAGTGGCGCTATTACACGCCTAAGATCGAGCGCATCAAAGATTATAAAGAGGAATTCGGCCATGCTTATTGGGATGTGGTAACGGATCGGGGTGAATACCAGTTTGTGACGCGGGGCAGGGATCGGACCATCCGCAGGATTACGGCCCGGCGGACTTTGATTATGGATGTCTCGGGCAACCGTTTTGAGATCGAAGATCTCGCAAAATTGGATGCCAAAAGTAGGCAGTATCTGGAAACGCTGTTATAGAGGTGATGTTATGCCTGTTTTGTTTACCGTTAAGGTGCCTTTAAACGCGAAATTGCAGCAGGTGGCTTGGCGGCTTAATGTGAGTAAAAATAAATTGGTTCTAATTGATCCACAAGATGATACGGTGAAGGAGGAATTTCCCCTGCAAGGGGCCACAAGACTGGAGCAGGAGACTTTAGTCGGCTTAGGCAGGCTTATTGTTTGGTATGGGGATAAACCTGTGACCGCTGCTTACCATTACCTGGAACAGGTGCCGGACTATGCGGTTATTGCCAATGCCTTAACCCGCTATTTGGCAGAAGGGGCCCTGCCCGAAATTAAACCACCCGAGCCTGAGTTCTGCCCCAACTGCAGAAGGCCCTTGCGCCAAGGTACCAGGGTGTGCCCGCACTGCCTGAAAACAAGTGCGGTGTTAAAGCGCTTGGCATTGATTTTAAAACCCTACGGCGGTTTAATAATAACAGGCTTTGCTATCTTTTTGGCTTTGACCGCGGTCAGTTTGGCAACGCCCCAGCTGCAGAGGATTTTAGTTGACGATGTCTTAAGGGTGGCGGAGCCCAACCTGGCACTGCTTTTAATCTTAGTCGGCGGTATGGCCATAACCCGGCTTTTAATCGCCCTTTTTACAATTCTGCGGGGCAGGATCATGGTTACAGTGGGCGCCCGCTTAGGCCAGGATTTGCGGCTTTTGGTTTTCAGCCGCATTCAAGCCTTATCCTTAAGTTTCATAGATCAGCAGCGCACAGGGGATTTAATGAACCGGATCAACCACGATACGGGGCATGTGCAGAGCTTTTTGCAGCACCAAATGCCCAACTTGATCAGCCAAGCTCTGCTTTTAGTGGGTATTGGCGTAATTTTGTTTCTGCAAAACTGGCAGCTTACTCTAATGATTTTAATCCCGGCGCCTTTTTTGGTCTGGCTTTCCAACGCCACCAGGCGCAGAGTGCGCCGCATGTACCATCAGCAGTGGCGCTGGTGGGATGAGGCCAATTCCGTCTTACAGGATATTTTAAGCGGCATTAGAGTCGTGAAAGCCTTCGGCGCGGAAAAGCGGGAAGTGGCCCGCTTTACCGAAGACAGTGCCCGCTTGCGCGATGTGACGATCAGAAACGAAGTGGCTTGGGCCACCTTATACCCATCTTTAAGCTTTATCATGGGCTTAGGCAACTTCTTCATCCTTTATTTTGGCGGCAGGTTAGTTTTAGGCGAAGTGTTCCGGTTAGGCGAACTGATTCAATTTTCCGCCTATGCCGGTTTAATCTACGGACCTCTCAGGTTTATGTCCTTTGTGCCCCGCTGGTTCCACCAGGCAATGACGGCCTCGGAAAGGCTTTTTGAGATTATCGACGAAGTGCCTAAGATTCAAGATCTGCCCGAAGCCAAACCGCTGCCTGAAATTAAGGGGGATATCCGCCTGGAAAATGTCACCTTTGGCTACAGGCCTCATGAACCGGTTTTAAAAAAGGTTAATCTGCACATTAAAGCAGGCGAAATGATCGGTTTGGTGGGCCATTCCGGGGCAGGCAAATCTACCTTGATTAACTTGATCAACCGTTTTTACGATGTGGACGAAGGCGCCATTTACATCGACGGCATCGATATCCGCCACCTGGCGCAGGCAGATTTCCGCCGCCAAGTCGGCGTGGTTTTACAGGAGTCTTTCCTTTTTGCCGGTACTATCTGGGAAAACATAGCTTACGCTCACGAGGATGCCGATGCGGAAGATGTGCTGCGGGCGGCTAAAATCGCCAACGCCCATGATTTCATCGTCAAATTTGCCGACGGCTACGACACCAGAGTGGGCGAGCGCGGCCAGCGGCTTTCCGGCGGTGAAAGGCAGCGCATTGCTATAGCCAGGGCGGTTTTGCACAATCCCCGCCTGTTAATTCTCGATGAAGCCACCTCTTCCGTCGACAGCGAAACGGAAGAACAGATCCAAGAGGCTCTGCGCCGTTTGGTGGCGGGGCGCACGACCATTGCCATCGCCCACCGCCTGTCCACTTTAAAAGATGCGGACCGCATCGCGGTTTTAAATGAAGGGGAATTAGTGGAGATGGGTACACACCAAGATCTGCTGCAGCAAAAGGGCCATTACTACAGGTTAGTTTTAGCACAACGGGAAATGAATCGGATGAAAGCGGTGAGTTAATTAATGGGAACGCGCACTTCCAGTTTCGGCTCTGGCAGAAGGGAAAGCCACGATGCCAGCGCTTTTTACGAGCGCAATCTCTACCAAGGTTTCTCCTTACAGCGCCTGCAGGAACTTCTTGAAAATAAGGGAAAACCGGAAACCGTGGCCCACAGGCCGAAAGATGAATGGGCCAACCAAATTTATTGTTCTTCCTCAGAGAGGATGGGGGAGATCCCCGATGAAACGATCGGCCTTGCCTTTACTTCACCCCCTTATAACGTGGGGAAGGAATATGACGAGGACTTAGATTTAGAAGAATACTTTCGGCTGATCCTCGCGGTTGCCCAAGAGGTCTACCGGGTGTTAGTGCCCGGGGGCCGCTACGTGGTCAATATTGCAAATTTAGGCCGCAAACCTTACATACCACTGCATTCCTTTTTTTATTTTATCCACACTCACGTGGGGTTTTTGCCCGCAGGCGAAATCATCTGGCAGAAGGGCAAAGGCATGCAGGGCAGCTGTGCCTGGGGTTCTTGGCAGTCGGCAAAGGCACCCAGGCTGCGCGATCTGCACGAATACCTCTTAGTCTTTGCCAAAGGGGATTTTTCCCGGCCCGATCGGGGTATTTCCGATATCAGCCGGGAAGAGTTTATGGCCGCAACTTTGTCAGTCTGGGAGATCGCACCGGAGCGGGCCAGCCGAGTGGGCCATCCCGCACCTTTCCCGGTGAGGCTTGCTGATCGGGTGTTAAGGCTTTTTTCTTACAAAGATGATGTTATCTTAGATCCTTTTGTCGGTTCGGGTACCACTTGTGTTGCCGCCCAGTTAACCGGCAGGATGTATGTGGGGTATGATATTGAGCCCGCTTATTGCGCCACAGCCAAGGAGCGTTTAGGCCAATTAAAGCGGAGCTTTTGAAATTTTATCTTGATTTTTTGCAGGCCGGGGTATAACCTCAACATAATAAGTAAGATAAAACAAAGTGGATTTAGAGGGTTGGGAAGGAGCAAGGCATGAGGCAAGCTGAGTTAAAAAGGCTGAAAGAAAACATCGGCCGAGTTATCGTAGGGAAGGAAAAAGTCACCGAGCTTTTACTGACAACTTTACTGGCCGGCGGCAACTGTTTAATTGACGATGTCCCCGGAGTGGGCAAGACAAAACTGGCTAATGCTTTAGCCCGTTCTTTGGGGGTCGATTTCAAGCGGATTCAATTTACTCCCGATCTCCAGCCGGCAGACATTACGGGTATTTATTTTTACGATCAAAAAGAAGGGGAGTTTAAATTCAGGCCCGGGCCCGTCTTCACTAATATTTTACTGGCTGATGAAATTAACCGGGCGGTACCCCGGACGCAGTCAAGCCTTTTAGAGGCTATGGAAGAGCGGCAGGTGAGCATCGAAGGCGTAATTTATCCCTTAGAGAGCCCCTTTTTAGTAATAGCAACGCAAAACACCGTGGAGCTGGCAGGGACGTTTCCCCTGCCGGAGGCCCAGTTGGATCGGTTTTTAATGAAAATAGAGATGGGTTATCTTTCCGTAGCGGAAGAAGTGGAGGTTTTAGGCCGCTTCAAACAAAAAGATCCCTTAGACGATTTAGAGCCTGTCTTAGACGGCGAAACTATCCTGCAGCTGCGGGAAGAAGTAACTAAAGTCCACTTGACTCGTGATCTCATGAATTATATTGCCCGTTTAACTCAAGCGACAAGAAACAACAAACACATCCGCTTAGGTTTAAGCCCCCGGGCTTCTTTGGCACTGATGCGGGCGGGCCTGGCCTACGCTTATATCCAAGGCCGCGATTACGTCCTGCCCGATGACTTGAAATATCTTTTCCCCTATGTGGCCGCCCACCGCTTGATTTTAGAATATGAAAGCGAATACGCGGACAGCAATAAATCGGAGCTGATCGGAGAGATCTTAAAAGAGGTCCCCGTGCCCACGGAGGATGTCATTCATGGGGCGTAGGAGCTGGGTGGCTTTTTGGGGGATAAGCTTCGCTGTTTTAGCTTTGTATGCGGGTTTAAGGGGGCAGTTAGTAGCATTTTTAGGTTCTTTGGTGATGCTGACCGCCATCGGGTCGGCCTACCTTTGGAACCGCACCGTATTTAAAAAACTTTCCGTGGAGCGTACTTTAAACAGGGAGCGGGCCGAATTTGACGCGGTAGTGACCATGGATCTGGGGATCACAAACAGAAAACTTCTGCCCCTCTTTGGCCTGAAGCTTGAAAACACTTTTTCCCACGGCTTGGAGTTTGCCGATCAGGCCTGCGTTGAAGCCAATCCGGTGCAGGATTACGATATCTTTTCCGATTACTTCCACCTCAATTGGTATGAAAGGCTGAAACGATCTTACGAAATCAGGCCTAAGCGGCGGGGCCGCTTTGAGCTGGGGGCAGCTGCCTTAAGCTATACCGATCCTTTCGGTTTTTTTTGCAACGAGCAAAAAGAAGCCACAGCGGCACAGCAGTTGATCGTTTTTCCCAGGGTTGTCCCCATCCAAGGCCAAAGTGCTTTAGACACTCACCTTTTCGGTTCCCGGCCCAAAGAGGGGTGGATTTTCACGGATCCGCTTAATCTGGTCGGGACAAGGCCTTATGAGCCGTGGGATCCCGCGGGTAAAATTAACTGGAAAGCAAGTGCCCGCCACCTGCGCATGCAGGTGAATGTGGAAAAGCCTGCCTTTGATCAAGAGATCTACTTGTTTTTAGATCAACCGCCAAACCTTGACTGGTGGGCGCGGGAGGTCAGCAATAATTTAGAGGTGGCGATAATTGCGGCAGCTTCTTTAATCACAAATTATACGGAGGCGGGCTACCAAATCAGCTTGGGTACAAATTTGGCCTCAAGAGTCCACGGCTTTCGGCCCAAGCCCATTAAAGCCGATTTGGGCAGGGGCCAGCGCAGTCAGTTGTTGACGAGTCTGGCGCTTTTGCAGGGCTTCAGCGCGGAGTCGGGGGTGCGGGCGTTAGGCCGCCTCCAGCAGGCTATGAGGCCGGGCAGTACCATGGTCGTGATTACTACGGCGCCGGGCGAGCTTGATGAGGCCTTCGCGCGGCTTTTACGGCGTTTGGCGGCTAAATCCCCCCTGGCGGTGCTCAGGGTTGTGGTAGACGGGGAATATCAGCGGACGCCGGGGTTAAAAGAATGGTTTCTGGATGGGGGGCAGCCTTGGGATGAGTTGGGCGCGTTGGAATTATCTTAAAATTGGTTTTTTACTTCTCTTACAGGGGGCGTTGACGGCGGTTTTGTTTTACCCCTGGCTGCAGCTGGCAGCGAATTTTTGGGGTTTTGCGCCCCAGGCAGCTTTCTTGTGGGCGTTTTTAACTGCCGTGATTACCATTTACGCCTTTTGGCAGAGCTCCGGTTGGGGCCGCAGCGGCCTCATCTTTTTAAGCTTGGGTTTTCTTTTGGCTTTAGTTAGCGGGGCCTTCTGCGGGCTGCCTCTTTATTTAGCCGCACCCCTTATTTTAATCTTTTATTCAGCAGCTTCCCGCTTCACCGAATATTTCCGCAGGGGAAACTTTGCGGGCGACTGGGTTTTAGCAAGCTTTCTTTTAGTTTTGACCTCCCTGCTGCAGCCTTATCTCAACTACGATCTAAGCTTGGGCCACACGGTGTTTTTTTTCGGCGGCGGCATAATTGCCCTAATACTTTGGAATACCACCCGCTTGGAGCGGCGGGGGCTGAGGCCAAACTACCGCGGCCTGGGCCGCTTTATTCCCCTCTTCATTCTGGCGGTGCTCCTGCTTGCGGGGGCTTTAAGTCTGCTTTTGTCCCCGGGCGTGCTGCAGCGGGGGGTAGCTTTCGTGCGGAGCTGCTACCACGGGTTTGCCGAACTTTTGGTTTTACTCATAGTCAAGCCCTTTGCCTGGCTGATGTCGCCTCTTTTCCGCTGGGCGGAGAAAATGGAAGGCAGAGAGCTGGAACTGACGCTGCCCGAAACGGAAAGTGAGCCAACTGAGTTTTTTGAAATCGATGAGAGCGTGCTCAGCCAACAAGCCCTGCAGGGCATTACTTGGTTGAGCTGGGCCTTGGGCTTTGTGGTGCTCTGCGGCGGGCTTTGGCTGATTTTTAGGTGGGCTCGGAAAAAGAAGAGGCCGCAAGAATTGGCCTTTGGCAGGGAAACGAGAGAATCCGTTTATTCCCGCCGGGAAGTTTGGGAAGATCTTAAGCGGGCGTTCCAAAAAATAATTAAGCCGTGGCGGGCCCGCCCGCAAGCTCACCGCTATCGGGGCGGCGATCCCTTGAAATTGATTCGGGCAGCTTACGCTCGATTTGCCCTGCAGATGGGCAAAAAGACAGCTTTTCCCGGGGAAAATACGCCCCTGGAGTATTACGAGGAGTTGGCGGCTGAAAAAAGAGAGCTCGATTTAAAAGCGGTGGCCGAGCTGACGTTTTTATACAACGAAGCGCGCTACGGGGAAAAAGGCGATGAAGAGTCTGTAAATGCGGCGGAGACAGCTTTACGGCGGATCTTCTAAAGTGTGTTTATTTTGACACTTCAGGCAAAATATGCTATATTTAAAGCGATATCTCCGGCCAGCGAGGGCTATTTTTTATCTTTTATGCGCAGTTTTTGCGCCTTTTTATTCTAACCGAATCTGTCGGCGCCAAAGTGCCGGCAAAAGAATTCCCTCTACCAAAGGAGAGTGGTGCCCATGTATGCCTTGTTCTTAGTGTTAAATGAAACAGATTACCTGGACGAAATCTTGGCACGGTTTGTGGATGTGGGAGTGCGCGGGGCTACAATTTTGGACAGCCAGGGCATGGGCGGCGCTTTAACTGCCGCCCGGAAAAAGGATCCTTCCCTTTTCGCCCCTTTTAAGGTTTTGTTTGAAGGCGCCCGGCCCTACAACAAAACCATTTTCACCGTTTTGGAAAACGAAGAGCTGGTTGAGCGGGCAGTTGCGGCTGTAAAAGATGTTTTAGGGGATCCGCCGCGGCCGGGAGTGGGCTTGATGTTTTCTTTACCCATCGGCAACATTTATCCTCTCAGTAATGAATAAATTATTTTTACCCTCACTTTGTGAGGGCTTTTATTTCCAAAAAAGGTCTTAACCTGCCGGTGCCAAACTAAGGTTAACTAGATGGGCAGGGATCTTAGGGAGTCCGGTGAATTAACCCTTACAAGCTTGCGGTTTGGGAGGTGGCATAATGCACAGTCAACAGGGGGCTTCCAGCTGTATCACCTTGGTACCTATTTTCAAAAGCCTGACAGAGGCGGAAATGTGGGAAGTTGCCCGCATTACCAGGGCCCGCACTTTTCAAAAGGGCGAACAAATTTACTCCATGGGCGATCAGGCAGACAGTTTATTTGTGGTCCATACGGGGCGGGTGAAGATCTACCGCTTAAGCGACACAGGCAGGGAACAGGTCCTGCGCATTTTAGGCCCCGGCGATTTTTTAGGGGAACTGGCGCTGTTCAGCCACTCACCCATGAGTGATTTCGGCGAAGCATTGGCAGACACCGATATGTGTGTTATTGCCGGTGCTAAGTTAAAAGAGCTGATGGAAAAATATCCGGTGATTGCTTTTAAGATCCTGGAAGAATTAAGCCGGCGCTTAGAGCGTACTGAGCGGCAGTTGGAAGAGATCAGCCTCCATTCTGCGGATCGGCGCTTAGCCCAGGCACTTTTGAGCTTGGGCGCGGCCGCTGATAAAATTACCTTAGAAATGACGAAAAGGGATCTGGCAAGCCAGTTGGGGATGTCGCAGGAGACTTTAAGCAGGAAGTTGACCGCTCTGCAGGAAGCGGAGATCATTGAGCAGAGGGGGCAGCGCGTGATTATTATTAAAGATCGTGCCGGTTTGGAGGGGATTTTGGCCAGTGGTTGAAAAAAGGTCTTTTCTTTATAAGTTGGGCGGCGGGTTTTTAATCGGGGCGGGGTTTATCATCCCCGGTGTAAGCGGATCTGTTTTAGCCATGACCTTAGGCCTATACCAACCATTAATTGAGGCCACAGCCAAGCCTTTCAGTGACTGGGGCGAGAAGTTGGCCTTGTTTTTGCCCGTTGGTTTGGGGGCGGGCAGCTGCCTTTTGCTTTGCAGTAATTTTTTAAGGCTGCTTTTAGGAAAATACCCCCTGCCTACCCTTTATCTGTTTTTAGGGCTGGTGGTAGGCGGCCTGCCTGCTGTGTTTGCCTTGGCTAACAAACAGGGGTTTCGCCTTTCTTATGCGGTGGGCTTCGCCGGGGGGCTTTTGCTCTTTTTGGCGTTTAACCGCTTCGCAGGCCTAATCGGCCTCAGCCACAGCCTCCTGCAGGGGTTTTTAATTGGGGCGGGCATTGTCGTGCCCGGGCTCAGCGTTTCTTTCCTGCTCATTGCCCTGGGTATCTATGAAGATCTCTTATTTGCCGTAGCTTTGTGGGATTGGGCCGTTTTAAGCCTGCTGGCGGCGGGGGCCCTGCTGGGTTTAGTTTTGGCCTCCCGCCTGGTAAGCTGGCTGTTTAAGAGCGCTTACGGCCAAACTTATTACGCCGCCTTGGGGATTTTGTCGGGTTCTTTAGTTTTGGTTTTTCCCGGGCTGCCCCGGGCGAAATTAGAGACGGCCCTGGCTCTTTTGTTGTTTGGAGCGGGGCTATGGTTTTCGGCTTGGTTGAGCCGCAGTATCGAGAAGAATAAGACCAGCTAATTAAAGTCAAGCATTAACTTGATTTTTTCTTAGAAATCTGGCTGGTAAAAAAGGGTGTGAAAAATTAAGCCATTGAAAAACACGAACAATAGCCAAAACTAATAAATTTAATAGAGTTCTTAGGCAGCAATCAATTTCATGCGATTCTGCCGCCACGTTTGATGTTCTTCGGGCTTCCGAACCTGGTAAGGCTTACCATCACGTAAAACGGCGAACATGTAGTGAAGTAGCTTGTGCATGACTGCAACTAATGCGACCTTTTTCTTCTTGTTAACGCATTTTTTCTGATAGTATTCTCGAAGAACTGCGTTAATCGGTTGTCCGTTGCGATTCGTGCGAATGGAAGCCATGGCGACTGTAAACAATACACGCCTGCCAAATCGTGTGCCTCGCTTGGAAATCTTGTTTTTGTCGCCTGTGAACTTGCCGGATTGGTTGACGGATGGATCGATGCCAAAGAACGCTACCAAGGCCTTGGGCGAGTTAAACAAACTGAAATCACCAATCTCTGCTACAAGGGACGCAGCCGTGATGAATCCGACGCCTGGCATGTCATCTAAAAGTTCGATGTACCGGCGTGCATCGGCTGGAAAATCCTTTGCATCAACCATTTCGTGCAGCTGCTTTTCAATTTCCGATTGGCTATTTTGTAACTGCAAAATGGTATCACGATGAATGGTAATCTTAGAGTCAAGCACGGAAAGCTCGGCTGGCATCGCATTGGTGAGATTGGATATTTCTAGAAGGGCATCCACTTTTTTGGAGGCCCAAGCAAGACCTTTACGGGCGTTCTTGGCAATGAGTGCGGTCAGATGCTCACGGTCGGCTTGTTGAACCGCTTTGGGAGAAGGGTATTCCCTCAAAACGGCCAAAGCTGTCTTTCCGAAAGGATTAGAAAAGATGCTTAAAAATCCCGGGAAGAGCAAATAAAGGTCGGTGCAAAGCCTGTTTTTGATCTCAGTAAGCGTATCCGCAAGAGCGAAGTACTCCCGTGCCATCATTCGAAGTGCGAGAATTTTCGGTTCCGGTACCAGTGAAAACTTAACATCTTGGTAT
>JBHGWS010000060.1:0-12730 GCA_041936745.1 Candidatus Darwinibacter acetoxidans
TTTATCGATGAAATCCACCGCTTAAGCCGGACGGTGGAAGAGGTGCTTTACCCGGCCATGGAAGATTTTGTCGTCGACATAGTGATCGGTAAAGGCCCCGGGGCCCGCTCCGTGCGAATCGATTTACCCCCCTTCACTTTGGTGGGGGCAACCACCAGGGCCGGCATGCTGACTTCGCCTCTGAGGGATCGGTTCGGGGTGATGGCCCGCCTGGATCTGTACGAGACTAAAGATCTTAAGGCAATTATCCAAAGGGCCGCCGATATTTTAGGCGTTGAGATAGACGAGGAAGGGGCTTGGGAGATTGCCCAACGCTCCAGAGGTACTCCGCGGGTGGCTAACCGCCTGTTAAAAAGGGTCAGGGACTATGCACAAGTTAAAGCCGATAACTTTATTTCCCGCGCCGTTGCGAAAAAGGCTTTGGCTATGTTTGAAATCGATGCCAATGGTTTGGACGATTTGGATCGGCGCATTTTAGTTACTATCCAAAAGGTTTTCGGCGGGGGGCCGGTGGGAGTGGAAAGTTTAGCCGCAACCATTGGTGAAGAAGCAAATACTATTGAAGATGTCTACGAGCCTTTTTTAATGCAGTTGGGCTATCTGCAGCGGACGGCAAGAGGCCGCTGCATAACGGATCTCGGTTACCATTATTTAGGGATCACCCCTCCGGAAATGAATGAAGGCGGGCGAAATTGATGTGGAGAACAGAAGGGATTGTACTGCGCGTTCGCGATTTGGGTGAAGCGGATCGCATCGTTACGGTTTACACAAAAGAACAGGGTAAATTAAATACTGTGGCCAGGGGTGCCAGGCGGATTAGAAACCGCCTGCTCAGCCCGACGCAGCTGTTTACTCACGGCCGCTACTTGATTTTCCCCGGGAAAGGCCTGCATAATTTAAGCCAAGGGGAAATCATCAACAGCAGGCAGGGCCTGCGGGAAGATCTGGATAAAATGGCTTATGCCTCTTACGCCGCAGAGCTTCTGGACTCGTTGACGGCGGAAGAGGATCCAACCGATCAGGTTTTTCCTTTACTTGCCGGCACGCTTTCTTTAGGCGAATTGGGCCGCTTTCCTTTGGCAATCCGGGCTTACGAGATTCGTTTAATGAGCGCGCTTGGCTACAAACCTGAATTATATAACTGTTTAAACTGCCGGGAGCCCCTCGCTACGCGGGTCTTTTTCAGCGAACAGGGCGGGGTTGTCTGCCCTAAGTGCGTTGGGGATTTTCCCGAGGCGGCACCTTTGACCAACGGGACTTGGGAATTGATGAAACGGCTTTTGGAATGGGAGTTCTCCCGGATAAATATTCTGCACCCGCGAGAGGCGGATCTGGAGGAAATGCGCAAGCTGATGCGTAAGTATCTCGATTTTCGGCTAGAATATCCATTGAAGTCCTTGGATTTTCTGGAGACGCTGCAAGTTATTCCGCCCCCGGAGGTGAAAAAAGGTGAATGATGAGCTGGAGCGCTTAGAAAAAGTTGATGAGGTGCGGCGGCGGACGGGCTTGGATTTTAGACTGGCCCGCGCCCTGCTGGAAAAAACAGACTGGGATCTGTTGGAGGCTTTAACGCTTTATGAAACCCATAAAGCGGAAGAAGGCTGCAGTTTGGCCCGGAGGATTAAAGAGATGATCAACGTGGGCAACAGCACTAAAATTGTGGTTAAATCAAAAGAAGGTACTGTGGTAAAATTGCCTGTAACCGCAGGCATAGTGGGCGCGGCGTTGGCCCCTAGATTGGCCCTTTTAGGGGCTGCCGGCTGCTTGTTAAGCAGATGTTCCTTCACGCTGCAAACAGAGGATTCACCTGGCGCGGAGGAAGCTGGTTTGATTGACAATTAGTGGTTAATTTGATAACTTAAGGAAATAAGGTGACCGAAAAAAAGCCTTTCGTCCCTTGTTTGGGACGAAGGGTTTTTTGAACGGCTGAGGAGGAGGAGGTATTTGTGAATCTCCAGGAAATGATGGCCAAACTAGAGGATTATTGGGCAGGCCGCGGCTGTGTTATCTGCCAGCCCTACGATCTGGAAGTCGGTGCAGGGACCATGTCGCCGGCTACTTTTTTGAGAGCATTAGGGCCCGAGCCGTGGGCTGCGGCTTTTGTCCAACCCTGCCGAAGGCCCGCTGATGGGCGCTATGGGGAAAATCCCAACAGAGTCCAACATTATTTTCAATACCAAGTTATTTTAAAACCGGCGCCCAAGGATATCCAGCAGATCTATTTAGACAGTTTGACTGCCTTGGGTATCGACCTTTTACAGCACGATGTGCGCTTTGTGGAAGATGATTGGGAATCCCCCACTTTAGGTGCTTGGGGCTTGGGTTGGGAAGTATGGTTGGACGGCATGGAAATAACCCAGTTTACTTATTTCCAGCAGGTGGGGGGAGTTGATGTGGAGCCCGTCTCAGTGGAATTGACCTATGGGGTGGAGCGCTTGGCCATGTTTATTCAAGGTGTGGACAGTATGTTTGATCTTAAATGGGCCGGTGATGTCACTTACGGTCAGATTTATCTGCAGAACGAAGTGGAATTTTCTAAATATAACTTTGAAGCGGCGGATACTAAAATGCTTTTTACTCTCTTCAATCTTTATGAAACGGAAGCCAAACGCCTGTTGGAAAACGGTTTGGTCCTTCCCGGCTATGATTATGTCTTGAAATGTTCTCATACCTTTAATTTATTGGAAGCCCGCGGCGCAATCAGCGTCAGCGAACGGACGCGCTTTATCGGCCGTGTTAGGGCTTTAGCCCGCTTGGCCGCCTCAAATTATTTGGCGGAGCGGGAGAGGCTCGGGTTTCCGCTTTTAAAAAGGGGGCAGTCCTAATGCAGCAGGACTTTTTATTGGAACTGGGTTTTGAGGAACTCCCGGCCCGCTTTATCTCGGGTGCTTTGCAGCAGTTGACTGAAAATATCAGTGGGGAGTTAAAAAAGGAACGCCTGCCGCACGGTGAGATTGCGGCATACGGCACGCCGCGCCGCTTAGCCGTTCTCATTAGTGATATGAGTGCCAGGCAAAAAGATTTGGTACAGGAGATTAAGGGCCCGCCCCAGCAGATCGCTTACGATGAAAAAGGCCAACTCACGCCGGCGGGAACAGGCTTTTTGCGCTCGCAGGGTGCCGTGCGGGAAGACATTTTCATCAAGGATCTGAATGGTGCCCGCTACCTTTTTATTAAAAAAGAAAGCAAGGGTAAAGAAACCTTGGATTTATTAAAGCCTCTCCTGGAAAAAGTAATTAAAGGCCTCAGCTTTCCGAAAAACATGCGGTGGGAGGCCGCGGGTTTACGCTTTGCGCGTCCACTGAGGTGGCTGGTGGCTTTGTTCGGCGCCACTGTGATCCCCCTGAGGATTGCTGATGTGACTGCCGGCAGGTTCAGCTACGGACACCGCCAGCTTAGTTTGGGGCCTCTGGAAATAACCGAGCCGGCGGTTTATGCCGCCCGCTTAAAAGAAAATTTTGTCTTAGCGGATCAGCGCAAGCGGCGGGAATTAATTTGGCGGCAGATCAAATCTTTGGCGGTGGAAAATAATGCCCGGGCCTTGGAAGATGAGGCACTGCTTGCGGAAATCACTAATTTGGTGGAGTATCCGACAGCTTTTTGCGGCAGTTTTGCACCGGAATATTTAACTCTGCCCGCAGAAGTTCTGATCACTTCCATGAAAGAGCATCAGCGCTATTTCCCCCTCCATGATGAGGCAGGCAGGCTTTTGCCAAAATTTGTCGGTGTCCGCAACGGGGCCGACAACCATCTGGAAAATGTTATCGCCGGTAATGAAAAGGTCTTGGCGGCCAGGCTGGCAGATGCGAAATTTTTCTACGACGAGGATTCCAAAACGCCTTTGGAGGAGAATTTAAAGGAACTGGAGCGGGTTGTGTTTCAAGACGGGCTCGGTTCCATGAGTGAGAAGGTAAATCGCCTGGTGCGTTTAAGCGGCATTCTTGCCGACAAATTAGGGTACAGCGAAGAAAAAGCGCACATTGTACGGACGGCGAAACTTGCTAAAGCGGATTTAGTAACTCAAATGGTAGGTGAATTTCCGGAGCTGCAGGGAGTAATGGGGGAAAAATACGCGACTTTACAGAAAGAGCCCCGCCGGGTAGCTTTAGGCATTAAAGAACACTACCAACCGCGCTCAGCCCAAGACGGGCTGCCGACGACGGTTGAAGGGGCAGTTGTGGGGCTGGCCGATAAATGCGACAGTTTAGTCGGTTATTTTGCTTTAGGGCTTATACCTACAGGCTCACAGGATCCTTTTGCACTGCGCAGGATGGCCCAAGGGGTGGTTCAGATTCTGCATAAAAGAGACCTTCCTTTATCGTTAAACGATTTAATCGATGAAGCCGCCGCCGGTTACAGGGGTGCGGTTTTGGATGCGGAGAAAAAGGCGGCTTTATTGGACTTTTTCCAAGCCCGCTTGAAAGTTTACCTGCGGGAGCAGGGTTATCGCTACGATGAAATTGATGCTTGTTTGGCGGCCCCTCATGATCGCATCAATGATTTGGTGAGCTCAGTTGCCGTGCTGGCAGAATTCCGCCAAACGCCTGCTTTTACCGATCTGCTCACGGGTTTTGAAAGAATGAACAGTTTGGCTCTGCAGGCAGAAGGGGATTCTTTGGATTCAGCTGCCCTAACGCCGGCCGATCGGGACTTTAAAGCTGCTTTGCATAACCTGCAGGAGGAATGCAGCGCAGGCTACGCTGCCCGCCGTTATGAAAAGGTGCTGCACAGTTTGGCGCAGTTTCGCGGCCCGGTTGATGAGTTTTTCGAGCAGGTTATGATTATGGCTCAGGATCCAGCCCGGCGGCAAAATCGTTTGATCTTACTAAAACGGGCGGTTCAAGTGTATACTTCGTATGGTGATTTTTCGCGGATTGTTGTCAATTAGTAAAGAAGTCTGACAAGGGCAGGATAATCATTGGCGGTATGGAATACTAGTTGCTGGTTTCTAGCCTTTTTTTAGCGGCATGTGCCCCGGATGGGAAACATAGATTACTTTGCAAGATTAGAAGGAGGATGCATTGATGGGCAAGAAATGGGTATATTTTTTCGGAGATGGGCAAACCGACGGCCAACAAAAAGACAGGAATTTAGTCGGCGGTAAAGGTGCTAATCTTGCCGAAATGGTAGCTTTGGGAATTCCCGTGCCCGGCGGATTTACCATAACTACCGAGGCCTGTATTGAATTCTATAATAATGATGAACAGTGGGTTGCAGGTCTGGAAGAACAGATCATTGAAAACATCGATCGTTTGGAAAAGGTAATGGGCGCCAAGTTCGGCGCTAAAGATGATCCGCTTCTTCTTTCCGTCCGTTCCGGTGCCAGGGTCTCCATGCCCGGCATGATGGACACAGTACTTAACCTCGGCTTAAATGACGAGACCGTTTTGGGCTTGGCAAAAAAATCCGGTAACCCCCGTTTCGCCTGGGACTCCTACCGCCGATTCATTCAAATGTACGGTGATGTAGTCATGGGCGTTGATCACGATCTGTTCGAAGCCGCCTTAAGTGAACTGAAGGAAAAGCAGGGCGTCGAATTGGACAATGATCTTTCCGAGGAAGCTTTAAAGGAACTTGTGGAAACATACAAAGAAATTGTCACTAAAACTGCCGGCAGATTATTCCCAACCGAGCCGTTTGAACAGCTCAGAGGTGCAATTGACGCGGTGTTTAAATCTTGGAATACGCCGCGGGCGATCCGCTACCGCCAGCTGCACCACATCCCCCACGATTGGGGCACGGCAGTTAACGTCCAGGCCATGGTCTTTGGTAACATGGGCGATACTTCCGGTACGGGCGTGGCCTTTACCAGGGATCCGTCCACAGGCGAGAATGTCTTCTACGGCGAGTATTTAATGAATGCGCAGGGTGAAGACGTTGTTGCGGGGATCCGCACGCCTCACCCAATTGCCGATTTAAAAGAAGAAATGCCCGAAATCTACCAGGAATTAGTCGATATTTACAAAAAGCTGGAAGCACACTACAAGGACATGCAGGACGTTGAATTCACGATCCAAGACGGCGTACTTTACATGCTGCAGACTCGGGCAGGCAAGCGTACCGCTACTGCCGCCGTCCGCATGGCCGTTGAAATGGTGGAAGAAGGCTTAATTGATAAGAAGACCGCGGTCCTGCGCGTTGATCCCGCTCAGTTGGACCAACTTCTCCACCCCATGATCGACCCGGCTGCAGACTATGATGTAATTGCAAAGGGCCTGCCCGCTTCACCCGGCGCAGCGACAGGGCGTGTTGTCTTTACCGCTGATACTGCCGAAGAGTGGGTAGAGCGCGGTGAAACGGTAATCCTGGTCCGCAATGAGACTTCCCCCGAGGATATCGGCGGGATGGCGGTTGCAGAAGGATTCTTAACCGCACGGGGCGGCATGACGTCGCACGCAGCGGTCGTTGCCCGCGGCATGGGTAAATGCTGTGTTGCCGGCTGTGCCGCTGCTCAAATCAACGAAGCTAATAAAACCTTAACTTTTGGGCAAACGGTCCTGAAAGAAGGGGACTGGCTTACCTTAAACGGCAGTGCCGGAGAAGTAATCGTCGGCCAGGTACCCATGGTAGAAGTTGAGGTAACAGGCAACTTTGCTACACTGATGGACTGGGCTGATGAATTCAGGGCACTGGGTATCCGCACTAATGCCGATACGCCCCACGACAGCCGGATTGCTTTAGATTTCGGTGCAGAAGGCATAGGGCTCTGCCGGACAGAGCACATGTTTTTCGAAGGCGATCGGATTAACGTAGTCCGCCGCATGATCTTTGCTGAAGATCAGGCAGGCAGGGAAGAGGCTTTAGCCGTGCTTATGCCCTATCAAAAAGAAGATTTCAAGGGTATTTTCCGAACAATGGACGGCTTACCTGTCACCATCAGGCTGCTCGATCCACCGCTGCACGAATTT
The DNA here is from genome assembly GCA_041936745.1 of Candidatus Darwinibacter acetoxidans. Taxonomy (GTDB): domain Bacteria; phylum Bacillota; class Limnochordia; order Darwinibacteriales; family Darwinibacteriaceae; genus Darwinibacter; species Darwinibacter acetoxidans_A. The sequence continues at coordinate 6,909 of JBHGWS010000060.1, forward strand.
GTGCCCCAAGATCAAGGCACACTCGAAAGGCTTGCCAGTGAAATGGGTCTTTCCATCAGCGCTTTGGAAGCACGCATCGAAGGCTTAGAAGAAACTAACCCCATGCTCGGCCACCGGGGCTGCCGAGTGGGAGTAACCTATCCGGAAATTTATGCCATGCAGGCCAGGGCAATCTTTGAAGCAGCCGCTGAGCTGATCAAAGAAGGCCGAGAGGTGCTGCCTGAAGTTATGATTCCTCTTGTCGGCACGGTTGAAGAATTAGAGATAACTAAAAAGGTATGTGTTGAAGTGGCAGAAGCCGTTGCCAAAGAGATGGATGTTGAACTGGAATACCTTATTGGGACCATGATTGAAATCCCCAGAGCGTGTATCGTAGCTGATGAAATTGCCGAGGAGGCGGAGTTCTTCTCCTTCGGTACCAACGATCTGACTCAAATGGGTTTTGGCTTCAGTAGGGACGACGCAGGTACCTTCCTGCCGGAGTATGTAAACCAAGGGGTCTTAGCAAGAGATCCTTTCCAAACGCTGGATCAACAAGGTATCGGCAGCCTCGTTGCAATGGGCGTGGAAAGAGGCCGTAAGGCAAAACCCGAGCTTAAGATCGGTGTCTGCGGCGAACACGGCGGCGATCCCGACTCCGTCGATTTCTTCCACCGCGCCGGCTTGGATTACGTCAGCTGCTCACCATTCCGCGTGCCTATTGCGCGCTTGGCTGCTGCGCAAGCAAACATCCGGAATCCCCGCTAGTTGCAATCCAAAGGGAAAGGGGGAGGAATACACCTCCCCTTTGGGGAACCCATACTAAGACAGTGTGGGTTTTCTTTTGTCGCTGTTTTGAAATGACGGCAGCGGCGCCCGGGGAGTAAGGAGTGAGAGCTATAGCTCGCTTTTCTGATGAATGGATTGAAATGGTAAAATCATCCGTTGACATTGTGGATGTTATCGGCAGGAGGGTGGAGTTAAAGCCGGCGGGGCGCAATTTTGTGGGGCTCTGCCCGTTTCACGCTGAAAAGACGCCGTCTTTTTCAGTTAATCAGGAAAAACAATTCTTTTATTGTTTCGGCTGCAATGCGGGGGGCAATGTCATCAACTTTATCATGCGGATGGAAAACCTCACTTTTCCGGAAGCGGTGCGGCAGTTAGCGGAGAGCCAGGGAATTCCGGTCCCGGCGCTTTCGCCGCAGCAAAAAAAACGGGAAGAAAAAAGGCAAATCCTGCGCAAAATCAATGAAACCGCCGCCCGTTATTATTACCGCAACCTGCGGGCCCCCTTTGGGGGGAAGGCTCGGTCTTACCTGCAGGGGCGGGGTATTGACGAAAAATTGGCCCGGGAGTTTTATTTAGGCTTCGCCCTTGACAACTGGGAAGGCCTGCTTAATTTCTTCCAGTCGGCGGGCATCGATTTAAGGCTGGCAGAAGAAGCGGGGCTGCTCATTAAAGGAAAACAGGGTTATATCGACCGTTTCCGCAACAGGATAATCTTTCCAATCTGCGACCATTTGGGCCGGTTTGTGGGTTTTGGCGGCCGGAGTATTGACGGCCAAATGCCGAAATATATGAACTCGCCTCAAACCGCGGTGTTTAATAAAGGGGCAGTAGTCTACGGCTTAAATTGGTCGAAGGACATCATTAAGAAGGAGAACGAAGTTATCATTGTGGAAGGCTATACCGATTATATCGGCTTGGCTGCCCGCGGCAAAAAAAATGTAGTAGCGTCCTTGGGTACCGCTTTTACGCCCAGGCACGCCAGGTTATTGAAAAGGTTTGCGGAACATGCAGTAATAGCTTATGACGGCGATGCTTCGGGGCAAAAAGCCACGCTGCGGAGTATGTCCATTCTGCATGAGCATGGTTTAGAGGTCAGAGTCGCCTTACTTGCGGCCGGGCAGGATCCTGACAGTTTTGCCCGCGCCCATACAAACAAGGAAATCAGTGAATGGTTGGCGCAGGCCGTGCCCCTGCGGCAATATGAGATCGACACAGTTATAGCGGGGCATGATGTAAAAACAAGAGAAGGAAAACTGGCCGCTTCTACAGAACTTGTTACTATACTGGCCCAGCTTAAAAAGGCAGTTGAGCGTGATGAGTATACGCGCTACGCCGCTGAAAAACTAGGTGTATCTCTCAGTGCCTTGGCTTTGGATGTACAGAAAAAAGCTGGAATAAGTTCACATACGCCTGTGCGATCCAGGCATACTAATAGGAGTATGCCTAAAATGAAAATTTCCCCGGCAGATGTAGCCGCTGAGAGAGATATTATCAGGTGGCTGCTTTTTAAGCCGGAAGTTTTGCGAGATCTGCAGAAGGAAAAAATACTGCCGGCAGATTTTCATCACAGGGATTACCGCTATTTATATTCTTTGATCTTAAGTCAGCAAACTGATGAAGAAGGGGCCTTAATTACAGCCAGGCTTTTTGAGTTAGGGGAATTAAAAGGCAGTTGGCAGGAATATTTTCAATCCTTTTTAATAGTTTTACGCAGGAGAAGATTGGAAAAGATAGAGGAAAAACTTTCCTCTTTGGAGAATGATAGAGAAGGTTTTGATATCCGGATGGAATTATACCGCTTGTTAAAAGAGTACTACAGCGTTTTAAGCAGCACACGAAATGATTAAAGAAAGGGGGTTATCATGTTGAGCAACAAAGAAATAATTGATATAGAAGCGGTAAACGAACTAATGGCCAGAGTGAGAGAAAAAGGTACAGTTACCTATCGGGAAATTATGGACAGCCTGCAAGAAGTAGAATTGGGCCCGGAGCAGATAGATGAAATTTATGAACGATTTGCTGCTATGGGCATTGACGTGATTCCCCATTCCGATGAGGATGAGCTGGACAACGGCGAGGCGTCCAAAGAGGATGTAGATGATGATGACGATCTTTCCATTCCGGAAGGCGTCAGCTTAGACGATCCCGTCCGTTTATACCTAAAAGAGATCGGGCGCGTGCCCCTGCTTGTGGCGGAAGAAGAAGTCGCCTTGGCCAAGCGCATAGAAGCGGGCGAAGAAGCCGCCAGGCGCGAATTGGCGGAAGCCAACTTAAGGCTGGTTGTCAGTATTGCCAAGCGCTATGTGGGCCGCGGCATGCACTTTTTAGATTTAATCCAGGAAGGTAATTTGGGCTTGATTAAAGCTGTGGAAAAATTCGATTACCGCAAAGGCTTTAAATTCAGCACTTACGCAACCTGGTGGATCCGCCAGGCGATTACCAGGGCCATCGCGGATCAGGCCCGGACTATTAGGATCCCCGTGCATATGGTGGAAACCATCAACAAACTGACCAGGGTTTCCCGCCAGCTTTTGCAGGAACTGGGCAGAGCGCCGCTGCCTGAGGAAATTGCCGAAGAGATGGATCTACCGGTTGAGCGCGTGCGCGAAATCATGAAGATTGCGCAGGAGCCGGTATCTTTAGAAACCCCCATTGGCGAAGAAGAGGACAGCCACTTAGGAGATTTCATCGAAGACCAAGAAGCCGTTGCACCGGAAGAAGCCGCAGCATTTACTATGCTGCAGGGGCAGCTGTCGGAGGTTTTGGAGTCGTTAACACCCCGCGAACAGCAGGTCCTGCGCTTAAGGTTCGGTTTGGATGACGGCCGGGGGCGTACTTTAGAAGAAGTGGGCCAGGTCTTTGGCGTAACCAGGGAGCGGATTAGGCAGATCGAGGCAAAGGCCCTGCGGAAACTGCGCCATCCCAGCAGAAGTAAAAAACTGAAAGATTTTCTGGAAGAGTAAGTTGGTCTTGACAGAGCAGCCAGACTTTCGTATAATTAATTCGTGCTGGACCCCTAGCTCAGCGGTTAGAGCAGCGGACTCATAATCCGTTGGTCCTGGGTTCGATTCCCAGGGGGTCCACCATTTTACCACCGGTACTCTTCCGTCCGCAAGCTACTGTCCGCCTGCGGCAAAAAGAGGGGAAGACAGTAGTTTATATTTTGCAGTAAGAGTCTTTAATGTCTTGTGGATACTTAGAGGCTCTTTTTTATGCTCATTTTTCGATCCACCAAGTACTTCTGTTCAAAAACGTTTGGACACGTTTCGGAAAGATGAGAAGCGGATTAGTTTCGTTCATGAAATTATGGCCCGGATTAGGATTTTGGGGGAAGGTTTTCCATTTGAGGTTAAGGAAAACGAGGTGTAAGCCTTTCTTTTCGCTAAACTCTTTTCCGGTGTAGACCCCAAGCAGGTATTTAAAACATCTACAGCGAATCGTATGGGCGACAGAATCGCAAAAGAGGGGAAGATACTGATAAGCCCGGAAAACTGATGATGCACTGTAGGGATATCTTTAGCGTATGTTCACTAAATTCTTATTTTTATCCCTGTGGCGAACAATGAAGGGATATCTATGCCGGAAGCGGGGAAAAGCTTGGATTTAAGTTAAAATACTGTGTCCGGAAATGTTAAACTGTAATGCGTTAGAGAGGCGATGATGAAATAAAAGTCCCGGATTTTGTCCGCTGCACAACCTCAAATTCTTGAATTTATAGAAGCGCAGGGAGGGCATTTTTTTGTTAACTATCCGCCGTGTAACTGAGGCAATGGAAGAATTGGCACCTTTGGAATTAGCCTATGATTGGGACAATGTGGGGCTGCAGATCGGCAGCCCTGCCAGGGAAGTCTCCGCTATTTTAATTACCTTGACAATTACAAAGGAAGTGCTTGCGCGGGCGGTTGATTCGGCAGTTGATCTTATTGTTGCCCACCACCCCTTGATCTTTGAGCCGCTCCGTTCAATACGTACGGATCATTTCCAAGGTGCCTTAATCAGCCGGCTTTTAAAAGAAGAAATAGGGGTATACGTCAGTCATACTAACTTGGATGTGGCCCCACAGGGCTTGAATCATTGGTTGGCGGAGCTTTTGGGATTGGAAAACACCCGCGTTTTAATCCCCCATTTAACAGAAGGCGCGGGATTGGGCCGGCTTGGTGGAGTTAAGCCTGTTTCCCTGGGAGAAATAGCAGCGCGGCTCGGCCGGCTTTGGCCGAACCGGCTGCGTGTCATTGGCGATGAAGGCCGGTCAATTTCCCAAATTGCCGTAATCGGCGGCTCAGGTGGGAAATATGCTAAAGAAGCGAAAGACGCCGGTGCCCAGCTGCTTATCACAGGCGATGTCTCCTATCACAATGCTGTGGATGCGTTGGAGATGGGCTTGGCGGTAATTGACGCAGGGCACTTTGCTACGGAAAAAATTATGGTCCCCCGGGTCAAGGAATATTTGCAAAAAAGCCTGGGGCCGCAGGTGAAAATCAGCGGGGAAACAGGTTCCAGCCCTTTTTAGTTTGAAAAGCGCACAAGGTGTGTTATAATCAAGATCCTGAGTGAGCCAGGTGATCGCAAGGGCTATGCCCTTGAGGAAAGTCCGAGCTCCAAAGAGCAGGATGCTGGGTAACGCCCAGTAAGGGTAACCTTAAGGACAGTGCTACAGAAACAAACCGCCCCCTAGGGTAAGGGTGAAAAGGTGAGGTAAAAGCTCACCGGCGGCCAGGTGACTGGCCGGCCGGGCAAACCCCATCCGGAGCAAGGTCAAATAGGGAAGAAGAGGCTGCTCGCCTCATTTGACTTCCGGGTTGACTGCAGGAAGTTTTAGGTAACTAAAACTCTAGATAGATGATCATCCCAGACAGAACTCGGCTTATCGGTTCACTCAGCTTTATTTGAAGCCTGAATACTTTTATGTATTCAGGCTTTTTTGTGTAAAATTTATTTTTCCTTGAAGGGATTGCCATCTTTCTAGAGAATAAGGGAGTACAAAGTGGTAGCAAGTGGGGGAAAGTGGGGCATTTGTTGCGGAAAGGTGGGAGCGGGGATGTTCATGGGTGAAT
>JBHGWS010000061.1:0-4055 GCA_041936745.1 Candidatus Darwinibacter acetoxidans
TTTACCGGGCTGATACTCGCAAGCATTTCCTTTCCCGCTTCGTTTTTGTAAATTGTAGAGGAAGCGTCCTCCGGAATTTCCCAGGCGAGCTTGGTGGACAAGGGAGCTACTTCCGGTTCGAAAACAACCTGCCCGCCGCTGCGGACTATTTTAACAATCCCCGGTTCAAACAGGGGAGAATAGCTTTCAATTATTCTGTCAAAGAGGCTCAAAATCTTCATATTGCTTTTTAAGATGCCGATGGCCTCACCATTTTGGCTGACCGGAACAGTTACGCCCAAAACAAAGTCACCAACACTCGTGTCGTAACCGCGATCATCAAAGAACACTTTACCTTTGCCGTTGTTGTAAGCGGCGAGCCACCAATATTTATAGCCGTGGGAAAATGTGGTCAGTTTGTTGGTTGCGGCAATCAAACCGCCGTATTTGTTTGTCAAAAATATTTCACCGTATAAATCAGGGATGACTTCTTCTTGGCCCTGGAGGTGTTGGGAAACGGGATTGGCAAGATATTTTTGCAAAAATTCATCGTCGGGCTCTGCAGCCTCCAGCCATAAAATATCCGAGGCTTGTAAAAACTGCTGCCTCTCCGCCTCACTGAAGCTTTCGTAATAATCGTTACTTTCTCTAACGTTTGCCAAAATTAGGGAGGAGGCGGCCAGCGTCTTAGTGGTCCTAGCCAGCTCCTCTAAATAGTTATCGATGTGAATGGAGATAGCGGCGGCGATGTTTTTGTTAGCTGCCAACGTATTTTCGGTCAGCGTCCGCTTATTGTGTAGAGCCATAAACGAAGTTAAGACAACGATAATAATAGTGCCCAGAGCAATCATAATGCTGATCAATTTCAAACGAAAAGTCATGTCGATCCCCTTACCCGCCCTTAGTGGGCCCCCTTTTTTAAGGCTCATTTTTTCCGAAAAAATGCCGCAACGAATGCTGCGGCGAAAGATTGGCCTAAGATCCTCAACTCTGGTTATTTTCCCCATATTTAGACAAAATCCTGCTATAAACGAGGTTTTACTAACTATTCACCAAGCCACTTTAAAATCCGCTTCGCCCTCTACAAGGGGGATGCTTGTGCTCTCCACCTTAGTAACGTTGGCCCGCCTTAGGGAGCGCATATGAAAAACTAAGCGTTCGATGTTCTCTTCAACGCCTTGGGCTTCACAAACCACGGTAAGGTCAGCTTTGTTTTTAACCCAGCCCGATAAATTCAAACGTTTAGCGGCCCTGATCACTTCGTAGCGGAAACCGACGCCTTGGACTCTGCCATGGAAAATAAGCCGTTTGCGGCTGGGCTGATCTTTTTTGTTAAAAACCTCAGTAAAGCTCAAACCAACTTCCCTCCCAGCCTTTTTTCCCCGTTTCAACTCAACTTATTACCTAATTAGCGGCGGGGGATAGTTTTCCTTCCTAAAGCTGTGTTCGCCAGGCATTTTACCCCAGGCGGCGAAGCTTTAAATGATGCTCTTTGAGAAACCTTAAAAAAGGCGGTGCTTTTTTGGCTATTTTCTTTCAAGCAGATTACGCTAGGTTATGTGAAGGCATTGAGGGAGGCAAAGCCGAGGTTTTTGAATACGAAAGTGCTTTGGGCCGGGTCAGGCATCTGTTTATTAAACGGGCCATACCGCAGACGGAGTATTACGATCTGATCACGCCCTTTCGTTACGGCGGGCCCTTCATAAAAAGCTGCCCCCGGGGTAATCGGCAGGCCTTGGTAGGAGAATTTGAGGCGGCCTTCGCCGAATACTGCGAGGAAAACGGGATTGTAAGTGAGTTTGTCCGTTTTCATCCACTTTTTAATAACGGGGCGGATTTTAAAACTTGCTATCAAGTAAGGTTGAGCCGGAAAACCGTCGGCACTGATTTGAAAGGCTCCTCTAATCCTGTGCAAGACGAGTTTTCTAAAAGTGCCAGAAACAATATTAAGCGGGCTTTAAATAAAGGTATCACCTGCCGGGTGCAGGAAAAGCCCAAAGATCTAGGAAGCCTTAAGCACATCTATTATGAAACGCTGAAAAGAAACAAAGCGTCTTCCTTTCATTATTTCCCCGCTCAGTATTTCAGCGACTGCGTGAAACTTTTCAGGCAGAACATTGTATTAATAGAGGCTTTCTATGAAGGAAAAACGACTGCCGCCGGCCTCTGTTTCACTTTCGGTAAAGTAATCCACGTCCATCTTTCCGGTACTTTAACGGAATTTCTGCCGCTCTCGCCAGCTTACCTTCTGCGCTGGGCCTTAACTGAATGGGGGAAGGATTGCGGCTACCATGTAATTCACCACGGCGGCGGCCTTGGGGCAGGGAAAAATGACTCTTTGTACCGATTCAAAGGAAGATTTGGCAGCCTTAGATTTGATTATAAGATAGGGGAGAAGATCTGGAATAAGGAGATTTACGAAAAGCTTTGTTCTAAAGCAGGCAAGATAGGTTCTCGCTTTCCCGCTTACAGGTAAACAGAGGAAAAACCGGGCAGCCGTAGAAGGATAAGCAGGTGAAATTTTTGTACTAGAAAGGGATTCCAATGAATGAGGCTAAAGAAGCGGAAATTGTCGTAGTAGGTAGTTTCATGGTTGATCTTATGTCCAAAAGCCCAAAGCTGCCCGCGCCGGGGCAGACAATTTTGGGCGGCCCCTTTTTTATGGGGCCCGGCGGTAAGGGTGCAAACCAAGCTGTTGCCGCCGCGAAACTGGGAGCCAAGGTGGAAATGGTCGTATCTTTAGGCACCGACAGTTTTGGTGATTTGGCTTACGAATCGCTGGCCGCCCAAAAAGTAGGGGTAGATTTCGTTAAAAGGGTAGAAGATGCACCGACCGGTGTTGCCCTCATTATTGTAGACGATAACACCGGGGAAAATATGATTGTGGTGGCACCGGGGGCTAATGAACTTTTGACTGAAGAAGATGTGGCAGAGGCATCCACTAAAATCAGCGAAGCAGACTGCGTTGTTATGCAGCTGGAAATTCCCTTAAAGACCGTTGAATACACAGCTAAATTGGCCTACGAAGCGGGTGTGCCGGTAATATTAGACCCGGCACCGGCAAGGCAGCTGCCCGCTGATCTTTTTCCCAGACTGGCTTTGATTACGCCTAACGAAACAGAAGCCGCATTGATCAGCGGCATAGAGGTCACCGATCTTAAATCGGCGGAGAAAGCCGCCAACGTACTTTTAGCAAAAGGCCCCCAAGCCGTTGCTTTAACCTTAGGCAGGCAGGGAGTTTTATTGGCAAACGAAGAAAAGATGGTGCATATACCGGCCTTTGCCGTTGCCACTATAGATACAACCGGGGCGGGAGATGCCTTTAACGGTGCTTTAGCCGTTGCTTTAGCGGAAGGAAAGGGTTTGGCGGAAGCCGGCCGCTTTGCGGCAGCAGCTGCGGCCATCTCCGTCACAAGAGTGGGTACCTCAATTGCCAGCCCCAAGAGAGATGAGGTTCGGGAATTTTTACTAAAGCAAACGAAGGCAATCGAAAGATAAATAAAACGAATCATTGTGCAAGTAATTGCCTTAAATTCAAAGCTGATTCGTAACGCGAGGCGTACTTTAACATTCTTCGTCCTACTAAACGTTTACATCGATAATTAACGTAGTCGAATTTTCTCGGCGGTTGACGCTTCAGAAGCTAAAAGCCGCCGCTTACTCAACCCTCCAATGCAGTATATGTTGGCACAGGAACGCGCCGAAAAACGTTTCGTACGTGGAAGACCGCTTCAGCCGGAGCGTTTCGCGCCAAAAAGGCGTCAACGCATTGCCAGAAAAAGAGTATCACTTACCAGGCGAGGAAATGCCTTCTGGCGATACAACGCTGCAATTAAAGAATATCAGGTCTGGGAAAAATCAATTAAGAAGACGACATACGTAGGTCTAGAGGGAAAGGACGATCGTGATTTCGAGCAGGGCGAGATCTGGATCATAGATGACAGGTATATCTCTATCCCTGATTCAGAAATTACCGGCAGGGGACTCCATCTCACCGGCCTATTGTTATACTAAGCGATTACTCTGACAACGCCAATCCCGACTATTCGTCCTAAAAAAACTACGATGTAGAGGTT
>JBHGWS010000062.1:0-19303 GCA_041936745.1 Candidatus Darwinibacter acetoxidans
GAGCTGCCCGCTTCTTTGAAAAGGACCATCGCCGAGAAAAAGCTCCGCTTTTATAACATCGATGCAGTTGAAATTGCAGCTGAAATCGGCTTAGGCGGCAGGATTAACACCATTTTGCAGGCGGCTTTCTTCCGCATAGCCAATGTTATTCCCGCAGATGATGCCTTCAAATATATTAAAGAAGCCATTTATGATTCTTACGGCCACAGAGGCGAAGAAATTGTGAAAATGAACTATGCGGCAGTAGACAGCGCCGAATCTCACTTGAAAGAAATTAACTATCCCAGCGAATGGGCCAACGCTACTGACGAAGCCGCGGCAGCGGAGGCCAGAGCGGTCCCTGCTTTTGTTGAAAATGTTGTACGGCCGATGCAGTCCCTGAAGGGAGACAGCTTACCTGTCAGCACCTTTACGGCCGACGGCATAATGCCCACCGGGACAACCCAATATGAAAAACGGGGTATTGCCATTAACGTCCCAAAATGGATCTCGGAAAACTGCATCCAGTGCAACCAATGCTCCTATGTCTGCCCTCACGCGGCAATCAGGCCGTTTTTGGCAACCGAGGCTGACCTAGAGGATGCGCCGGAAACTTTCACAACTTTGAAATCCATCGGCAGGGATATGGACGGGCTGCAGTACCGCATCCAAGTCTCTCCTCTGGACTGCACAGGCTGCGGCGTCTGCGTCCAGGTCTGCCCCGCCAGGGAAAAAGCCTTGGTCTTAGAGCCTTTGGCAGACCATGCGGAAGTGCAGAACGAAAACTGGTACTTTGCCCTGGATCTGCCTGATCGGGCCAAGCACATCCCCGCAACCAATTTGAAGGGAAGCCAATTCAGGCAGCCCCTCTTCGAATTCTCAGGCGCATGTGCCGGCTGCGGCGAAACCCCATACATCAAGCTGGCAACGCAGCTCTTTGGGGACCGCATGATGATTGCCAACGCCACAGGCTGCTCGTCAATTTACGGCGGCAGTGCACCGACCTGCCCCTACACCTTTAACGAATTAGGGCAGGGGCCAACTTGGGCCAATTCCCTGTTTGAAGATAACGCGGAATTCGGTTTCGGCATGAACTTGGCGCTGCAGGCACGGCGCACACAGCTGGCAGATCTGATGGCTACGCTTTTAGAGCAGGATATTCCTGCCGAGCTGAAAGAGGCACTGAGCCGCTGGCTGGCTAACCTTAACGATGCGGAAATAACGAAAGAGACTGCAGACAAAATCAAAGCACTCCTGCCGGAAGCCATCAAGGCCGCTAGCGGCGATTTGAAAGATTTACTGCAGGCAATCTTAGATAACGCGGACATTTTAGTAAAAAGGTCTATCTGGATTATCGGCGGCGACGGCTGGGCCTATGATATCGGCTACGGCGGCTTGGACCATGTCTTGGCTTCAGGCGCCGATGTAAATGTCCTGGTCTTGGATACGGAGGTTTATTCCAATACGGGCGGCCAGGCCTCGAAAGCTACTCCCACCGCGGCTGTAGCCAAGTTTGCTTCTGCCGGTAAAAGAACCCGCAAGAAGGATCTGGGCCTGATGGCCATGTCTTACGGCTACGTCTATGTAGCTTCCGTGGCCATGGGTGCAAACTACAACCAACTCATGCGGGCGATGATCGAAGCGGAAAGCTATGACGGCCCCTCCCTCATCGTTGCATATTCGCCCTGTATCGAACACGGCATTGATATGAGCATGAGCATGGCGGAAACCAAACAGGCGGTGGAATGCGGCTACTGGAACTTGTACCGCTTTAACCCCGCACTGGAAGAGGAAGGCAAGAACCCCTTCATCTTGGATTCCAAGGAACCGGATTACGAGAAGTTCCGCGAATTCTTGAAAGGGCAGAGCCGCTACTCACGCCTCCAGCGCCAGTTCCCCGAAGTTGCGGCGGAACTGTTCGAGCAGGCAGAAAATGATGTCCGCCGCCGCTACGAGACTTACAAGCGGTTGGCAGACGGCTAAACCGGTTAAATAACGATACCGCCCCCGCCGGGGGCGGTATTTTTAAGCAAAGACATGGCTGCCGATTCTCGTCTTAACCGGCCTGCTCCAAACCCAGCTGCCTGCACTGACTTTCGCCGGGTTCCAAAAAAACAAGGCGCCGCCTGTGGGATCACTGCCCCGTAAGGCGGCCAGTGCCGCCTCGTAGGCGGAATTGTGCGGTTTTTGGTAAATCGCCCCATTGGCCACGACTTGAAACTGGCCCGGTTGAAAGATGACAGCTGCAATAGTTTTGGGAAATTCCCGGTGGCTCAGGCGGTTTAAAATCACCGCGGCCACAGCAATCTGACCCTCCCTCGGTTCCCCTCGGGCCTCGGCGCTCACCAGCCTGGCCAACAACTCCAAATCTGCCAGCTCTTCATCGCTGTAGCTGCCTTCTTTTAAAAGATAGCCCCCTTCCCTTGAAGGTAAAAACGCCCCTTGGTATTCACTCACGGCCCGCTCCTCCTCATTTCTTTTCTTTAAGATATGCAGCCGGGCACAAAAAAGGGAAAGGAAGCCCTTTTGTCAAATTAACTAAAGATACTCGAATTAAAAGGAGGAAGAACATGACGACACCACACAACGCGGCGAAACCGGGTGAAATTGCCGAAACTGTTTTAATGCCCGGCGATCCGCTGCGGGCCAAATTTGTCGCTGATACTTACTTGGAAAACGCCCACTGCTATAATGAAGTGCGGGGCATGTTGGGTTTTACCGGCCTTTATAAAGGCAAGCGGGTTTCTGTGCAGGGCCACGGCATGGGCATGCCCTCGATCGGCATTTATACCCACGAGCTTTATAACATGTTTGGCGTAGAGAACATCATCCGCATCGGCTCCGCCGGAGCCATCCGGCCCGATGTGAAGATCATGGATCTGGTCGTGGCCATGGGTGCCTGCACTGATTCAAATTACGCCCACCAATATAATTTACCGGGGACTTATGCCCCGATCGCCAGCTTCGGCCTTTTGGAAAAAGCGGTCAACTTGGCCCGGGAAAAAGGGCAAAACTACTTTGTGGGCAACGTGCTTTCCGCCGATCTTTTTTATAACGAACTGGGCCCGCCCACCGTTTGGGATAAAATGGGGGTTTTAGCCGTGGAGATGGAGGCAGCTGCCTTGTATATGAATGCGGCCCGGGCGAACAAACAAGCACTCTGCCTGCTGACCATTTCCGATGAGATCCACAGCGGCCGGGAACTTCCCGCCAAAGAGCGGCAGGTCAGTTTCACCAACATGATGGAAATAGCCTTGGATTTGGCTGTGAGCATTTAAGTTAAACGCATAACGGGCAAAGGGGGCGGCCTGCCCCCTTTTTGCCGGCTTGCCAAGAGCCTTAAACTTGTCTAAAATAAGCACTAGAAGTTTTTCTCCGCCTATTTTCGCGGCCGATTACTATACTGGAGGTTCCAATGAAAACACCATTTGTCAGCGCAGAAAAACTGCGCCAAATAGTAGCAGAGTACCCTACACCCTTTCACTTGTACGATGAGGCGGGCCTGCGCGCTAACGCCCGCAGGCTGCACGAAGCCTTTAGCTGGAATCCGGGCTTCAAAGAATACTTTGCCGTTAAAGCAACGCCCAACCCGGCCATCCTTAAAATTTTAAAAGAAGAAGGCTGCGGCGTCGACTGCTCCACCTTGACTGAATTAATGCTGGCGGACGCAGTTGGTTTTGCCGGCGAAGAGATTATGTTTTCCGCCAACATGACTCCCCTGGAGGATTTCCTTTTCGCTTATAAATTAGGGGCAATTATAAACTTGGATGATATTACGGATCTGGAATACTTCCAATACCTGCCGGAAGTCCCTAAAAAGGTCTGCCTGCGCTACAATCCCGGCGGCGATTTTATCATCAGCAACGAAATTATGGATTCACCCGCTGAGGCAAAATACGGCATGACTAAAAGCCAGCTTTTTGAAGCGGTCAAGCAGCTGCAGGAATGGGGCGTTTTAGAATTCGGGCTCCACGCCTTTTTGACGAGCAACACCCTAACGCAGGAATACTACCCCACTTTGGCTAAAATGCTCTTTGAAGTTACGGTGGAGCTGGCCCAAGAGACCGGGGCCCACTTTGACTTTGTCAACCTGTCCGGCGGCATCGGCGTGCCTTACCGGCCGGGAGAAAAACCCGTTGATATTAAAAGAATCGGCGCCGCTGTGGAAAAAGCCTTTGCCCAGGTGTTGATCCCCGCGGGCATGGGAGATTTAGCCGTAGTTGCGGAACTGGGCCGCTACATGCTGGCGCCTTACGGCCATTTGGTTGCAACCGCGATCAGGGAAAAACGAATCTACAAGCATTACATCGGTTTAGACGCCAGTGCGGCAAATCTTCTGCGGCCGGCGATGTACGGTGCTTACCACCACATTACGGTCGCGGGTAAAGAAAAAGCCCCCCACACTCATGTGTACGATATAACGGGAGGGCTCTGTGAAAACAACGATAAGTTTGCCGTCGATCGCCGGCTGCCGCCAATTGAAATCGGCGATCTGATCATTATTCACGATACGGGGGCCCACGGCTTTTCCATGGGTTATAATTACAATGGGAAGCTGCGCTCGGCGGAAATCCTCTTAAAAGAAGACGGCAGCACGGAATTAATCAGGCGCGCCGAAACCCCCGCGGATTATTTCGCAACTTTGGATCTTAAAGTGGAATCAAGAGCGTAACAGATCCGCAAAATCAGCACGAAACTTGGCTACCTTGGGGGAGATAACCAGGCGGCAGTAACCTTGGTTGGGATTGAGGTTGAAATAATCTTTGTGATACTCTTCGGCGGCAAAAAACTCCGCCGCCTCGCTGACTTCCGTCACCAGGGGATCTTCCCACAGGGAAGCCATTTTTTCCATCATTTTTTCCGCCGCCTGTTTTTGCTCTCCGTCGTGGTAAAAGATAACGGAGCGGTACTGCGTACCTATATCCCCGCCCTGCCTGTTTAAAGTGGTGGGATCGTGGATTGTAAAAAAGACTTCCAAAAGTTTCTCGTAGGAAATTACCTTCGGGTCAAATTCAATTCGCACCACTTCCGCATGCCCCGTGTCACCGGTGCATACTTCTTCGTAAGTGGGGTTTGAAGTATGCCCCCCGCTGTAGCCGGGAGTGACTTTACTGACGCCTCTTAAATCTTTGAAAACAGCTTCCAAACACCAGAAACAACCCCCACCTAAGGTGGCAATTTGAGAAGTCATGACAGTTTTCCTTTCCTGCTAAAATTTTTATCAGAGGTGATTACTTGGATAATATTTATTCTTACCCTCAGTACTACGAAATAGCTTATTCTTACCGCAACATCCCCGCTGAAGTGGCCGTGATGGAAGAAGCCATCCGTAAGTTTTCCCTCATCGACGTTAAGCACTGCTTGGAATTGGCCTGCGGCAACAGCCCCCATATGCCGGAGCTGCTCTCCCGCGGTTACGCCTACTCCGGCTTGGATCTGAGCGAGACGATGCTGGGCTATGCGGAGGAAAAAGCAGGTGATGCGCCCGTTCGATTTTATTTGGCCGACCTTGTTGATTTCCAAGTGGAACAACCGGTGGACTTTGCCTACATCATGATGGGCTCGCTTTACGTTCAGGACACCGCCGGGCTTTTGAGCCATTTTAAGAGCATGGAAAAAGCTTTAAAGCCCGGCGGCCTTTATTTCCTCGACTGGTGCGTGGATTTTACCTCTTTAGATTACACCGAAGACAGCTGGGTTATGCGCAGCGGCAATATTTCGGTAACGACGCACTACTCCACGCGCCCTTTCAATGCTGCCAAACAGCTTTACCGGGAGCGGATTCTCTTTTCCGTCAAAGACGGCAGCAAGCGCAAGCGGCTGGCCCACGACGGCCTGCGGCGGGCCATTTTTCCCCAGGAGTTTTTATTGGCCGCAACAAAGCTGCACCGCTTCGAATTTCTCGGCTGGTGGGATGATTGGAATTGGCAGAGGCCCCTGGAGGAAGTCAAGGGCGATATTTACAGGCCCATCACTGTTTTACGCCGGCTTTAAACACAAAGTTTATAGATTGCAAGCACGTCTCTTTGATCCAAAGGTATCAGCCCGCCGACAGTTTGTGTATCATCTGCGGTGCATTTGGCCGCCATTTCTTCCAGGCGGTCAGCCGGGATAGCCGCCTCTTTTAAGGTAGTGGGCAGGCCGATTGCTTTGAAAAAGCCTTTTAAGCGCTTAATGCCCTCCAAGATGGTTTCATCGGGGTCCGCAAAGTTTTGTTCCACCCCAAACACCCGCACGGCAAACTGTAAAAAGCGCTCCTTGTTGTGGTGATAAACATACTGCATCCAAGCGGGGAAGACTATGGCCAACCCGGCCCCATGCGCTATATCATAGATCCCGCTCAATTCATGTTCAATGTTGTGCGAAGCCCAATCTTCACTGCGGCCCGTGCCCAAAAGGCCGTTATGGGCAAGAGTGCCCGCCCACATAATATTGGCTCTGGCCCCGTAATGCTTGGGATCCTTTAAAACCCGGGGTGCTTCGGCCATAATAGCCCTCAGGGTGCCTTCACAGAGCTGATCGGTTAAGCCCACTTCTTTTTCGTTTGTAAAGTAGCGCTCCAAAACATGTGCCATCATATCAGCCACGCCGCAGGCCGTTTGATAGGGCGGCAGCGAATAGGTCAGCTCGGGGTTCATTAAAGCAAACTTGGGCCGCAGAATTTCGGAGCCGTAGCCCCTTTTCAACCAGCCTTCTTCGTTTGTCAAAACTGAACTGGTGCTTGCTTCGCTGCCCGCGGCGGGAATAGTCAAAACAACACCGACAGGCAGAGTTTCTTCCGCCTCCGCTTTGCCCGCAAAAAAGTCCCACACATCACCCTCGTAAGGAACGCCGATGGCGATGGCCTTGGCGGAATCGATCACGCTGCCGCCGCCCACGGCCAGAATAAAGTCTATGTTTTCCCGGCGGCAGAGTTCAATGCCTTCCCTGACCAAACTGACGCGGGGATTGGGCTTAACGCCGCCCAGCTCAAGAAAAGCAAGCCCCGCCTCTTGTAGGGCATTAGTGATTTCCTGCTTCAAACCGGAGCGGACGATGTGCCCGCCGCCGTAGTGGAGCAGGACTTTGGATCCCAAAGGTTTTACCTCTTCGCCTGCTTTTAGGTGGACGCCTTTGCCGAAAACTATCTTAGTGGGGCTTGAAAACGAAAAGTTCAACATATTTTTTCCTCCTAAATCAGTGAATTATCCTTCGTAAACTGCACTAATTCCCGGACGCAGCCAAAAGCTAAGGCGGTAACGGTGTCTGCCCCGCCGTAATAGACGGCCAGGCGGCCTGTGGCACCGTCCACCAAAGCGGCACAGGGGAAAGTTACGTTAGGTACATCGCCGACGCATTCGTAATACTTCTGCGGTGAGAGGATATAAGGGTGGGTGCGGGCTATCAGCTTCCAGGGCTTGTCCAAATCCAAAAGGGCTGCCCCTACGTGGTAGACAAAGCCGTTACAGGACGTCAAAACGCCGTGGTAGATCAAAAGCCAGCCCTCTGATGTTTCGATGGGCACAGGCCCCGCTCCCACCTTCGTGGACTGCCAGGAGCCCGTCGGTGACATCACGTGGCGGTGCCTGCCCCAAAAGTTCAGATCGGGGCTTTCCGAATAGAAAATATCGCCAAAAGGCGTATGGCCCCGGTCACTGGGCCGGGAGAGCATGGCAAAATTGCCGTTAATCTTACGGGGGAATAAGACGCCGTTTCGATTATAAGGCAAAAAGGCATTTTCCAGTTGATAAAAGTCTACAAAGTCATGTGTGTATGCAACGCCAATGGTCGGGCCGTGGTAGCCGTTGCACCAAGTTACGTAATAGCGGTCCTCGATCCAAACCACCCTGGGATCGTAAGCGTATTCAAAGCGGCCGATTTCAGGATCTTGAGAAATAAATTGAATAGGTTCTTCCTCTATCTCCCATTCCAAGCCGTCCCTGCTTCTGCCCGAGTGAATCCGCATTTCCCTCGCTTTATTGTCGACTCTAAAAACACCGCGAAACTCACCCTTAAAAGGCACCACCGCGCTGTTGAAGATGCTGTTGGCACCGGGGATTAAATCCCTGGGGATAACCGGGTTATGTTCATAACGCCACAAAACTTCGCTGCTTTCCGCCGGCCGCTCCTGCCAAGGTATGTTGGGCAGCCGGGGTGCAAAAATTTCTAAGCTCATCGTGACCTCCTTTCTGTTCAGGGTGTGATTTTTTCCGGTTCGGGATACTCCCTGCCGAAAGTTTCCACCGTCATTTTAACAATCGTTTGATCTTTAAAAGGCCGATCAAGCCTGTCCCGTTCCGCTTTAACTATTTTATCCGCAGTCTCTAGGCCTTTGCGGACAACGCCAAAGGCCGCATAAGCCCCATCCAGGTGGGGTGCATCCTCTACCATGATGAAAAATTGCGAACCGGCGGAATCGGGGACGTTGGTGCGGGCCATGGAAATTACGCCCCGCTGGTGTTTTAACTTATTGGCAAAACCGTTTTGTTTAAACTCCCCTTTAATGCTGTAGCCCGGGCCGCCGCTGCCCGTGCCCGTGGGGTCGCCGCCTTGAATCATAAACCCCGGTATAACCCGGTGAAAAATTACGCCGTCATAATAGCCCTGTTGAATCAGGGAAATAAAATTGTGGACAGTATTAGGAGCGATCTTGGGAAAGAGCTCTATCTCAATAATACCCAAAGGGCCCATATCCACGGTAACTATGGGATTTAAGCCCTTATTTTTTGCCCCGAAAACAACGGGGCCGGTGTATGTGCCAAAAATCAACAAACTGAGAAAAAGGGAAATTAAACGCTTCAAATCCACTGCATCAGCCTCCATTTGAATTTATGTCTTATTATATCACACTTAATGGCAGGAAATAGCCAAGAGGCACAGAAATTGTTGTCCTGAAAGGGGTGTAAACCGCATGATGTGGAAAGAACACTACAAAGTGGGCTCGGAATTGATCGATACCCAACACCGGGAACTTTTTAAACGAGTCTCAAATTTTATTCAAGTTATCCAAGGGGAAGGCTCCTGGGAAAGCCGCCTTGCCGAGGTGGAAGCTACACTGGATTTTATGCAGCACTATGTTGTGATTCATTTTGCCGACGAGGAAGAACTGCAGCGGGAAATTGGCTACCCCGGCTTAGAAGAACACGCCAAAATACATGGGGCTTTTAAACAAGAGATTGAGAATTTTGCCGCAAAAACCGCGGCGGAAGGATTTGATGAGGAAACCATGCAGGAATTCGCTGCCAGAGTCATGACCTGGCTCATTATGCATGTTGCCAAAGAGGATCAAAAAATCGGGGAATACATCCGCAGCCAAGGAGGAAGCCAATGAGAGTTGAATATTTAAACCCCTTCTACCAAGCTACCGGCGATGTCTTCCGCATCATGCTCAATTTGGAGGCAAGCAGGGGAGATTTAAGCGTTGTGGAAGAGCTGGTGCCGGTAAGCGATGCCAATATTGTCATCGGCGTCACGGGTGATTTGCGCGGTTCTTTGTTATACAGCTTTCCCCGGGAGATGGCTCTGGAAATGGTCCGGATTATGTCGGGCATGGAGATGAAAGATTTGGACGCCTTCGTCACTTCCGCCTTGGGCGAAGTTGCCAACATTATCAGCGGCAATGCGGTTACATACCTGTCCCAAAACGGCCTGGCCTGTGACATTTCGCCCCCACAGATCATTGTGGGTACGGGAAATGCCTTAAGCATGGCTACGGAAAAAGCGGTGGTAATACCGCTTAAGACTTCTATCGGGACTTTTGAAATCAATATCTCACTCCACAAAGTATAAAAACGAGCCCTTCCAAAAAAGGAAGGGCGTTTTTTTAAAAGGAACCGGCCCCTAAAGTGACTGCGGCGAAAATGGTCGTGGTTTTACCCAAGAGGCCGAATTCAGTGCCCTGATCTCCGTAGTTAAAGCTCAGGCCCAGGCTGGGCGAGATTTTACTGAAGGAGGGTAAAGACAAAGTATTGACCACAAGCCCCGATTTGTCGGAGAGGTTTGCAGTTAAAAGAGTGCCTAAAGAGAACCTGCTGTTTAACATCTCATTCCAGCTGAGGGCCACAGCCAAGTTGTGCTTATCCGCCGGTTTGAGAATCACTTCGCCAAATCCGGTCCCTTCCCCGTCGTAATAATACTGGAGGGCGCTAAAGAGATTGAAAAACCCGTTTGGATCCCTGTGGTTATAGCTGGCGCCCGCCGTGGCTTTAAAAAACAAATCGTCTTTTTCCACGGGCAGCCCGCCTTCTAAAAACCGTTTATCCGAACCTCTGCTTAAAACCGCCTCCCCAAAAAGGGAAAGGTCACCGAAAGAAGTTGAAACGGTTGCCATGGCCCGCGGTGCTTTATCCTTTTTATAAAAAGCGCCCAGGCCAATCTCCGAGCGGCCCAAAACGTATTCCGCTTTGGGGGCGAATGCCACCTCCCCCACTTTTTCGGCCGAGTCAAAAAGCAGGTAGAGGTAGTAGTTGTTGCTTTTTTGCGGATAATGTATTTTTAAAGCCAAAGGCCCTTCCCGCTCCGCTTCCGGGTTAAGGGGATCAAGCCGGCCTATATTAATTACATCGGCGGGGCTGAAGAAATAACCGACGCCCCATTTAACGTTTTGCTTGCCCGCCCTGAAAAACACCTTGTTCTTGTAATTGAAATCGGAAAAAAGTTCTACCAGCTTCAATTTCAAAGGATCGTCAGCTTCGCCTGCCCGGTAATTTAAGCTTACTTTACCATAGGCCCTAAAGTTGGGATCGGGCCGGGCATCCAGATATAAGCTGCCGCCCAGGCGGGTTGTGAAGCTGTCTTTGGGATCATTGCCTTCGGAATACATGCGGGAGGCGTTGCTTGAAAAATTGTAACTGCCCCCCACTTCCACGCCTTCGCTCACCAACAAGGCCTCTTCCGGTTTTAAAGCTGTTTCTTCTTCCTTAAGTTCAAAGAGGAGATCATCTTGAAACAGATCGTCAAAATCAAAATCGGCGGCAAAAACCACACCGCTTGTCCCCACAATTAAGGCAAGTAACAGGCTGATAATTTTACGCATTAGCTGCCTCCCTAGCGGTTCACGCGTTCAATGTAGGCTTTGGTGAAAACGTGATCCGGTATTTTACTGATGGAAATCTCACTTAAAGCGATCTGGGTCTTTTTCCCCGCCACCAGCTCATCGATGATGATCAGCTGGGTAGGGATCACCGCTGCGCCCACCTTAGCATATTTCGGAAACAGGCTGGAGCGCATCAAACGCCTGGTTAAACTGTATTCTTCGCTTTTTAAAACCAGGTTGGAATCCTGCGTCACCCAAAGCTTGGCATAAGGGAAAGGTACCGTATCGTCTATCGCTTTCAAATCGATAAGATAGACATCAAATTTCCCTAAGACATCTTCCCGAAAGCCTTCCACTTCATAAGAGGAAGAATAGCTCCACCGGCTGAAATCAGCGTTGCGGGCATCGGAATCCTGAAACGTTTCTTTCAAAGAGGTATGGGCAAATTTACGGCTGGAAGGATCGTAAAACCATAAGTTTTCACCTTCCAAGAGGTAACCTTGGCCCCTTTGGGTTGTCGGTTCCTGGATCAGAATCAAAAGGCGATCGCCCACATCTCGGCGGAATTGGCGGACAACTAATTTTTCAATCCCTTTTTCCGGGTCTTCCACAATCATGGTCATAACCGCGGAGAAATCCGTGTCGTCGAAGCGGGATTGAGCATCTATTTTCTCTAAAATAGCGGCCATTTCCGAAAAATCTTCGGCAAAAACGGCTGAGCTGAGGGCAAAAAATACAAGAACGGCCCCGAGCATTAACTTCATTTTTTTCATGCTACCCCCCCTAAGTTTGGGAACTCAATGCTTTAATGGGTGATAATTTAGCCGCGGCCCGCGCCGGCAGGTAGGCGGCGATTAGGCTGGTGGCCACCACCAAAGCAATATTTAAGAGAATACTCCCGGCGGAAAACGAAAAGGTGATTCGGCCGCCGTCTAAAAAGAACTGCATTGCCGGTGCGGCCATAAAACGGACCCTGCCTAAAATTTGGGCAAGAGCACCGCTGATTAAAACCCCGCCGGCACTGCCCAAAAGCCCAAGTAAGACTGCTTCTAAGAGAAATATATGTTTCACTTGGTTTTGCTGCATGCCAAAGGCCCGCATCGTACCTATTTCCCTGGTCCGCTCGATCATAATCATCCGGAAAGTATTCGTAATACCTACCATAGTCACCAAAAGCAGGATTAAAAAGATCACTGACCCAACTTTATTCAAAAAGCCCACCATTAATTCCACCGGTTCCATAATTTGATTGATGCTCATTACTTGATAGCGGGTCCCGGCCCAAGGGCGGATCTCTTCTCTCTGTGGGACGGGATCGAGAGGCACCCCGCCGATCGAGACCGTGGCTTCAACTTCTTCAAATTGCCTTTCCGCCCTCTCTTCCGCCGACCGCAGGCCTTCTCTGAACCTGCGGGCAAAATCATCCAAAAGGGACATGTCGCTAACAAACATGTTCAGCATCTGGTATTCATCGGGCCCAAGCCCCATCAGTTCGTTTAAGTAAGCCCTGTTGGCATAGGCGGCGGAAAGCCCGAATTGTTCTTGATCTTCAATAAAGGCCTCGACTACGAACTCACCGACGTTTTGCTGGCCCGTCAGCGTTTCCTGCTTAACTAAAATCGTTTCGCCCGGTTCTACGCCCAAGCGCTCACCGACCGGTTTGGGCAGGACTAAAGAATTCTTTAAATCAGCCACATTGGCCAGCGTCCCCTTTGTTACGACCAGGCTCTGCAAAAGGCGGTCTTCCGCTTCGAAATCGACGCCGTAAAGTAAATGCATGGTCTGTTTGGAACCGAAGATCAAAGAAGGCATGGCCTGGCTGCGCTTGGTAAACCCGTCGATGACGGCCTCATTTTCTAAAAGCAGCTGATCCAAACGCTCATCCGGCCTTATTTTATTAATCATTCTGCCTTCACCGCTGAATTCCCGGCCCATAATGAAGACGTGGCCGCCTAAGGCATGCGAAAAATTCGCCCGGATGTTGCTCACAACGCCGCCTGTCAAAGAGTGCATTAAAGTAATTACCAGCATGCCGAAAGCGATAGCCCCGGCTAAAAGAAAACTGCGTTTTTTCTGGCGGGAAATGTTGCGAAACGCTATTTTAAGTGTTATCAACACCGTCAATCACCTCGAACTTTCCATTGCCTTAAGGGGCGAAGTCCGCATCACTAGAGAGGTGGGGTAAGTACTGGAGACAACCCCCACAACTACTATCACTGCCAATGACAGCACCACTGACGATAACGAGAGTTGGGGCCTGAGTACGGGCCCTCCGAAGACTATTTCAAAAAAGACATTGCTTGCTTTAAGGCCCACGATGTTTAAGATTAGAAGGACAATCCCGCCCAAAACAATGCCAATAAGGCCGGAGATACCTGAAAGCAGCAGGGTTTCTAAAAGGATCATTTTGCGCACAAACCCTTTTTGGGCGCCGATGGCCCGCATTGTCCCGATTTCGGCCATTCTTTCGGTCACAGCAATTACTAAAGTATTCATGATGATGATAATGGCAACGACGGCGATCACCAAGACCACACCGTTAAAAATGTTTTTAATGCCGTAGGACATCTCCGCCAATGCCCCGGCGCCCCGCAGCCAATCGCTGGCTTGAGCCGGGATGTTGTTTTGGCGGAAAAACTCGCCTAAATCACTCTGGGCCTGCTTTAAATATTTGTCGTCTTGCAAGCGGATCAGTAAATACTGCCAAGCCCCCATATCTTCCGAAGCCGCGGGCTTCGGCTCGTCATCGTCAAAAAGGAAAAGCCAGTGATCTTCGTCTTCGATTTCTTCCTCCACCGCCAATTCGGCAAAAAGAAGATCCGGCGAGTCGAAAATACTGTCCTGATCAAAGTCCCCTAAAAAGGATTGCTCCTCTGCGGTTAAATCGGTTTTAGCCGCATGGCCCACCACCATCCCGGCTAGGGCCCGTACGTTGGAGATATCCACGAGTGAAACCATATCAAGCTGGGGATTGGATTGTTTAAATCGGAAGATACCCTTTACCTCAATTTCCCTGATCTTCATCCCCGTATGCGTACTCATGGAGGTGAAAACCAGCTTATCGCCTGGCTGAACGTCAATATTGCGCCTTCTCGCCAAGTGATCCGCCAGAGACTTGTTTAAAAGGATGCCCTCTTCGCCCGCAGCCCAAAAATCCCCGGCCAGTAGTTCCAAATTATCGGGAAACATGTTTTGGTAGCGCTCGGGGATTATGCCAAAGAGCTGGCTGGCAATTAAAATTTGATCGTCTTGGGAAACCATGGCATTCACGGAAACCTGGGGGTTCACCGCCGCCACGTAGGGCAGTGACTCGGCGTAGGCCACTATTTCCTCGTAGTCGGGTAGGCGCGGTACCGTTTGTTCCAGGGCAGTCATGTCCTGAAACCCGAAAATGGTTAATTTACCCCTGGTAGAACCCGTCACCATCAAATGCCCCGTATAATTCTTCGTATAATACCTTTCAATGCCGCTGGCGGCAGTATCCATGAGAGAATTGCCTACCACTAAAACCATGATGCCTATCACCATAATTAGGCCGACGATGTAGGTTTTTACCTTGTTCTCCCGGATGTTGCGCCAAGCTATCGTCAGTAGTATCCTCATACGGATTTACCCGCCTTAAGCCTGGTGTCTTCAACCACGCGGCCATCTAATAAACGCACCACATGATCAGCCACATCCATGATCGTCGCGTCATGGGTGGAGAAAATAAAGGTGGTGTTTAAATCATCGTTCATCTTTTTCATTAATTCTAAAATACTCTGGCCCGTCTTCGAATCCAAGTTTCCCGTCGGTTCGTCGGCCAAAACGATTTCCGGCCTGGTCACCAAGGCCCGGGCAATGGCCACGCGCTGGCGCTGGCCGCCGGAAAGCTCGTTTGATTTATGGTTAATGCGGTCTTCTAAGCCCACCGCTTCCACTAAGTATTCTATCCATTCCCGAGTCTCTTTTTTAGGCATTTTGTTTTTGCCTAAAAGCAGCGGGAATTCTATGTTTTCGTAGACATTAAGCACGGGGATTAAATTGAAAGATTGAAAGATGAAGCCCAATGTTTCGTGCCTTAAAGTTGTCAGCTCCTTATCTTTTAAGCCTTGGCTTGCCGTACCGTTAATGATCACTCTGCCTTCCGTGGGCTGATCGATGCAGCCGATTAAGTTTAAAATAGTTGATTTACCTGAACCGGAAGGCCCGATGATCGAGGCAAATTCACCTTTTTCTATGCTGAAACTGACGCCTCTTAAGGCATGTACCTCTGTTTTACCCAAAGTGTAAATTTTCTTGACGTTTTCCATTTCAACTATGGCCATTCCATCTACTCCTTCCCGCACCCCATCGTTATATTTATACCACAATGTACCTTGTTATTCAACTTTTGCAAAAGGCCCCCACTTGAGAATTGATGGCAAATTGCAGGCAATATTAGCCCGGAAAAAGGAAAAAGATTGGCCGGTGGGGAACATTGTAACAAACCTTGTCTAGGAGGCCGAACCATGTGTGATACCTTAGTAGCATTGGGCAGTGCCACGCGCAACGGCGATGTAATTTTCGCCAAAAACAGTGACCGCCAGCCCAATGAACCTCATTTAATGATTCATGTGCCCCGGAAAACTTACCCCAAGGGCTCCAAACTCCGGTGTACTTACGTGGAGATCGATCAGGCCCGGGAAACCTACGAAGTCCTGCTTCTAAAGCCTTCGTGGCTGTGGGGTGCGGAAATGGGTGCCAACGAGTTTGGTTTAAATATTGGCAACGAAGCGGTCTTTACCAAAGTCAAGCAGGGCCCGCCGGCCCTTTTAGGCATGGACCTGCTCAGGCTGGCTTTGGAGCGCTGTCAAACAAGTAAAGAAGCCCTGCATTTGATCACAGAGCTTTTAGCAAGGTACGGCCAAGGGGGTAACTGCGGCTATGAGAAAAAATTTGTCTACCATAACTCTTTTTTGCTGGCCGATAAAAATTCCGCCTACGTTTTAGAAACGGCCGGCCCTTACTGGGTTGCCAAGGAGGTTAAAGATATTTACTGCATCTCCAATAGGCTGACCTTGGGGAATGATTTTGACTTTGCCCACCCAAAAGTCATCGACTACGCCACGGGGCGCGGGTGGTGCCGCTCCCGGGATGATTTTCATTTCGCCCGCTGTTTCTCCAACCGCCTCTATTCCAGAGCCAGCGGCGCGGCCCAGCGCCGCCGAGCCTGCCTCAATGGGCTGGAGCGGGAAAAAGGGGACATCACGGTGGAAACGATGTTTAAAATCCTTCGCTCCCACTCGGAAAAGATCAAAGACCGCCCTTTTCAAAAGGCGAGCCTGACAAGCGTCTGCATGCACGGCGGCTTTCTAATCGGTGATCACTGCACGGGCAGCTACGCAGCTTCCCTGGGCGAAAACTTACAAACTTACTGGCTGACGGGCAGCTCCACCCCCTGCATCTCCGTCTTTAAACCATATTGGTTTTCCCAAAAAGAGTACGTCTTCCGGGAAAGCGAAGAAAAAGAAGCCTTGGCTTTTTGGCTGGAGCGGGAAAAACTGCACCGCCTGATTCTGGAAAACAGGGTGCTCAACTTAGAGGAATACCGCCGGAAAGCAAAAGAAATTGAAGGGGCGGCACTGGCGGCCGTCAGTGCCCTTAACGATCAACCGTCTGAAACAAAACTGAAAGAAATTATGGCTAAGGCCTGGGCCAAAGAGCAAGAGCTTGTTAAAAGCACAATTGAGAAAAACAAAGCCAATCCGCCTAAAATTAAGGGCAGCCCGATCTTCCGCGCTTATTGGCGGCGGCAGACCAAAAAATTGGGCTTTTAAAGGGCCAAAGAAGCATAAACCTCCCCGGAGTCCAAATCGATCAACTTAATATCTGCCAAACTGAGCAGGGCGGCACTCCGCCTTGCTTTTTTTCCTTTCGGCAAAGCAGGGCTGCCCGGGTTGAGGAAGATACAGCCCCGCCGCTTTTCTAAACGGGGAATATGGGTATGACCGCTGAGCCAAATTTTTATCTTAAATCGGCCGGCCATTTTGTCAACCATGTCTTCACCGTAAATATGGCCGTGGGTGACTAAAACGCGTCCCTGCGGCAGCTCGCTGAGAAAATAAGGGGCCTGGAGGGCAATATCTAAAACCATTTGATCGACTTCGCTGTCGCAGTTGCCTTTTGCCGCTAAAATCGGCAGCGGGCATTGATTTATCAATTCCGCCAGTTCCTTGGGGTTATAGCCGGGAGGTAAGGGATTGCGGGCCCCGTGGTAGAGCACATCGCCCACATGCAAGATCTTGTCCGCGTTTTTAAAAGGGCCCTCCAGGCAGGCCTGCCAAGCGGGCACACTGCCGTGCGTGTCGCCGATAATTCCGATAAGCATATGCATCTCCCCCTCTTAGGCCCATAAATTCGCCACAACCGCCTCTTTTCCTGCGACAAGGGCAAAGATAGGAACAGCAGCCTAAGCCGCCGCCCCATTCTCTGCATATCATAAAGCAGGGGGGGTGGAGTGAAATGGGAAACTTAGCTTATGACAACGGCAGCGGCGGCTCCGCTTTGGCGGATCTACTGCCGATTATCTCTTTGCTTTTCTCGCTGCTTACGGAAAAACCACCGAGTGAAGATTCCGCTTTGGCAGCGCTTTTAAACGAACCGGAACTTTTACGCATTTTAAGCGCCCGGTTAGGCCTGGGAGATTTATTATCCAAAGGAGAGTGAAAAAGATGGGAAAACCGTGCCCCTGCCAAATTGATCCCCTGCTGGCCGTTTTGATTCTGCTCCTGCTTCTGTTTGTGTTCTGCTTAGGCTGCTTTTAAGAATAAGCTACGCCAGCCCCGCCCTTTTATATCCCCTGCAGGAATTTCTGATAAGCGAGTGGGTTTAAATAGATGCGCTCTAAAACATCACCCTGCTTGAGCTGCCAAAACAGTGATTTGTCCGGCTTGCCGTTTACTTCTAAAAGCCAGGGCCTGCCGTCTTCCCCTATTAAAAAATCCACGCCGATTTCACCCAAGCTTGTAAAATGCCCGGCCAGCTGCTCTGCGGTAAGGCAGCTTAAAACTTCGAGCCGCTCCAGCAGGGGCCCCTCAATCACCTGCAGCGGTTCAACTATTTGCCGGTAGTCATTTGTTAAAAGGCCGCCCGCCCGGCAGACCCTGCTGAGGGCGGCCTCGGCCCGCCATTCACCCCGATAATCTTTCTGCACAAGAAGCCGCACATCAAAGTTGGTGTTGTTCCTTTGCAGGCTTTTAATGTATTCTTGGGCAATAAACCGGGCGGGCGGGGCAGACAGCGAAAATAAAAGAGAGGCGAACTTTTCGCCCGTAATGAGAAGCGGGTTTCGGATCAGGTGGGACTGAACTTTAAATAACTCCGCTGAAATCTTTGAAACCAAAAAAACACCCCGCCCGCCAAAGCCAAGGCGCGGTTTTAAAATCACGGCCCTGTGCCTGCTGAGAATTCTCATTAAACAAGGGCCGTTGTCGTAGCAGTAGGTCTTAGGCAGGTAGGCACTGAGTGTGCTGTGGCGCTTTAAAGCGCGGTAAACCTGCCATTTATCAAACTGGGTGAGGGAATTAAAGACCTTTTTTTCCCCCAACAGCTCACTAAGCCCGAGAAGTGTTTTACCGCTATCGGGATAGCAGCGGTTGTAGACTGTGAGGGGGAACAAATAATTTCCTCTTTCCCACCGCCCGCCTTTGAGCCGCAGCCCGTTTATCAGGCCCATCTGCCAATTTATGCCCCGGGGAGAGAAAAATAAAAGCTCGAAGGGATGCCGCTTGGACAGGCGGGCGTAATATGGGACCTTGACAAGGGTATTCAGAGCCAAAGAAGATTTAAGCCGGGAAACCACAAAACCACCTCAACTTAACAACTATCCTTGTTTTTGGAAAAAAGAAATTCCCTGCCGCACTTACCGCAGGTGACTTTCAGTGTACCGGGGCCGCTGAAAAGAAAAGACTCCGCGGCATTGCACTGCGGACAGGCAAGATCAACGGGCATAAGCGGTTTGTGTTTCAGAATATAAGCAACAAATTCTTGTTGACACTCACCGCATTTAACAAGGTAGCGGCCCTCGATGCCGAAAACCTTCTCTGTCCGGCCGCAGCCGGGGCATCTAATAGTAGCCATGGCGATCCTCCTTTGCAGCACATGGTTTGTAACAAGGCTGCAGCAAAAGCAGTATGATAAAAAGGAACAACAAACATAAAAGTTGCCGGCACCGATCAGGCGGCCTGATAACTTCCCCTATGCGCACGAAATTACCTTCGTTGACTGCCTGGGCAGTAAACACCGCCGCTCCCCCCTTCCACGCCTTAAAGAGTGGATTTAGGTGGTTGG
>JBHGWS010000063.1:0-13620 GCA_041936745.1 Candidatus Darwinibacter acetoxidans
TTTGGCTTCGTTTCTCTAACAAGCGATAGCTTTAGCGTTTTACGTTCTTTTCTTGCCAGAACAATACCCCACCAATCGGGAATCACACTTAAGGCCCCATCCAGATGGTTTTCAGCAGTAACCAATGTTATGGTATCAAACACACTCGAATAAAGCTCCGACTGCTTGGGCAAGCGTTCGAGTGTGTCTCTGGCTGACTTAATCTCGTAACCGTGAAGAGAACCGTTCACAACTGCCACATCTACACGTGCAGCCCCTTGCCTTATGCCAAGTTCTTCTACGATGAGGGTCTGGGGATCATTTTTGTGCATCGCCACCAATTGGCAACAAAGCACACGCCTCACATCAATGTCCCTCATTGGTAACACCACCCATCCCACTTTGATGAATTTTCTCCAGATAATAGTATTAATATTTCACCACCAAAACGGTACTTCCTCCTACCAAAACACCCTTGATCACCCGTAGGGAGAATAAGAACCTTCCCCCATATACTTGAGACCCGCTACGGCAGGAACAAACACACATACGATAATAACGGCACTGTCACACCTCAGGAACGGACTTTCCGCTAAAATGGAAACCGTTAACCAAGCCTTAGGCCACGTTAAGCTCTCAGAGCTAAAACCGGGACATATTGCAGCCTTTTACTCAAATCTGCAGGAGGAAGGTATCCGCAAGCGCCAACTAGCTGCCCCAAAGGTTGATTTTAGAAAGTTGCTCGAAGACAGGGGAGTGACATTCGCGGCATTAGCGGATAGTGCAGGTGTCTCAACCTGGATTCCTAGCCAACTAGTTCGAGGTAAGAACATCTCTCGCGAGTGTGCAGAACAGGTTGCTGAAACTCTTCAAGAGAGGTTCGAGACTTTATTTGAGGTAATTAAGGACCCTAGTCCTCTTTCTGCAGGAACGATCCATTGCTTTCACCGAGTGCTCTCTGCAGTACTGTCAAGAGCTGTTAAGTGGGGCTATATTGACAAGAACCCTGCAACTCTTGTTGAACTCCCGAGCATAGCAGGGCGACAGGCAAATTACCTTGATGAGCAAGATGTTAAGCGCCTTTTTGAGCTGCTCAAAGACGAACCAGTAAAATGGCGTACTCTAATCAGTTTTGCTGTTTTGTCTGGATTGCGCAGAGGCGAATTGGCCGGGCTTCGTTGGGAGGACGTGAACTTTGCCGATTGCACAATAACGATTCAGCAAACCGGTAATTATGTTCCAGGTGAGGGGATCTTTACCGACACCCCCAAGACGAGGAAATCCAGTCGACCACTGAAACTATCCCGAGTAGCCTTCTTACTTCTTCACGACTACAAATTGTGGCAGGAAGAGCAGAAAGAAGCCTTTGGAGATGCGTGGAAGGACCAGGATGGAAGGGTGTTCACGTCCGATGACGGGGCTCCTTTGATGCCCGATTCGATTACTACCTGGTTTCGCAAGTTCATCAAGCGTTCGGGACTGCCCAAGGTAACATTGCATGGATTGCGCCACACGTATGCCTCATTGATGATAGCAGATGGTGTCCCGTTGGTGGCCGTGTCCAAACAGTTGGGGCATGCTCAGCCGAGTACCACTGCCAACATTTATGCACATGCGATTGCAGCGGCCGAGGCCAAGGCTGCCCAGACTTTCGACAAGTTTGACAGTGTGATCCTCGGCGAGGAAGAAACGAAAAAACTAGCCGAAGTCAGAGCCATAAGATAAAAAGACCCGGGCAACTAAGCTCGGGTTTTTCTTTCCAAGAAGTGTTCACTTTTTGAATCAACGACAGGCTAAATTTCAGTCATAAGCACCAAACAAGCACCAAAATGGGGGAAAAGGGAACTAATCGTGAAATCAAAAAAGACCGCAACCCTCGTTGCAGTCCTTGTTTATGTATGGCGCGCCCGTCAGGATTCGAACCTGAGGCCTTCTGATTCGTAGTCAGACACTCTATCCAGCTGAGCTACGGGCGCACGATTAATTTAATGGCGGAAGGGGAGGGATTTGAACCCTCGGAGGACGACTAAGCCCTCAACCGCTTAGCAGGCGGCTCTTTTCGGCCACTCAAGCACCCTTCCCGAAGTTCTTGTTGCCGAATGCTAGTTTATCATAAAAATGTGTGTATTGTCAATAGAGTGGGCTTCGTTTTTTAGATCCCGGCAGTAGATTTGCCGGCCTTTTCTAGGCAGCTTAACCAATTTTCTTTAAAGTGAGCCTCATTTTGGTACCTTTACCCGGGCGGCTTTCTACGGCAATGGTGCCTTTATGCTTTTCCACAATGTGTTTAGTGATGGAAAGCCCTAAACCGGTGCCGCCCATATGGCGCGCCCTGCCCTTGTCAATGCGGTAAAAGCGCTCGAAAATGCGCTCGAGGTGTTCTCTGGGGATTCCCAAGCCCGTATCATTTATAATAAATTCCACATTATCGAGGCCCTGTTCCGCCTCTACCCACACCTTGCCGCCCTCCGGCGTATACTTTACGCCGTTATCCACTAAATTAATGGCCACCTGCCTTAAAAGCTTCTCATCACCTTCCACAACAGCGGGATCGTAAATATTGTTCTCTAAAACAATATTTTTATCCTTGGCTTTGCTCTGCAGAATCATGATCGTATCGTCAAAAACTTTCTTCATGTCCACAGCTGTTTTCTTAAAGGGCTGCTTACCGCCTTCAATGCGGGAAAGGTCTAAAAGATCATTAATCAGTGCAATCATGCGGTCCGTTTCATCGTTAATAATGGTTAAAAACCGCTTCGCCACTTCTTCATCGTCCACACTGCCGCTTAAAATGGTCTCCACGAACCCTTTAATGGATGTTAAAGGCGTCCTTAATTCGTGAGACACGTTCGCCACAAATTCCTGCCGCATCTGCTCTAAATGGCGCAGAGATGTAATGTCCCTCATCACGGCAACTGCCCCCAGGCTGTTGCCGTTTTCATCTTCCAAAAAGCTGCTGGTCACGGCCAAAGTGCGTTCGCTGCCCGGCCGCAGGCGTATTTCCTTAATGAGCGACTGCTTGGTGTCCATTGTTTCACCGAGCAGGCGGGATAATTCCTTGTTGCGAGTAGCTTCAAAAACATTGCCCCCAATTATTTCCTCCGGATCAATGGTAAAGATATCGGCAACCGCCCTATTGGCCAAAATAACTTCGCGGCGCATATTCACGGCCAAGACCGCATCATCCATGCTGGAAAGAATAGCATCCAGCTTACCCTCGCGATCACTTATGGCAAAGAAAAGTTCCTCTAAAGTCTCGGAAAGTTCATTAAAGGCCCGGCCCAGCTGGCCCACTTCATCATCGCTGCGCACTAAAACTCGGCGCCCGAATTCCCGCTGCTGCAGCCGGCGCACCACATAAAGCAGATCTTGAATAGGATTGGTGATTACTTTGTTTAAAAGATAGGCGATAAAAAATGCCGCTACCGCAACCACCAGGCCGATCAGCACAGAGCCGTGCAGTAGGCTTGCAAGCATACCCGTGACCTCATCAGCTTTAACAGCCACATCCAAAACGAAACCCTCTTCGTCCAAAGGAATGGTAACCAACACTAAATCGGCCTCGGCCGTTCCCGGGCTGATAGTGTCTGCCACAATTGCACCTTGGGAGTCGGTAATCCTAAGCATGCGGTCACTTTCTTCACTCAAGACGGCGATTTCAGGCTGCAGATCCCCAGGTTCAAACAGGCCGTGATAAAAGGCCTCCCGCAGAGCAATGCGGATAATTTGAGCATCGGAAATAAGATCCGTTTTGACCCTTTCCACCAGGGTGTTATGTGCGAACCTTGCCACAAAAAAGGTGGTAACCCCCACAGAAAGCAAGGTTACCACAAGAGCTAAAGATGTTAACTTGAAAAGCAGCGATTTATGGAACTTTCGTCTGTTCAAGCTAGTTCCCCCTCAGTTTGTACCCCACCCCATGAATAGTCTCTATCCTCGCTTCCCCTTCCGGGCCGAGCTTGCGGCGGAGGTGGCGGATATGTACATCCACCGTTCGGGTTT
This sequence comes from Candidatus Darwinibacter acetoxidans, assembly GCA_041936745.1. Taxonomy (GTDB): domain Bacteria; phylum Bacillota; class Limnochordia; order Darwinibacteriales; family Darwinibacteriaceae; genus Darwinibacter; species Darwinibacter acetoxidans_A. The sequence continues at coordinate 3,982 of JBHGWS010000063.1, forward strand.
CACCCTCATATTCATAGCCCCAAACCTTTTGAAGTAACACTTCCCGGGTAAGAACTTTCCCAACCTCCTGCATAAAGATATGCAGCAGATCAAATTCCTTACGCGTTAAATCCACATTATCTCCCTGGACTTTGACTTCGCGGGTATCTACCTGTAAAAAGATGTTGCCCACTCTGTATTCGTTTTCATCGTGTGTTTCCTGCGTGCTGGCCCGGCGTAAAACAGCCTTAATGCGTGCCACCAGTTCCAGTGGGCTGAACGGCTTAGTGATATAATCATCAGCACCGAGCTCCAAGCCGAGCACTCGTTCCAGTTCCGTTTCTTTAGCTGTCAGCATGATAATGGGCACATTGCTGGTCCGCCGGATTTCCTTGCACACATCATAGCCATCTTTCCCCGGCAGCATCAAGTCCAAAACGATTAGATCCGGCCGATAAGATTCAAACATTTCAACGGCTGCGATCCCGTCTCCGGCTACTTCTGTTTCGAAGCCGGCCTGCTCTAGGTTAAAACGAATTAACTCCTGAATTGATACTTCGTCGTCTACAATTAGAATTTTTTGTTTGATCACAAAATCACCCCTTTTTTACTTAATAGGCATAACTGTCTATCCCGGATTGGGAGTCAGCATTTCCTTCTATTTTTATGACAAAGTGGTGGGGCAGGCAGACGATAACCTGTCCGACATGCTCCCGCCAACCGGTATTGACACATAATTTATCCGGGCAGTTGGCTTCGGAAATCCTCACCCTGCCGTCTTTAATCTCTACAACATTATAACCGCGGCCGCTGTTAAAGCGAATGCCTTCGGTGTCGCGCAAAAGGCTCAACTCCTGCACAACCTCCCCCTCTATTTCCACGATCACCCTACTGGCCTGTCCCCTGCGGGGAACAACCACGTGATTGTAGACCAGGGCTCCCAGGCCGAAGACAACCAGTGCCACGATTAGAATAAGATCACCTTTTGTCCTGCCGTTAAATTTCATGCGCGACCACTTCCGCTGGAATTAGCCGTAAAAGCTGGCGGAAGGGGTGGGATTCGAACCCACGGAGGGCGCAAACCCTCGACGGTTTTCAAGACCGCTCCATTCGTCCGCTCTGGCACCCTTCCGAAACACTGGCTTGCTACATTATATCGTAATTTGGGCTACTTAACAAGTGTCTATTTTTCTTTACTGATGCGCTCTTTGCCCCCCATGTAAGGCCGGAGAGCCTTAGGGATCAAAATACTTCCGTCCGCCTGCTGATAGTTTTCGACCAAAGCGGCCAAGCAGCGCCCCACAGCGATTCCCGAACCATTTAAGGTGTGAACGAACTCAGGCCTGGCCCCTTCGTGCCGGCGGAACCTGATGTTTGCCCGCCTGGCTTGAAAGGCTTCAAAGTTACTGCAGGAGGATATTTCCACATAGCGCCCGTAACTGGGCATCCAGACCTCCGGATCATAGGTTTTAGCCGAAGAAAATCCCAGATCTCCCGTACAGATTTGGACAATCCGATAAGGCAGGCCCAATTCTTGCAAAACGGCCTCAGCATTGTTGGTCAAACTCTCCAATTCAGCGTATGAGTCCTCCGGTAAGGTAAACTTTACCAGCTCAACTTTGTTGAACTGGTGCACCCGGATCATGCCCCGCGTATCCCTACCGGCTGAACCGGCTTCCGAGCGAAAACAGGCCGAATAAGCCACGTGATAGATGGGCAGGTCCTCTGCGCTGAGGATTTCATCCCTGTAGAGGTTAGTTACGGGGACTTCCGCTGTGGGAATCAGATAATAATTTAAACCTTCCAGTTTAAACATATCTTGGCCGAATTTTGGCAGCTGCCCCGTACCTATGGCACTGGCCTCGTTGACGATAAAGGGCGGGAAAACCTCCTTGTAGCCGTGTCTTTCAATATGAAGATCGAGCATGAAGTTAATCAGCGCGCGCTCCAAGCGGGCCCCTTCGCCTTTGAGAAAGTAAAATCTTGAACCGGTTACTTTGCCTGCCCGCTCGAAATCGAAAATGTCAAGGTTTACTCCCAAATCCCAATGGGGGAGGAGCTCAAAATCAAACTCGGGCAGTTCACCCCAGCGGCGGATCTCTTTGTTGTCCTGATCACCCGAGCCAACGTTAACGGATTCGTGAGGTATGTTCGGAATCCCCAAAAGAGCCTCTTCCATCTTAACGCCTACAGTGCGCAGCTCATCATCAAAATCTTTAATCTTTTGCGAAACTTCCCGCATTTTCTCGATCAAATGCTGGGCTTCCTTGCCTTCCCTTTTCAGCTGTGCTACTTGGCCTGAGACTTCATTGCGCGTTGCCTTTAACTTCTCCACATCGGTTAACAAAGCCCGGCGCCTTTTATCCAAGTCCAAAAGTTCATCCAAGGAGGCTTCTTCGCCTCGTTTTTCCAAAGCTTCCCTTACTTTTTCCGGATTCTGCCTGACAAATCTTAAATCCAACATGATCATTATCCCCTTTAGAAGAAATAAAAAACTCGCCCACTGTCCTAAACAGCCAGGGACGAGAACTTCCCGCGTTGCCACCCTGATTAACTACAAAAGTTAGTAACAAAGCTTTTGTAGTTCACCTCAATTTGTCATTTGCGGCAACTCCGGAGTTGGAAACCTCAACGCTTCCGGCCGATTTGCACCTGCCACCGGCTCTCTAAGACGGAACCTGTTGAGTGGACTCCATCATCATTGGATACTTGCTCCCGATTATAATACATATTCCGGCCGCGATCAAGCTTGTCAAAAAATTATTCTGCTGAAATGCGTGTATGGGGTTTAGTGGCCCAGTGTCTTTTTCCGGGCGAGAAGATCGCTTAAGGTAATCTGCCCGCTTGCCGTGCCGCTGACGGTCCGATGAAAGATAAATAAACCCAAGGCCCGCAAAACGCCGGAAGCGATAAAGACCGGACGCAGGCCCAAAGCCTCTGCGGCAAAACCGCCGATTAAGGGGCTTAAAGAAATCGCCAGCCCCATTAAGGTGTTGTAAACGCCCACGTAAAGCGAGCGGTTCTCGTCAGGGGTGATTTCCAGCAGCAAATTAAATGCCGCCAGATTATAGCCTCCCCAGCCGATGCCATTTACAATTTGGATGATTATAGGAAACCACACAGAAGGGGCCACAGCCCACAGCAGGGGGATCAAAACGATACCTATCCCTGAGATGCTCATTACGCTTTTTTGGCCGAAGAGATCGGCAAGCCTGCCCCAATACCGCTGAATTACAATTTGAGTACCTAAATTGACCGCGACAAAAACAGCCCAGGAACCGGCCGCGCCTCCCATTGTATCGATAAAATGGACGACAAATAAGGAGCTGGCCAAATACACACCGAAGTTAAGAATCAAAGAGCTTTTGGCGTAGCTGGCAAAATCCCGGTGTTCTTTCACGCTTTCCCAAAACACCTTAACGCGCCGGAAAAAAGGGCGCCTCAGTGCGGCCTTTTCCCTTTTTTCCTGCTGAAAAGGGATCAAAAGGAATAAAACAGTCGAGGCGGCGCCCAAAACCGCTGCCCAGCCGAAAATGGTTTGATAATTGCGGGGAAAGCCGCCCCGCAGTAAAAACCCCGCGGCAAAGGTCGCCAGCAGAGCGCAGATGTTCAAAACCACATTGCGGTTGGCGTAATACCTGCCCCGGATGGAACGGGGTATTAAAACCGCCTGCAGGGCCGTCCAGGCGGGCACTCCGATATTGGCCGCGGTAACCCGCAGCGAAGCCAAAACAATTACGGCTAGAACCCTATTTTCGGCCGGAAAAAGAAAAGGTATAAAAGCAAGGGCCAGCCAGGAAATGCGCGCTAAAAAGCCTCCTACTGCCGGCAGAATGCGTTTATCCGCCATCTTTTCCGCCAAGAGCCCTGCGGGGATCTGCAGGATATTGCCTAAAAAGTTGGGGAAGGCGGCCAGCATGCCTATCTGGGAAGGGGTTGCGCCCAACCCCAAAGCAAAAAGATTTAGGTATGGAGCCGCCAAATTTTCCGCCGCTACCGCAAAGGCACCTTCAACGGTATTCAGGCGCATTGCTTTTTTTGTTTCCGGAGTGCTCGCTAAAGAAGGCACAAAATTCCCTCCGCTGCCTTTACTTCATTTCTTGGTAAAGAGGAAAGCGGGTGGTCAACTCTTGTACCTGTTTTTTAACTTCGGGGAAGCTCTCCCGCCCCTTAGTTAACGTTTGGACGATCAGATCAGCGATAATCTCCATTTCCTTAGTGCCCATGCCCCTTGTAGTTAAAGCGGGCGTGCCTAGGCGGATACCGCTTGTCACAAACGGGCTTTCTTTCTCGAAGGGAATCGTATTCTTGTTAACAGTGATACCTACTTCATCCAACATTTCTTCCGCATCTTTGCCCGTTAAGCCTTTGGCCTTGACATTCACCAACAACAGATGAGTGTCCGTACCGCCGGAAATCAACGGAAAGCCCTGTTCCTGTAGCGCTTTGCCTAAGGTTTGCGCATTCTCTATAACAGACTTTTGATAGTCTTTAAAGTCCGGCTGCAGTGCCTCTAAGAATGCGACAGCTTTGGCCGCAATGACATGCATCAGTGGGCCGCCCTGGAGACCCGGGAAGACCGCTTTATCGATTAGGCGGGCATTTTCCTTCGTTGTTAAAATCATCCCGCCCCTGGGCCCTCTCAGGGTCTTGTGGGTGGTAGTTGTAACGAAGTCCGCATAAGGGCAGGGGCTCGGGTGCACTCCCGCGGCAACCAGGCCTGCAAAGTGTGCCATATCCACCATTAAGATTGCCCCCACTTCATCGGCAATTTCCCTAAAAGCGGCAAAATCTATCTGCCTGGGGTAAGCGGAGCCGCCGGCAATAATCATTTTGGGCCGATGCTTTCTGGCAAGTTCCCTTGCCTGGTCATAATCGAGCGTTTCGGAATCTTCCCGCACACCGTAATGGACTACATTAAACCAAGAACCGGAAAGGTTGACGGGGCTGCCGTGCGTTAAATGGCCGCCGTGGGTCAGATCCATCCCCAAGACGCAATCACCGGGCTTTAAGACAGCGAAGAAAACAGCCTGGTTCGCCTGGGAACCGGAATGGGGCTGGACGTTAACGTGTTCTGCTCCAAAAAGTTCTTTAGCCCTGTCCCTGGCCAGGTTTTCAGCGACATCAACATGCTCGCATCCCCCATAATAACGTCTACCGGGGTAGCCTTCCGCATATTTATTGGTAAGCTGGCTGCCCATCGCCTCCAATACCGCTAAGCTGACAAAGTTCTCGGAAGCGATCAGTTCCAAATTTTCATTCTGGCGCTTAATCTCTTTTTGCACCACTTCCATGATCTGGGGATCTGCTTGCTTTAAATTCTTAAACACAATTCTTCTCCTCCCAACATTGAGTTTTATAAGACGTGAAACGGAGTGATTTTTTGATGCAAACTGAACTAAGGATTTTGGTCACTATGGCACTGCTGCGCCTTATTGCCGGCACTTTGGAAATAACTGCCGCATTATTCATGTTGAAGTTTGAAAGCGTAGGCATTGCCTTAAAAATCAACGCCGTCTTAGGCTTGATCGGCCCCATTGTCCTTACTTTGGTGGGCTTTATCGGCCTGATCGGGCTCAGCAGCCAACTTTCTTGGCAGAGGTTAGCGCTGACCGCTTTGGGCGTGTTATTCATTTTTTTTGGTACCAGGTGAAGCGTTTATGGATAAATTCGGTTAATCAAACGGGGGAAAGGAATGGCTTCCCGCAGGTGGCCAAGGCCGCAAACCCAGGCAACCGCGCGCTCTAAACCCATGCCGAAGCCCGAATGGGGGACCGTGCCATATCTGCGCAAATCCACATACCAGGCATAGTTTTCCGCCGGTAGGGAGTGTTCTTCGATCCTCCGCCTTAAAAGATCGGGATCAGCAATACGCTCGCCGCCGCCGATGATTTCGCCGTATCCTTCCGGAGCCAACAAGTCACTGCCCAAAACCACTTCCGGCCGCTCAGGATCGGGCTTCATATAAAAGGCTTTTATTCCCGTAGGGTAGCGGTGCACAAAAACCGGCCGGTCAAACTCCCTGGCGATAATGGTTTCATCGGCGCCGCCCAGATCTTCGCCCCACTGAATGTCGGAGCCGCTTTTTTGCAAAAGTTCAACAGCCTCATCATAAGAGATCCTGGGAAACGGTGCGGTCACGTTTTCCAATCGGGCGATGTCGCGCTCCAGCACTTCTAATTCTCTTCTTCTGTTTCGCAGCACCCCCTGTACCAGGAAACTCACGTATTCTTCCTGCAGCTCCATATTGTCATCCATATCAGCAAAGGCTACTTCCGGCTCGATCATCCAAAATTCCATCAAATGCCGGCGGGTTTTAGACTTCTCCGCCCTAAAGGTAGGCCCAAAGCAGTAAACTTTCCCAAAAGCCATAATAGCGGCTTCCAAATAAAGCTGCCCGCTTTGGGAAAGGTAAGCTTTGCTGTCGAAATAGTCTGTTTCAAAAAGCGTCGTAGTACCCTCAACGGCTGCAGGCGTTAAGATAGGCGAGTCTATTAAAACAAAGTCTCGGTCATCGTAAAACTGCCTGGAGAGCTTAATCATTTCATTTCTGATCAGCATCACGGCCCGCTGTTTCTCCGAACGAAGCCAGAGGTGGCGGTGGTTCATTAAGTACTCGACGCCGTGTTCCTTTGGCGTAATCGGATATTCCTCGGCGATTTGAACAATCTCTAAATCGGTAATGGCAAGTTCAAAGCCCGTGGGTGCCCGTTCATCTGATCGGGCAATACCTCTGACAATGACAGATGATTCTTGGGTTAGGCTGTGGGCTGCTTCAAAAACCTCTTCGGGCACGTCATTTTTAACTAAAACGCCCTGGATCAAATCTGTGCCGTCCCGGATGATTAAAAACTGGATCCTGCCGCTGGACCGCTTGTTATAAAGCCAGCCGCGGATCTCAACTTCTTCACCCACATGATCACCGATTTTATTCAGATAAACGCGTTTCATCCCATCATTTCCTCCTGTTTTGTATGTTTAAGTTCCCTGTAAATTTTTTGAAAAGTGAGGGCGTCTTCTTCCAGGATCGGGCTTTCACAAGTAAGCCAGCCGCCAACTTCGAAGTCTACCAAAGCCTTCAAAACTGCTTTGTAATCAAACTCTGTCTCGACTAAAGGCAGATGGTTGCGCTCTCCCCTTGGCCCGTACTCAATGCCCGAAAGGTGAATGTGCATGGCCTTTAAAGCGTCTTCGCCGAATTTATCCTGAATTAACTGCAGGGCTTGGGTAAAATCTTCGTAGCTGTTAAATTCACCGATACTCCTCGCGTATAAGTGGGCAAAGTCAACGCAGGGGTAAACCCCGGGCAGCTTTTCGCCTAAGCGGACTAATTCCTCTAAAGTCCCAAACTGGGAAAGGGAGCCGGTGGTCTCGGGGCTGAGGCGGATCTTCAAATTCTCTTTTGCCATCACTTCCAACATACAGCCAATCTCTCGTACCACCTGCCGATAAACATCTTCCGGATCGTCTTCGTGGTAATAGGCGGGATGGAAGGTAACGCTTTTTGCCCCGGCCATTTCGCCGATGCGGGCCGCTTGCAAAATGCGCTCTTTACTTGCTTCAATTTTCTCCGGCTCTTTGGAATTTAAGTTAATGTAATACGGTGCATGCACCGTTAGAGAAACATCGTTTTTTTCTGCTGCCTCTCGGATCGCCAAAGCCGTTTTTTCGCCCATTCTCACTCCGCGCACAAATTCCAGTTCCATATGGTTTAAGCCTAATTCATTGAGGCGCTTAATACCATTGAGGCTGCTGCGGGGTTTCGCCGAAACGGGGATCCCCGCAGTACCAATTCTCAATTCTACCATAAACACCACCCAAAAATATTAACAGCCGCGGAGAAAACCATTTAAGCAGGCTGCCTTTAAATATCTTCGCCGGGAATGAGGATTTTCTTCTTGGGTACTTCGATCTTGGATTCTCCATTGTCTCCTTCGTCTTCATCTTTCAAGTCCAAAACCGAAGCCAAGATATCGTTAATCTCCATCATCAAACCGCTGAAGACAAACTCCGCCTCGAACAAATCGCGGATGTAGGGGTTGACGGAAATTATCTTCAACAACTGCTGCAGCTCTTCCTCCTGCTGAGGCGTTATGGGTGTCCCTTCCATCTGCTGTTTGTGCAGTTCTTCTTGTTTCCTTTGAAAATCCCGCAGCATCATCTGCGCGGCTTGGTGCTCCTGCACCTTGTCGCGAGCCTCAATCATCTTTTTGTACTCCGGGCTGTTTAAAATAGCGTCTGCCAACTGTTCAGCTTTCTTGCGTACATCCAATTTATTTACCTCCCAGAATCTTCGCCCATAGTTATTTCCAAACCCGATTCTTGCTCCGTCTCTGTTTACCGGTACAATTTGATTTCCCGATCGGGGTAACTTTTCCTGCCCTTCACATTGTATCATAGTTGAAAAGGGAAAACAGCTTTTAGAGACTTTCCCGGGCTTGGGGAAAACACCAAGCGGCAAAAAAACCCGCCTTACGGCAAAGAACCTAACGGGATCTGTGCGATCCCGCTAGGTTGTTTTCTTACACGGGGCCCTCGCCCTATTTTTACTTCGCCTGTTCTTTCAAAAGATCCCTGATTTCCGTCAGCAGTTTTTCTTCTTTTGGCGGCTCCGGAGGTGCAGGCGGCGTTGGCGGCGGCCCTTCTACCGCCTTCAACTTATTAATGGCCCGAATGGCGATAAAGATACTAAAAGAAATAATTAAAAAATCCAGCGTGTTCTGCAAAAACACACCGTAAGTGACTGCCAGCTCTTTTGTCACTTCAGTGCCGGGCCGCAAGACTAGTTTCAACGACGTTAAGTCGATCCTGCCGACGACAAGCCCCAAAAGCGGCATAATTATGTCATTCACCATCGAGGTGGTAATCTTACCGAAGGCACCGCCGACAATTACGCCTACGGCCAAGTCAATAACGTTGCCTCGCAGAGCAAACTTCTTAAACTCTTGCCACATATTCCCACTTCCATTCGTTTAAGATTACGCAATATATGTTCATTTCCTCACTTACAGCAGCTTTCCTGCTTAATCGGCCTTTGCAACCTTAAAACCTGGTGAACTTTTTTGAAGCAGTCGAGAAAGAAATTTTGCCAAAGGTTAGCTCAGGTACTCTAAGCGGACAAATGAGTCCTTCGGCAAGATAGGCCTGATTAGTTTAGCGCGGCACCTATCTTACGTTGGCGGCCGGGATACCGTTTCGTTTGCTTTGCTTAAAACCTCCACCCGCGGGTTTTCAGGTCCGCAGAGCAGCCGGTCCGGGATCTGCCTATTGGCTTCGCCATGTAATAAGATTTTCCGTCCTTCTTCCACTATCACACCCCAAGTTCTCCCTGCCCGGCTGATCCCTGATCTCCTTTTGACTCCACCTCACTGTCGCCCCGGATTAAGCTTCCTTGCTTCTCCGAGTCCTTTATTAGTTTTTACCGTTCTATCGGCCCCAAGCCTGTACGATTGAGCATTGCATAGAAAAACCCCGTACAGTGTACGAGGTTTTGAAAAATAATCTTGGCAGCGAGTTACGCTCCCACTACGAGATGTTAGCAGTACCATCACCGCTGAAGGGCTTAACTACTGTGTTCGGGATGGGAACAGGTGGACCCCCTTCGCTATTGCCACCAAGAAGAATTGATCTTGAGACTTGATCTTGAGACCACATTTTCTT
>JBHGWS010000064.1:0-10428 GCA_041936745.1 Candidatus Darwinibacter acetoxidans
GGTTGGCGCCAACCACCTAAATCTAAGCCAGGGCCGAAAACCGCAATAAGGCGGCTTTTAACCGTCGTTATTATTATTTTCATCATCCTCTTCTTCCGCCACGGCAACGAAAACAAGGTCGAATTCAATGTCCATGCCTTGGATCAAATCCGTTGCCAGAGCTGTAGGCAGAGCCAGTTCGAACAAAACATCTTCGTCTCCCGCTGCCGCCAGCAAACGCCCGGTGCCCAATTGTTGGATCAACCCGGCAAGGGAACCAGGCCCATACAATACCGCTGCTTCATCATCCGGATCCGCGGTTACCGTCATCTGCAGGCGCTCCGCCAACAAGCGGGCATCCTGTGGGTTATCTCCCGGGCCCCAATCGCAAGAAACGTAGTAGCGAATGTCCACAGGGCTGTCGTTTTCCACATTGATTGTTCCATCGGCAGCCGAATTCCCTACCCAATTGGTTTCAGTGAATATTGCTGTCGTTGGGTCGAGAATCAAGTTGATTTCAGCCGCTGCAGCAGTGTTTTCTTCGTTCAGGGCCTGAAACGTAAAAGCCATAATTTATCACCTCCTGTTCCACTGTATGAACTTTCGGGGGCTTGGTTCTGGGTAAAAGAGAAAATAGAACTTAAGTCCTAGGGAAGGGCGCAGCCGTTTTTTCGTTTTCAGCCTTGACAAACAAGTGAAAGATGAGTATTCTAAGGACTATAGATAAAAAACAACGATGATCGGGACGAGTAGCCACAAACAACCCAACAGAAAAAGGGGCGAAAGCTGAGAGCCTCTTGGGGCAAGTTATGGCGAAAACCACCTGGGAGTTGCCTGCCGAATTTTAGTAAGCAAGGCCGGGGCACCGTTATCTGCGCTGAGTGGCTCGTTTTTAACGATCAATTTGGGTGGAACCGCGATTAATTCGTCCCATGGGGGGCGTTTTTTTATTACCTAAAAAAGAAAGGGGCGGCAGTCATGAGTGAAAAGGAAGATGTTACTCTGCAGGAAGAGGTACTGCGGCACACGACCGCACATATTATGGCTCAAGCAGTGTTAAGGCTGTGGCCTGATACTAAAATAGCGATTGGGCCTGTAATTAAGGACGGGTTTTATTACGACTTTGATTTAGAACACCGGTTTACACCTGAAGATTTGGAACTGATCGAAGCGGAAATGGAAAAGATCATCAAAGAAGATCTGCCGATCATAAGGGAAGAACTGTCGAATGAGGCGGCTGTAAAAATGTTCGCCGAACAAAACCAAGATTTTAAGCTGGAGCTTTTAGAAGAGCTGGCTGAGGCGGATGAAAAGATCAGCGTCTACCGCCAAGGCGAGTTTGTGGATCTCTGCCGCGGGCCCCATTTAACCAGCACTTCTCAAGTGCGCCACTTCAAGCTGCAGAACATTGCCGGCGCTTACTGGCGGGGCGATGCAAGAAGGCCTATGCTGCAGCGGATTTACGGTACAGCCTTCTTGGCTAAAAAAGATCTGAAAGAACACCTGCGCAGGCTGGAAGAAGCAGCCAAGCGGGATCACAGGCTTTTAGGGCGGCAGTTGGATCTGTTCAGCATCCAAGAAGAAGGGCCCGGCTTTCCCTTTTTCCATCCCAAAGGCATGGTTTTGCGCAATGAATTGGAGGACTTCTGGCGGCAAGAACACCGCAAGTGGGGCTATGTAGAAGTTAAAACGCCGATTATGCTGCATGAAGATCTGTGGCACCGCTCGGGCCATTGGGAAAACTACAGAGATCATATGTACTTCGCAAAAATCGATGAGCAGAACTTTGCCATCAAACCGATGAACTGCCCCGGTGCACTTTTACTTTATAAAAGAAAGCTCCATTCTTACAGGGATTTCCCCATCCGCATGGCTGAGATGGGTTTGGTGCACCGCCACGAGCTTTCAGGCACTTTACACGGTTTAATGCGGGTTCGGGCTTTCACTCAAGACGATGCTCATATCTTCATGCTCCCTTCCCAGATCCAGGCAGAAATTGAAGAGGTCATCGACTTTGTCGATTATGTCTACAAAGTTTTCGGTTTCGATTACCACGTGGAGCTTTCCACTAAACCGGAAAACGCCATGGGCGACGATGCGGTTTGGGAAAAGGCAACTGAAGCCTTGGAAAAATCACTGCAGGCCAAAGAATTAAATTATGTGGTTAATGAGGGCGACGGAGCTTTTTACGGGCCGAAAATTGACTTTCATCTAGAAGACAGCCTGGGCCGCACCTGGCAGTGCGCCACTATTCAATTGGACTTTGCCATGCCGGAGCGCTTTGATCTCACTTATATCGATGAAAACGATGAGAGGCAGCGGCCCGTCATGATTCACAGGGTCCTTTACGGCGCACTGGAGCGTTTTATTGCAATTTTGACAGAACACTATGCCGGCGCCTTCCCCACTTGGCTGGCACCGGTACAGGCGCAGGTCATCCCCATTGGAGAGCGCCACTTAGCTTACGGTGAGCAGATCAAACAGGAGCTGTTCGAAGCGGGCCTGCGAGTTGAATTGGACAGCCGGGATGAAAAAATGGGCCGCAAAATTCGGGAAGCGCAGCTGCAGCAGATCCCTTATATGTTAGTTGTAGGCGACAGAGAAATGGCGGCGGGCAAGGTTGCGGTGCGTCACCGCCGGGAAGGTGATTTGGGGACTATCTCAATTGCGGAGTTTAAAGAAAAAATCTTAAAAGAAATAGATGCAAAAGAAAACTAAAAAAAGGGCCCGCTAAATGCGGGTCCTTGCCATATCCTTTAAGTCTCTGCCTTGCGAAGCTTAAAACCTCATCTGTAAACCAAGCCTTTTTCACTGCGTTTACCTTCCGATTAGAAGAATATTAAGGGCCTGCAGATACAGGCCCTAAGGCTTAACCGCTTATTTCCCCGAGCGGATGTCCCGCACAGGTTTGGGAGAGACGCTTAAGTGCCTGAAACTCACTTGGCAGCCTTCGCCCGTCGGTGCTTGGGCGGCGGGGCCCACTTTGATTGGCCGAGCGGCCTGCAGCCTGAAATAGCGGATCAGCTGCCACCACTCGCCGTCCAAAGAATAGTGGAAAGCAAAGCAGTCGCCAAAGCGGGTAATACGCAGATGTACGCCCTCTTTGGGCACTTCCGCGGAAATAGTATCATCTGAGACCCCTGCGGTGACGACGCTGACCAGCATCGGTTTTTCATAGCAGTTTTCCAAGCAGAGTTTGGCCCAGTTTTCCTCATCAACCATAACTAATAAACAGCCGGCGTCGAAGTCCGCCTGCATGTCCACTTGAACAAAGGTGGCAAAGGTGAAGTCCCCGTCCCGCTTTGTATAAAAAAAGTGGGCATTATGCTGCGGCGCGGGGCCCGCGGGATCTCTGAAAAAATCTGTCTTCCCCTCTGCCCAAACCTCCAGTACCCCTTGGCGAAACACCCAGCTGCTCGGTTCATTTAACCACTGGAAACCGGCCGGCAGAGACTTCCCGTCAAGTTTGTCAAACACATTAATCATGGCGTTCCTCCAATTTAGAAAGTTATTTTAACGAATTTATTTTACCAAATCACTTTTATTTCATATTTTTTGTAGCGTTTATGTTTTCCCCGCAAAATGACGCCCAAGGCCATAAGAAACCTTAATTCGTTTAAAAGAGGCAGAAGTTCTGCCCGCTGCTTGGCGATGAGAAAAGGTATTTCCAAAGCCCGCTTTAAGACCGCCAGCTGACTGCAGGTAAAGCCGGTCAAAAAACGGATTTCCGTTTTCGGGACCAGGTTGCGCAGCTCCCACGGTATTCTTTCTTCCCTGCCTTCTTTATAATTTTCTAAAAATGTCGCCCAGCAGCTTTCCTCAAGTCCCATAAACTCGGCCGACTCCGCAAAAGATATATAGCCTTTAGCTAAGCTGTCCACCGCTATTTTGACCTTTAAATAAGGGTAGGGCAGGCATGCTTCCTTCAGCAGGCAAAGCTGTTCGTTGAGTACTTTTGAAATTCTCCTTTCCCCCTTCTAAATAGATCCGCCTCGGGGGTTTTTTACTTCGCCGTTTTTTGGCAAGTTCCTGCTTGTTTGGCCAAATATTTTAAAAACAAAGTACAGGGGACCGAATATTCAGACTACGCCTTTTAATCGGGCCGGTCCGGCACCTTCAATACTTTCCCCACCGGGATCAGACTGGGGTTTTCAATCTCGTTTTCTTCGGCCAAGAGGCGGAACAGGCGGGGATCCCCCCATAGTTTATCCGCGATCCGCCATAAATTATCGCCTGCCACCACAACATATTCTTCATAACCTGCCGGCTGCGGCGGCACCGGCTCGCTAGCGGGTTTTTCTGCCCCGCCGCTTTCTGCTCCGCTCAAAGCAGTTTCTGCCGGCGGCGGTGGTTGTTCCCGAATAAGAGGTTTTATTGGTTTAGGCTCCGGTTCTAAAATAATGGGATCCTCTTCCAAAGGTGCCTTGGTAACAACATCGCGCACCCAACCATAACCATAGACGCCGGCACCTATGAAAAGTGCCAGAAGCAGAACGAGAAAGCTTAAGCGCGCCCAAGCAATTCTCCCGGCGGGGCGGGCAGTCACGCCTATCTCCCCCTCCGGCATCGTGCGCAGCACGTAATAGCCCGCAAGCTTCCGCCACTCCCCGTCTATCACGTGGTACGCCGCCCTTTCTTGGGCGTGGTTATCCATCACATAGGCAATCTGCCAAGGTTCCGGGAAAAACCTGAGATGCTGCTCTTTATCGAAATTGGATAAAAAGATACCAAAACCCGGGTGCGTATGCACCCAACCTACAATCTCCTCGGCCTGGCCGGCCTCTGCCAAAGCCCGCTTTACCGTTTCTAAATGCTCTCGGTTGATTACCAGCCGCGAAGCGCCTTTTTGCTGGGGGATAGGCACAAATCTTTCTACGAGGATTTCATACCCCTCGGCGCTTTTCAGCTCCTGCTTGCGCCCGATTAAAAACCCGCCGTGCTCACCGTGGGCGTGCAGATGAGCGAACTCGTCCAAACGCAGCATGACATTTTCTCTAAAAACCAAGCGGGGAAAAGGCCCCGCCTTGCCGACCAAGAACCGCCTCGTGGAAAATGCACCGCGTTCTTTGCTCATGATTCTCTCTCCTTAGAAAATGCTCAAGTCCATCGCCCGCGATAGATGACGCAGCATGCTCACCCCTGCCACACTGTTGCCTTTAGAATCGAGGGCGGGCCCAAAAGAAGCCACGCCGTAGCGGCCGGGGACAACTCCCAAAATACCGCCGGCGACCCCGCTTTTAGCCGGTATACCTACTTCTATGGCAAATTCACCCGAAGCATTATACATACCGCAGGTGACCATAAAGGTAGTGACAAGGCGTACAGTTTTGGGCGAAATCAAAGCGATACCTTCTTCCGTAATACCTTTCGAAGCCAAAAACATACCTATGCGGGCTAAATCAGCGCAATCTATTAAAATGGAGCACTGACGGAAGTAAAGATCGAGGACTTCTTCCACATCTCCCTCTAAATTATCTATGTCCTTTAGAAACCAAGCCAAAGCCCTGTTGCGGTGGCCGGTCTCTTTTTCCGACCGGTAAACCGCTTCATCGATTGCAACCTGCCGGCCCAAAATAGAGCCTAAAAGATCCGTCAACAAGCCAAAGCGCTCCGAGACCGTCTCCCCGGGTATGAGCGAACACACCGCAATGGCCCCCGCGTTGATCATGGGGTTTAACGGTTTTTGCTCCGTCGTTTCCAATTTGACGATGCTGTTAAAAGAATCGCCCGTCGGTTCGGAGCCGACCTTGGAAAAAACCGCCTTCTCGCCCCGCTTTTCCAACGCAACCAAAAGGGTAATAACTTTAGAAATGCTCTGCAGCGTAAAAGGCTGCCTGGAATCCCCCGCTTCAAATAAGCCTTCAGGCGTCATTAAAGCGATACCGGCCGAAGTTGGATCGCCTTTCTTTAATTCCGGAATATAGGAAGCAACCCGGCCTTCCAAGGCCGCCGGGCGGCTTTTTTTAACCACCGCGGCTAACAACTGTTTGTAATCAACGGCGGGCATAAAATTCCACCTCTTTCAAAAGAAGCTTTAAGCAGGGCCTTTTTGCGGCTGCCAAACCCGGTACGTGTTTTTACCGGCCTGTTTAGCTGCATACATGGCTTGATCGGCCATCAGCATCAATTGATGCTTATCCGCGGTATCTTCCGGCGAAGAAGCAATGCCGATGGAAACCGTGATGGGCTGCTGCCAATCGGCATAAGGCAGGGATTTTAACTCGCCCTGAATCCTTTCGGCAACCACCTTGGCACTGCCGCTGTTCATGGCCGGCAGGAGGACTACAAACTCTTCACCGCCGTAGCGGATAACCCGATCGTTTTGGCGGACGCTTTTTGTAATTGTTGCCGCCAAAAGTTTAAGGACGCGATCACCCTCGGCATGGCCGTAAAGATCATTGAACTTACTGAAATCGTCAATATCAATAAACAAAGCAGCCAAGGATTCTACCCGCGGGCTTGCCAGCCAGTTGTTGAGATAGCGAAAGTTGTAAACCTGCGTCATTTCATCGATGACCAGTTCCTGCTCCAGCTCTTTTCTGATTTCCCGCTCATCCTGCACCACAGCACCTATGCGGAGCAGAATTGACAGCTGGATGAGAAAAAGGCTGAACAAAATCAAGCCTCCTAACCCGTACCTAACAGCGAAAAGAGTGAAGATAAAGCCGATATGGCCGTTGCCTAAGGCCATTAAAAAGCCCTTAAACCCAAAAGAAGCCAATTGCCGGCGCCAGCTGCGCGCTGCCCAAATAGAAACCATAGCTGTGACCAGCAGTATATTTGTGATAATGTAAGTCAGGCCCGCACCGATAACGGCGATAATATCCCGGGGGTAAACCGGCACGGGCGATCCCCGAAACAGCCGGTAAACCAAAGTGCCGGCCACAGCGCTTAAAGCAAATTGGGAGACATTAAATAAAATCCGCCGCCAGGATTTTTTGCCCCTGTAGCCGTCAGCCAAGCCGCCTACCGACGCCAAAATTACGGCAGGCGTGGTACCCATTAAAGCGACTACTGCAAAAAGGACAGCTGAACCAAGGGAGTAACCGCGGTTTTCGCCGACGGTTGCCGGAAAACAGTGAAAGTAAATGTTGAGAATCAAAAGCACCAAAAGTTCGGGCCACCTCTCCCAGGGTATGCCGTCGTAAAATACGATCGAGGCGCCCAAAGCAGCCGCGGCCGTTAAAAAAACAGAAGCAGTATAAAGTCTGGGAGACCGGACAGCCTGCATACATTCCCCTCCCGCAGTAGCACCGATTTGTATACATAATTTCTCTATACCGCGGCCTAATCCTGCCCTCAAAGGGGAATTCGTCAAACTATTGCAAGAATTTAAGGTCAGCTGCCGCCGACACAATTGGGGTGCCCTGCCGCTCCCAAATACAGCACGTATTCTTGCCGGCACTTTTCGCCGCGTACATGGCTTGGTCCGCAAATAACAGCAGCTGATGCCGATCTTTTGTGTCCTCCGGCAGAGAAGCAATCCCGATGGAAACGGTAATGGGCTCCCGCTCTCTGGCACACGGCATTTTTTGCAGGTTGTTTTGAATGCGGCGGGCGCCCTTTTCAGCCGCCTATTTAGTCGTGTGGGGCAGAAGCACAACGAACTCTTCGCCGCCGTAGCGGATGACCTTGTCTTGTTCCCGCAGGCTTTTACCCGATCCCCTTCGGCGTGGCCGTAGCGGGCGTTAAAAAGCTTGAAGTCATCTATGTCTAAAAAAAGAGCGGCCACCGCCTTCTTTTGGGAAAACGCCAACCGCTCATTTAAATAACGGAAATTATAAACTTTTGCCATTTCATGCGGACACAATTTTTTCTCTATTACTCTGCGTTTTTCACTTTCTTCTTTGGCCGCGGCGCCCAGCCGCAGCAGCGTTGCCAGCCAAAGCAGCAAAAGGGCGAATAAAACGAGGCCGATATAACCGCTACCCAAGCTGACTAAGACGCCTTCAAAACCCCACAAAGCCAACTGCCGGCGCCAAGCCCGCCCTTCCCGGAAGAAGACTACGGCCGTTACGAGCAGAATATTAGTGAAGATGTAGCCGAGGCCGCCTAAAATCATGGCCCGCAGGTGGTTTGGGAATATGGGCTTTCCCCCGCCCCCAATTTTTCGTAAATAAGGCGGCCCGCCAGGTCGCTTAAGGCAGCTTGGGAGATGTTAAACAAGATCCGATCCCACGACTTTCGCCCCGCGTAACCATCAGCTAAAGCACCCAAGCCCGCTAAAAGCATAACCTCGCCGGGGCCCGTCAACCAGATCAAGGGCAACAGTACCGTCGTTCCCAGGGAATACGCCGAAATCGACGGGAAACCAATGGAAATAAGCTGTCAATGCCGTAAATATAATTAAGCCCGGCCTGGTTTGGGCGGGCATACTGCGGTAAAAACGGCCGGCTGCTCCTAAAGCTGCAGCTGTAACAAAAAAGACTGCTCCGTACAGTTTGGCTTGGTGCTTTGTCTGCACCGCCGGCCCCCTTCCTGAGCCAACGGCTGCCTTTTAGGCCGGATTCTCCTGCTTTGTCCAAATACAGCAGGTATCTTTGCCGGCTTTCTTGGCAGCATACATGGCCTGATCAGCAATCAACATCAGCTGATGCTTGTCCTTTGTATCCTGGGGCGAGGAAGCAATGCCAATCGAAACGGTAATGGGCTGCTGCCACTTAGCGTAGGGCAGCTTTCTAAGCTTATCTTGAATCCTTTGGGCAACTTTTTCGGCGCACCGGCTGTCCATACCCGCTAAAAGGACGACGAATTCTTCGCCGCCGTAGCGGATGACCCGATCATCGGCTCGGACACACTTTTTCACGGTTTCGGCCAAGATTTTTAAAACCCGATCGCCTTCCTGATGCCCATAGCGATCATTGAAAAGTTTAAAATCATCGATGTCTATAAATAAGGCGGCAACGGTTTCTTCAGCGGCCGAGGCCAGCCAGCCGCTTAAATAGCGGAAGTTGTAGACCTTTGTCATCTCGTCAATGATCAATTCGTGCTCCAGCTCCCGGCGGATTTCCCGCTCGCCTTTGGCCACGGCGCCAATCCTAATCAAAGCAGCCAGCTGCACCAGTAAAACAGCGAAAAGGACCTGCCCGGGAAAACCGTAACTTGCCACGAACAGCGAAAAGATCAGGCCGATAAATCCACTGCCGATAGATACTAAAATACCGTTCCAGCCGAACAAAGCCAATTGGTGGCGCCAGCTGCGCTTGGTCCAAATGGCCACAATAGCCGTAACAAGGAGGATGTTTACCAAAATATAAGTAAGGCCGCCCAGAATAATCGCCTGAATATCGCCGGGGTAAACCGGTACAGCGCCACTTGCCAACCGCCGGCAGACAAGGGATCCCGCCGTTGCGCTCACAGCGAATTGGGAGACATTGAATAAAATCCGCTCCCAAGGCTTTTTACCCACATAGCCGTCAACTAAGCCGCCAATTGCCGATAACAATACGGCATCGGTTGTGCTGAGTAGGCAGAGGATGGGAAACATGACGGCTGTACCCAGGGAGTAGCTGACCCTGCCGCCAAATTCCACGGGGAGAGTGTGGAAATAACTGATCAGTAAGGCAAACACCAGCAGTTTATGCCAGCCGCCCCACGAAATACCGTCATAAAATTCAACGGTGGCGGTTAAAGCGGCAGCTGCAACAAAAAAGATAGCACCGTAATAAAATTTGGAATGGTGTACATCCGCCACAAACAACCCCCCTTAACTCACAGCTAATGTTGGAGGCTTCGAGATGGAAATAAGTTAATCCTGCTATCTTTGGAGAATTTGTTTAACTTTTGTAAGGATTTCGTTTCTCCCATCTCGCGTTTTTGCGGAAAACAAAACAGGCTCCCCATGCAGTATTTCACCGATCAGCTTTGCCTGCTGTTTCTGCCGGCCGCGGCTGACTTTATCGGCTTTAGTCGCCACCAGGATACAGGGCATGTCCATGTTTTTTATCCAAGTGCTCATAATCAGGTCATCTTCTGTTGGTTTATGGCGTAAATCCACCAAGTGCAGCACGCCTATTAAATTGCGCCGGCCGGTTAAATAACCCTCGATCATGGGCCGCCAGCGCTGCCGAATCCGCTCCGGCACCCTGGCGAAACCATAGCCCGGCAGATCTACGAGGCCGATCGTGTCCACACGGTAGAAATTCAGCGTCTGAGTCCGGCCCGGCTGGCTGGAAGTGCGCGCAAATTTTCTCCTGTTTACCAAAGTATTGATCAATGAGGATTTACCTACATTAGACCGCCCGACCAGCGCCAACTCCTTCAGATCATGCTTCGGATAGCCCGTCGGATCTACGGCGCTGGTGAGAAATTCCGCATCGTGAACGTTTATTTTCATGATCTATTGCTCTCCCATCCAAGGCTGCTCCCCCCGGGCCTCTTCAGTTGGCGGCGGGAAACTTAACGCCCCTTCTTCTTCGGCCGGTTTTGGAAAAAGAGCAAAATCCAAGA
>JBHGWS010000065.1:0-18329 GCA_041936745.1 Candidatus Darwinibacter acetoxidans
AAGAAAATGTGGTCTCAAGATCAAGTCTCAAGATCAATTCTTCTTGGTGGCAATAGCGAAGGGGGTCCACCTGTTCCCATCCCGAACACAGTAGTTAAGCCCTTCAGCGGTGATGGTACTGCTAACATCTCGTAGTGGGAGAGTAACTCGCTGCCAAGATTATTTTTCAAAACCTCGTACACTGTACGGGGTTTTTCTCTTGGTTGGTTTGGCAGGGAATAGGAAAGAGGTGGTGAAAATAGCGGGTGGAGGCGATTTAAGTGCGGAGTACCGGGATTAGAATGTATTTTCTTTTCACTGCAGCTGCTGCCGTAATTTATGCGGGTATAGTACTGCAGCATAACTTTGGCAGAGAATATCTCTGGCTGATGCTGCCCGGCTTGGGCCTCGGTTTTTTTGCTTATCTCGCCTACCGCCGGTATCAGCAGGAAAAAACTTTGAACGAACTCCGGGAAAAGTGGGGAAAAGAGCAGCCCCGCAGGACAAGGGACTATTCGGGGATCTCTTTGCTTTTTGCAGCGGCACCGCAGGGAAAAGACTCCATCGATGATCGTACTTGGCACGATTTGAATATGGATTTGATTTTCGCTAAAATGGATCGCACTTTCACTTACCCCGGCCAACAAACACTCTACCGCCTATTGAGAACGCCTGAGGCGTTGGATGGCAAGATTATGCGGGCCAGGATGGAGATTATCGATACTTTTCAAAAAGAAAGCGGTGTGCGGGAAAAGGTGCAGATGGCTTTGAGTGCTATTGATGCCAGGGTCGGTTCCGGCATCGTTTCTTTACTTTGGGAAAAGCCCGATATTAAGCCCGTACACCCCTTAATATTGTATAAAATAATGTTCGTTTTAACGCTTCTTATCCCGCTGACTTTATTTCTCGACCGCCGCAATTTTTTACTGTTAATTGTTATCTTTCAGGTGAATATGTACCTGCATTTTAAGGTGCAGAATGAAATTAAAGCCCATTTTGAAGCAGTTCGTTCCCTGGGGCAGCTGATTTTGGCCGGCAAGCGCTTAGGTAAGGTTGCCTCTCCCCAGTGCCCGGCGGTGGCAAAAAAGCTGGCCGAACTTAGGGCTCTGCAGCGGGAGGTGGCCCAATTTGGGCACATCACGCGCGCTGTGGGGGTGGAAAGCACCGATCCCATGCTTAATGTAGGCCTGCAGTATATAACCATTCTTTTTCTCAGTGAGGTGCGGGGGTTTTACCGGGTCCTTGATTTCATCGCCAAAAAACGTGGGGAGCTGCAGGATTTTGTTCTTTCGTTGGGCGAAATCGATGCTTTGCAGTCCATCGCCTCCTACAGAGAGTCCCTGCCGTATTTTTGTGTGCCTGAGTTTACCCGGGATGTGCGGATTTTTGCCCGGGAATTATATCATCCGTTAGTTGCGGATCCCGTCAGCAACACTGTGCTTTTAACGGGCAGATCCCGAGGGCTTTTAGTAACCGGCTCCAACATGTCAGGCAAATCCACCTTTTTGCGGGCCGCGGGCTTAAACGCCCTGTTGGCGCAAACTGCCGCCACCTGCCATGCCGCAGCTTATGAAAGCTGCGATGTGCGCCTGCTGACCTGTATCGGCAGGGCCGACAACGTCGTGGAGGGCAAAAGTTACTACCTGGAAGAGGCTTTGGGCATCCTCAGGGTGCTTAATGCTCTAGATGATCAGCTTGTTACCTTGGCCATCTTCGATGAGATGTTTCGGGGGACCAATTCGGAAGAGCGGATTGCGGCAGGTTTCCGCGTTTTGAAATACATTATTGAGCACAATGCCCTAGTACTCGTTGCCACTCACGATCTGGAGCTGACGGAGATGCTTAGCGAAAGCTACGCCAACTCGCATTTTACTGACCGCGTTGGCAGCTTCGGTTTGGAATTTGATTTTAAATTAAAAGAAGGGCCGGCAACCACAAAAAATGCCATAGCCCTTTTACGCCATTTGAAATATCCGCGGGAAATTACGGACCCGGCTCCACCAAATTATGGCGGTGCGCGTAGATAGCGGCTTGGGTCCTGTCTTCGACCTGTAGTTTACTTAAAACGTTGCTCACGTGCGTTTTAACTGTTTTTATGCCGATGAATAAATCAGCGGCGATTTGTTGGTTGGTCTTCCCTTCAGCAATTAACTTCAATACTTCCGATTCCCGCGGGGTTAGATCGTTATGCAGAAGATGTTTTGAATCACCCCTGATTTTTGTCAGCATCTTCGCCGCCACTTTCGGTTCAATAACAGGCTCCTGCTTTACAGCGGCGCGGATGGCAGCCGCAATTTCCGGTGCGCTGGCCGTTTTTAACAGGTAACTCAAGGCACCGGCTTCCAACGCGGGGAAGATATGTTTTTCTTCGATGTAACTTGTCAGGATAATGATCTCAATTTCGGGCAGTTCTTTTTTAATCTGCTCCGTGGCCCAAATGCCGTCGCCATCTTCCATGATAAGATCCATGAGGATCACGTGTGGTTTTAATTCTTGTGCTTTCATCACTGCCTGCTTACCGCTGGCCGCTTGTCCCACAACCTCCAATTCAGCTTCTGTTTCCAGGTAAGCGCAAATGCCCCGCCTGACCATTTCATGGTCATCTACGACTAAAACCCTAATCTTCGCCATCCTGCACCGCTCCTTCCAAGCCGGCTTCTGATAAAATAGGTACTCTAATTTCCACTTTCGTTCCCCGCCCGGGCACTGTAATCCACTGGGCAGTCCCGCCTAAAAGGGTTGCTCTTTCTCTGATAGAGCGGATGCCGAAAGAAGTCGGCGGGATCTTGGCGGGATCAAAACCTTGGCCGTCATCTTCGATAATCAAAAAAACCCTGCGCCCGTTCTCGCTCATCATCAGCGAGATCGTGACCTTTTTCGCTTCTGCGTGGCGGAGGATATTGGATAACGCCTCCTGAGCTATTCTAAACAACTGGTTTTCCATGTTTTTGCTTAAGTTGACCTGTTCCGTTTTCAAAACGCATTTAAGGCCCTGTTTGCCTTCAAGTTCGGCCGCCAGTGACATAAGGGCTTCGGCAATACTTTCCTCCTGCAGGGTCAAGGGCCGCAGCTGTAGAAGCAGTGCCCGCATTTCCGATTGTGCTTGGTGTGCAGAATGAGCGATTTCGCCCATCAAGGCCGCGGCCTTCGCCCCGTCGTCTTCTGCGACCTTTAAAGCGGTGGCAACCATCATGGAGATAGCGAACAGCTGTTGGCTTACGGCATCGTGCAGATCGCGGGCCAGCCGCTGCCTCTCTTCGGAGACGGCCGTTATCTTTGCCTCTTTTAAAAGCTGCTCGTTTTCTTCCGCCAGGCTCTGCAGGGCATTCACCTGTGAGCTTAAACGCTCCGCCATTTCATTAAAGGCTGCAATGATACTGTCGACCTCTACATTCCCGCTGTAAGATAAGCGGTAATCCAAATTCCCGTAAGCCAAATTTTTTGCCCCTAAGCTGATCTCTTCCAGCTGGCGGCGGATACTTTTTGAAGAGTGGTAACCCGTTATGACGGCGATAACTAAAGAGAGGGCAGTGGCGCCTGCCAGTGCCGCAATAATTTCCGCTGTTTTCAAAGGACGAGCGAGGTAAGCGGGGAATAATGTTAAAAAGGCTGAGCCGCTGATTATTAACGCGGCCAAGCTTGCTAAAAAGTGGTGCATAATCCATTTCCAGCGAAAAACCCACATTACACTCACCCCGCCTCTTTATTGGATTTGGCGGACGCGCACGTCGCCGATTTTCCAGTGAACTTGGATATTAAGCCTGCGAGCGGCTTGGGCGTAACCGGTGGTTTCCGTCACGATATATTTTTGGGAGCCCGATTCATTATGCTCCAAAACCGTAAGATCCCCTAAACCCAAGGAGCACTCCGCCCTAAAGTCCAACCCCGGGGGCAGGTAAATGCTCACGTCACCGACGTAGCCGGAAACGTAAAGCTCCACTTCCCGCTCGGGGATAATGGCTTGGGTCAGATCCAAAGATACCGAGCCGATGGCCTGGCGGACATAAAGATCATCTAAAACCCAATTGGAAGGCCCTTTACGGATTTCGCCCACGAAAGACGATTTGTAGTGAGGCCCCTGTTTGGTGAAGCCAGTTTTTTTGAAAATAAAGACAGGCTGTTTGCCGGGAAAAAGTTTCAAAACACCCAAGATGATTAAAAGGGCGGGCCAGACGATTTTCCAGGGCAGTGTAGGCACCAAAACGCCAATGCGGGGTAACAGCAGGTAAAAACCCAGGGTCGTTACAATCAGCCAGAAGACGAGCTCTTTGGAACTCTGTCCCGAGCTGGGGCGCCTTTTTAGATCGCGCAGTTGGCTGAGGCCTACGTAGATGATTAAACCGGGCCACAAAAGCGCCCAAGGGGTGAATGAAATAATATTGAGGTTATGAAGCAGAAAGCCCACACCCAAGCCAATCAGGACTGCAGGCAGCAGTGGCAGATTCATGATTTTGCCTCCTTAGGCGAGCCATAAAGCCCGCTTAGACTATTATTTAGCCACAACCGGATCTAAATCCTTTCCGTTGCTGTTTTTATTGTAACACCGGGCGGCCGGGGAGGTAACGGACCGGGGCACGTTTCAATCTCAGCCTCGAGGCTGAGTTTGAGCACTCAGCCAAAATCCGGTGAATCGCCCGCTTCGGCAAGAGAAGCCTTTTTGTCCAAAAACCCGATTAAGAAACTGGTAACCAACACAGTACCCAGGGTTAAAACGAAACGCAAAGCGGCAAATTTGAGCCCCAAAAACTGGACTTCCATACCAATTTGAGGGATTTTCAAGGAGGCCCAGACCCCAAGAAAGACCATTACATTAGTTGTACTTGCGTTTTTCCCAAGGAGTTCCGCGGCAACGGGAAACGCCATATAAACGGGGCCGGTAGGGAGCGTGCCCAAAAACACCGCCAGAAGGATCCCTTTAAGGCCGCTTTGGTCCCCCAAATATTTCTCAATTGTTTCTTTGGGGACCCAAACATCGGCCAAACCCATTAAGATCAAGACGGCGGGGAAAATATAAATCATCTGCAGTGCATAGCCGCGGGAAATTTTAAAGCCCGCCAGCATCGTCCAAGGAAAAACGAAGCTGAGGACAATTAAGGCCAAGATTCCCAAAAGCAGCAGCGGTTTCCGTTTCATCGTAAGACCGCCCCCATTATTAAAGCGATAATTATGGCGGAGGCTAAGGCAAATAAGTTGCGCAAAAGTGTCAGGCGCCTGCCCATCTCTTTAATCTCCAAAGGCAGTGAAACAAAGCCCACCATAGTTAAAGTGGTCAAAAAAGCGGCAATTGGCGTGTAAGCCGCCCCCGAGTCGATTAAAGAACCGGCGAGGGGAAAAGAAATCAAGCTGGGGATCATCACAACAGTGCCGATGCCCGCCGCCAATAAAAGCTGCCAAGTGCTGCCTTCGCCGCCTAAATAACGCTCAATTAGGCTGGGCGGGAAAAAGGCCAAAAGCAGGCCGATAATTATCAAAATAAGAAGCATCATGGGCGCTAAAGCCCTGCCGCGCCCGAAGGCATTTTTAAGTGCTTTTTTGGTTTTTTCTTTCGATTTGAAACAAGATAAGATGAGCAAAATCAAAGTAATGCCGTTGATGGCAACAGCCGTCATATCTTCATTCCCCCTTTAAAAATCTTTTTAATTCGGGCATAATCTCTCTGCCCAGTTGAGGCAGTGAATAGCTAAAGTCAGCATCTTTCCATTTGAGAACGGACATCCTGATTGCTCCCATAAAAAACAGGGCGAAGACTTCGCCGTTGACTTGAGGATCGATTGAGCCTGCCTCTTGCCCCTTTTCGATCAAGGAAATGATGAGCTTTTCTTTGGCGGCCCGGTGCTTTTGGAATTTTTCCCGCACCTTTGGGTATTGGCGGAACAATTCCTCTTGGAAGATTACGGCGGTCAGCAGTTGTTTTTCGCTTAACCTTTGAAACTGCCTGGCCAGTAAAAGTTCCAGGGCCTTAAGGGGTTCCTTCGCCGGCAGGTTTTCGATCAGCAGCAGATCGCAGGCTTGGTTTGCCAACTGCAGCACTATCTCTTCTTTGTCCCTAAAGTGGCGGTAGATGGCTGCCTCCGATAAACCGATCCTGGCGGCTAAGTTGCGCATGGTGAGCTTGTGGCTGCCTAACTCAAAGAGGATCTTGAGGGCTTCGTTTAAGATCTGTTTTTTCCGTTCTGCGGAAGATAACCTGTTAATCTGCCTGCCTCCTCTCCATGTAGGTTAACGCTTACTAACATTATAAAAAGTTTCGGCCGGCTTGTCAACTAAAGCGGGGTTGGGCTTGGCAGGAATAGTGGCCTGGCACGTGGAAACAGCAAGGAGAATAAAATAGAGGGGGGTGACGGTATGCATTGTTTATTCTGCCAAACTGAAGTTGGCCATGATGTGCTTACTATTTGGGGTGAAGCGATCTGTTCCGACTGCGAGGCTTATCTTGTGGAGTTAAGTGCCGAGAAGCCAAATTACGAACAGGCCATCCGGATCTTCCGGTATCTGTGGCAGAAGCATTATTTTTACGATCAAAGCCGCCACCTGCCCGAAAGCGAGCCGCTTTGAGGCGGCTTTGCCCATCGGCGGGACAAGCCCTTTTTTGGCCCCGCTCTTATTTAAGTTGACAACAACCGCGCCGCGTTTATAATGAACAAGTAGGGTAAGCTGGTATTATCATGCCCGCCGGGGAATAATTGGCGGCAGAAAAAGTTGTTGCAATAAAGGACAATGGCCCTTTTTGCAGAAAACAAAGTAAGGAGAATAGTTTTTATGTTTATAACCTTAGAGGGTGTGGATGGAGTTGGGAAAACCACCCAGGCCATTCGCCTCAACGAGTATTTAAAAAACGAAGGCCGCCAAACACTGCACACTTTTCAACCGGGCGGGACTAAATTAGGCAGCGGCATTAGGAGTCTGCTTTTAGATCCGGCCAGCCAAAACCTGCAGCCCAGAGCGGAGATTTTGCTTTATGCCGCGGATCGGGCGCAGCATGTCTTTGAAATAATCAAGCCCGCACTGCAGCAAGGCAAGGTTGTCATCTGTGAGCGTTTTGTGGATTCTTCCCTTGCTTACCAGGGATATGGCTTGGGCCTGGATATTGAAGCCGTTAAAGCCGTGAACCGCTTGGCCACAGGCGGGCTGATGCCCGATCTCACCATCTATTTGGACGGGGATCCCGCAGCCACGCTCCGTAAAACCAAGGGTGATCGGATCGAACAGCGGGCCCTTGCTTATTATACGAGGGTTAGGGATGGTTTTTTGACAATTGCGGCAGCGGAGCCGGAAAGAGTTAAAATTGTTTCCGGCGAGGGTACGAAAGACGAAGTGGCAAGGCGGGTAATCGAGGCCGTAAGGGGGAAGCTCAGGTGATGAAACTACTGGTAACTATTGTCCAGGACCAAGATGCACCGGATCTGTTGGAAGCCCTGGTCGAAGAAGGTTTTGGCGCGACTAAACTTGCCAGCACCGGCGGTTTTTTACGCGTCGGCAACACGACCATCCTCATTGGGGTGGAAGAAGAAAAAGTGGCGGCAGTCTTGAATTTGGTAAAAAGGACCTGCAAACAGCGGGAACAGTACGATTCCGTACCGATTATACCCTTTGAAAAAGGAACCGCACCGCCCCGCATGGAAAAAGTCGTGGTCGGCGGCGCCATTATTTTCATGGTCTCAGTGGAAAGGTTTGAAAAGATTTGAGAGTATCTAAATCAGGCCCCGGCCGTGAGAAACCTATCGTGCCCCGCCAAGAAAGGAAAGAAAGCGGGGCTGTTTCTCCTGTTTTTTCCCAAGTACTGCAGGAAAAAGAAGAAGGCCGGTTTGATCTAGAGGCCGCTTTAGAGAAAATAGATGAATACGCTCGTAAGTTGAAGGAAAGCCCCGTCTTGGAAAATTTGCTCCGCTATAAAAAGCAAGTCCGGGCTATTTTGCGGCTTTTGCTTAAAGAATCTTACGCTGTCAAAGAACAGAGGTTTTACGATCCCCAAGGCAGGCGGCGCCAGTTTTTTCTGGTGGAAAGCATTAACGAAAAATTGGCGGAACTCACCGAGATTTTTTTGGCCGAGCAGGTGGACGGCTTGGAGTTGGTCAACCGCTTGGACGAAATTCGAGGCCTTCTTTTAGATTTATATACCTGAGGTGATATTTAAGTGACGCTGGACTGCATTATCGGCCAGGACGTTCCCGTGAGCATCCTTAAAAGAGGTTTGGCCGCGGGTACTTTGGGACATGCCTATTTGTTTTCCGGCCGGGCGGGCCTGGGCAAAGAAACAACGGCGCGGGCCGCTGCGGAAATCCTGCAA
Organism: Candidatus Darwinibacter acetoxidans; assembly: GCA_041936745.1. Classification (GTDB taxonomy): domain Bacteria; phylum Bacillota; class Limnochordia; order Darwinibacteriales; family Darwinibacteriaceae; genus Darwinibacter; species Darwinibacter acetoxidans_A. Next base: position 8,267 of record JBHGWS010000065.1, read on the forward strand.
AAACAGGGCGGGCCCTATTCCGAAATCCACGTTTTAAGCGGGGAAGGCTCTCTCGGTGTTGATGAAATCAGATCGCTGCGAAAAAAGGCGGCCTATGCCTCCGCGGGCAACGTAATATGGCTGATTATCGGCGCCGAAAGAATGACGGTGGAAGCGGCCAATGCCTTTTTAAAGACCTTGGAAGAACCGCACCAGGGGGTTTACTTCTTTCTGACAACGGAGAATGTACAAAGGCTTTTGCCCACAATTGTTTCCCGCTGCCAGCATCTGCCCTTTCGGGCGGTTCCCGAAAAAGAGATTGCCAAGTGGCTGGCCGGCCGGTCGGGAGAAGAAGCGGACAGCCCCAAGATAAAAGCTATTGCCAGGCTTGCCCAAGGCTCTTTGGGCAGGGCTTGGGATTATTACCAAGGCCCTCTTTTAGCCTACCGGGAAGAAATAGTGGAAAAAATGGCCCGGCTGCCATTTGCAAGCTACCCGGAGGTTTTAGGCATGAGCCAAACTTGGCCGGAGGAGCGGGAAAAAGTCCAGTTTGATCTGCAGGTCATGCTGGAATGGTATCGTGATTTATTAACTATTAAAGGGGAGGCAGGCCCCACTTTGTATAATCCCAATCGACGGGAAGAATTAAAGCGCATCAGCAGTTACTATCCTTACCACAGCCTCTATGGCATAATTGATCAAATTTCGGCGGCAAAAACGGCTGTTGCGGGGAATGCCCGCATCCGCTTTTCCCTCGGTTACCTGCTATTATTGATGAAAAAAGGAGCGTTGACCTAATGGTAACGGTCGTTGGAATCCGGTTTAAAGAAGCCGGTAAAATATATTATTTCCGCCCCGGCGATTTGAAAATCGCCGTCGGCGACGGCTGCATAGTGGAAACCGCACGGGGCGTTGAGTACGGTGAAACCGTAATCGCCCCGAGGCAAGTGACTGAAAAAGAAATTGTGAGGCCGCTGAAAGAAGTCCTGCGGTTGGCAACAGAAGATGATTACCGCCGTTTAGAAGAAAACAAAGCCAGGGCCGCGGAGGCCTATGACATTGCGTTGGAAAAAATAGCTGAGCACGGCCTGCCTATGAAGCTTTTGCATGCGGAGTATACTTTAGACAACAGGAAGTTGATTTTCTCTTTCAGTGCGGAGGGCCGGGTCGATTTTCGGGAACTGGTTAAAGACTTGGCGGCAATTTTCCGCCTGCGCATCGAACTGCGCCAGATCGGCGTGCGTGATGAAGCCAAAATGGTCGGCGGGCTCGGTTCCTGCGGGCGCCAGCTCTGCTGCACGTTGTTTTTAGGTGATTTTAAACCTGTCTCCATCAGGTTGGCTAAAGAACAAAACCTTTCTTTAAATCCTTCGAAAATATCCGGTGCCTGCGGCCGCTTAATGTGCTGCTTGAAGTTTGAAGCCGACATTTATAAGGACAGTAAAGAGGCCTTCGGCACAGCGTGCCCGGGCTGTCTGCCCGAGGACGAATATTACTACGAGCCGGAAGAAGAGGAAGGCTATTACGATGATCTTCTGCAGGAAGAAGGCATTAAAGAGGTAGACTATCAAATGATGGTTGAAACGGCGGAAGTGGAAAAAAGGACATCGGGCGAAAAGGCCGCCCAGCCCCGCCAGAAAAAAGGGCGGAGCGCGAGGCGGCGGCCCCGGACGCGTCAAAGAAAGCCAAAGGGTGACTGAGTAATGCTGATTGTCTGTCCCACGCCTATCGGCAATTTAGAGGATATTACCTTAAGGGTTTTGCGGGTTTTAAAAGAAGCGGACTTAATTTTAGCGGAAGATACCAGGCATACGGGCCGCCTGCTGCAGCATTTCGGCATTAAAAACCGGCTGGCCAGTTTTCATGAACACAACGAAAAAGAAAAAAGCGATGAAATTATTGCGGCTTTGCAGCAAGGCCGCCAGATCGCTTTGGTAAGTGATGCGGGAATGCCCGGGATTTCTGATCCCGGTGCTTTTCTTATTAAACGGGTAATTGAAAAAAACCTGCCCTTGCAGGTGCTTCCCGGGCCAAACGCGGCCGTAACCGCTTATCTGCAGAGCGGCCTCATTGAAGATCATTTTATCTTTTACGGCTTTTTGCCCCGGCGCACTAAAAAGCGCCGGCAAAAGCTTAAGGAGCTGAAAGATCTTTCTTTCCCCTTAATCTTTTACGAAGCACCGCACCGCTTAAAAGACACACTGCGGGATCTGTTAGAAATATTTGGGCCCCGCCGGGCTGCTCTCTCTCGGGAACTAACCAAGCTGCACGAGGAAACTGTCAGGGGGACACTTGCGGATATTGACGCTTTTTTGCAGGCTGGCCCGCCCCGGGGTGAATTTGTGCTTACGGTTGCGGGAGCGGTGGCAGAAAAGGATGAAAAAACGGAAGGCGATATCCGCCGGGCGCTTGCAGAGCTTTTGGCCAAGGGTATGACCAGAAGAAGTGCAATCACCAAAGTCAGCGAGAAATACCGCCTTCCCAAAAATCGAGTGTATGAAATTGCTTTAACTCTTAAGACCGAAGATTAGACCGGCAGTTTTGGCAGATACCTTTGTTTTTATATTCCGTCACATCTTCTTCGGAACCGCAAAAGATGCATCTTACAGCAGATTTCCGCAAGATGATTTTATCGTCCTGCACATAAATTTCCAGGGGATCTCTTTCCTCGATTCCTAAGCTGCGGCGTAATTCAACGGGTAAAACAACTCGACCCAGATCATCGACTTTACGGACTATTCCTGTAGACTTCATGATCACCCTCCTTGCTTATAGATCAGTGTATATCACCACTGATTATATCTTTTCTTGGAAGGTTAGTCAATTTTTTACAGTCAAAATTTAAGCCTGCTACCAGCCGAATTACTCTTTGGAACAGTGGGCGGGGTTGATTAAAATCAGGGCAGCCAGACCGGCCGCGACGGCAATGGCGGCAGAACCTAAAAACATGAACCATTTGCCTCTTGCCAGAGCCAGGGCAAATGCGGGAGGCCCGATTGCCACGCCGAAGAAGCGGACCGTGCCGTAAAGGCAGGTAATCATGCCCCGCCGGTCAGTTGATGTGGCCCCTGTAATCAGGGAATTGATGGGCGGCAGGAGTATACCGATACTGACGCCCTGGAAGAACAAGACAGTCATATAAAGGGGGAGGTTAGTAAAAAGCGGCAGAATGCCCAAGGTTACGGCGGTACCGGCCATACCGGCCACAATGATGGGTTTCCAGAGGTTTTGTTTGCTGCTTAAAAATATGCCGCTGAGGTAAGACGTCGCAGCCATGGCGAAAACCGGCACTGCCAGGACAAAGCCTTTTTTCAGGCCGAAAAGGTGGTAGTTTTCCTCCAAGATGTCCGAGACATAGCTAAGTACGCCAAAGAGGAGGAAAAGGGCAACCATGCCCACGAAATAACTTGACAGCAGAAGGCGCGCCTTTTCTTGCAGGACGCTTTTTAACTTCTGCCAATACTCTTTAAGCGATTGGCCCGCCTGCTCTTGGCTTTTCTCCCGGACTAAAAACCAGACCCCAAAGCCGATGGGGAACGCCAAAATCCCGTAGGCGAAGAAAGGGGCATACCACGATATTAAAGCAATTAAGGAGCCTAAAACAGGGCTGACCACTTTGCCCAGCCCGTTAGACGCTTCCAAAAGCCCTAAAGCTTTTGTCCGCTCTTTACTTTGGAAAATGTCGCCAGTTAAAGCCATGGCCAACTGGTAAGTCCCGCCTGCACCCGCCCCCTGCACTATCCGGCCCGCCAGCAAAAACGGGTAGGGCTTTTTTAGAAACAGGGCGGAAAAACCACAGATCAAGCCGCCGGTGCCGTAGAGGAACAATGCGGGCACCATAATTGCTTTCCTGCCGAAACGGTCCGAAAGGAAACCGGCCAAGGGGATTAAAATACCGGCAGGTACGGAAAAGAAGGTAACGATTAAACCGACTCGAAACTGCGTAAGCTTCATCGCAGCTTTCATTTGGGGGAAAACGGGGATGAGCATGGAATTGCCCAAAACCATAACAAAGGGGACGCCGCAGAGGACAGCAAACCGGAGAGCGGTCTTTTTCTTCAATCGCTTCCGCCTTTCTGGGTAACATTTATCGTTATTATGCCTTGCCAAGAGGGCCATACTCTTGACAAAGGTTGGGATAAAGGCTAAAATTTCAGTAGTAGGATAGTAAAAGTGATGACCGGAAGAGTAGGATTGGCCGCTCCCCCAAGAGAGTCAGGGCAGCTGGGATCTGATGGGAGGGGCTTTTCTGAAGATGATCCGCGAACTGTGGGGTTGAAACGGAGTAGGCCCTGCCGGTTGGGCCCGTTAGCGCGCTGCAAAGGCTTTTTGATTAAAGGCGAAATTGGGTGGTACCACGTGAGTTTCTCTCGTCCCGAAGCGGGCGGGAGTTTTTGTTTTGGAAGGAGGATCACTGTGACCAAAGAACGATTTTATATAACGACACCTATTTACTATCCCAGCGATCATCTGCACATCGGCCATGCTTATACAACGACGGTGGCGGACAGCCTGGCCAGGTGGCATAAGTTTGCGGGCCGCGCTGTTTATTTTGTCACCGGCTCCGACGAGCACGGCCAAAAGATTCAAAGAGCGGCTCAGGAAAACGGGCTGTCGCCCCAGGCTTATGTAGATAAAATCGTCGGTTCTTTTCAGGACCTATGGGAGAAAATGAATATCGAGTACGATGACTTCGTCCGGACAACGGAACCGCGGCACCAAAAGGCGGTCCAAACGGTCTTTCAAAAAATTTATGACCAGGGCGATATTTATAAAAGTAAGTATCAGGGATGGTACTGCACTCCTTGTGAAACGTTTTGGGTGGAAAACCGCCTGGTGGAAGGCAACTGTCCCGACTGCGGCCGCCCCGTGGAACTTGTGGAGGAAGAAAGCTATTTTTTCCGCCTGAGCAAATATGCGCCGCGCCTTTTAGAGCATATTGCGGCGCACCCGGAATTTATCCAACCGGAATCGCGGCGAAATGAAATGGTCAATTTTATTAAAAGCGGGCTTGAGGATCTCTGCGTTTCCCGCACCACTTTCGATTGGGGTATCCCCGTACCTTTTGCCCCTGGCCACGTAGTTTATGTGTGGTTTGATGCCTTAACGAACTATATTACGGCGCTGGGCTATCCCGATGATACTGAACTGCGGAAAAAGTGGTGGCCCGCCGATCTGCATCTGGTGGGGAAGGAAATCATGCGCTTTCACACCATCATTTGGCCGATTATCTTAATGGCTCTGGATCTGCCCCTGCCTAAAACCGTTTTCGGCCACGGCTGGCTTTTATTTGACAGCGATAAAATGTCCAAATCCAAGGGCAACGTGATCGATCCTGTGGTTTTGATCGATGAATTCGGCGTTGATCCCATCCGCTATTTTCTCCTGCGGGAAATCTCTTTCGGCCAGGACGGCAATTTCAGCCGGCAGGCTTTAATCGAGCGTACCAATGCGGATTTGGCCAATGATTTGGGCAACCTTTTAAACCGGACTTTGGCCATGCTCGATCGTTATTTCAGCGGCGTGGTACCTCGGCCGCAGGGTGCCAAAGCGGTTGATACGGAATTTGCGGAATTTGCCGGCAGCTTGGGCCCAATTGTAGATGAGCAGATCAGGGCTTTGAAGGTGAACGAAGCCTTGATTAAAATCTGGCAGTTAGTCGGTCGGGCCAATAAATATATTGACCGCAGGGCGCCTTGGAATTTGGCTAAAGCGGAAGATAAAAGCGAACTGGCCCGGGTTCTGTACAACCTTTTGGAGGCTTTGAGGATCACCGGCCTTTTAATTAGGCCGTTTCTGCCTGAAACCGGCGCCAAGATTTGGCAGCAGTTGGGCTTGGAGGGAATTGAAGAGCAGACCCTTAAGGATACGGAGTGGGGTAAATTAGTCCCCGGCATTCAGACAAAGAAAGGGGCGCCTATATTCCCCCGGATTGAAGTGGAAAAGGAAGAGGAAAAGCCCGTTAAGGAGGAAAAAGAGATGGCCGGCGTTTTAATTGATATCAACGAGTTTTCGAAAATAGAATTGGTTGTGGCGGAAATAAATGAAGCGGAGCCCGTTGCGGGCGCCGATCGCCTTTTAAAACTGCAGATCGATGTGGGCGGCGGCGAAAAACGCCAGATCGTGGCAGGCATTGCAAAGCATTATAAGCCGGAGGAACTTGCGGGGCTGCGGATTATTGTGGTGAAGAACTTGCAACCGGCTAAACTGCGCGGCGAGTTATCGGAAGGCATGCTTTTGGCCGCCACTTCTCCGGAAGGTAAATTGGAATTGGTCACGGTTTCCTCTGCCATACCGGCAGGAAGCAGGGTGAGTTAATTGATGATCGACAGCCATGCCCATTTAAACGATCCCAGGTTTGAAGAAGATCTGCCTGCGGTTTTAGAGAGGGCCAAAGCGGCCGGGGTGCGGGCCATTATCAACATCGGCTACGACTTGGTATCTTCAAAAAAAGCTGTGGAACTGGCTGCGAAATATCCTCAGCTGTATGCAGTGATCGGGGTTCACCCTCACGATGCCAAAACTTATGATCAAGGGATTGAAGAGAGTTTAAAAGAGCTGGCCAAGCAGCCCAAAGTCGTGGCCATCGGCGAGACGGGGCTTGATTACCATTACGATAATTCACCCCGGGCCGTGCAGCGGGAGGTGTTCCAAAAACAGCTTCTTTTAGCGGGGGAGCTTAATTTACCCGCCGTAATCCATTCCAGGGACGCCAGCCAAGATACTTTGGAGATCTTAAGGAAATTTCCCGGCCAGCCCTGCCTATTGCACTGTTATTCGGGCAGTTTTGAAACGGCGGAACAATACCTTAAGCTGGGCCATTATTTTTCCTTTGCGGGGCCAATCACATTTAAAAACGCAACGAGGCTGCGGGGAGTTGCAAAGCGCCTTCCCCTTAAGCGGCTAATGATCGAAACCGACTGCCCTTACCTGGCGCCCCAACCGCGCCGGGGCAGGCGCAATGAGCCCGCTTACCTACCGTATATCGCAGAAAAGTTGGCTGAAATTCATGGTCGCAGCAGAGAAGATGTGGAACGCATTACGGCAGAAAACACTGAAAACTTTTTCCGGCTTGCCAAGGAGGACTAATCATGACTGTTGTAGCTTTAGTTGGCACCCAGTGGGGTGACGAAGGTAAAGGTAAAATCACCGATGTTTTAGCGGCCCAAGCGGATGTAGTGGCCCGCTTCCAAGGGGGCAACAACGCCGGCCACACCGTAGTAGTTGGTGATCTGGAATACCGGCTGCATTTGATCCCTTCCGGTATTTTATCAAAAGGCACAACCTGCCTGATCGGCAGCGGTGTTGTTGTCGACCCGGCGGTGCTTGCGGAAGAAATCCGTTATTTAAACGAAGGGGGTATTCAAACCTCCAATTTATATATCAGCGATCGGGCCCATGTCATTATGCCTTATCATCGGGTTTTAGATCTTTTAGAGGAAGAGGCCAGGCCGGCAAAGATCGGCACAACCGGCAGGGGTATCGGCCCCGCTTATGTCGATAAATATATGAGGCTGGGCATTCGGCTGGGCGATTTGAAAGATGAAAAGAGCCTAAGTTGTGCTTTAGATCGGGCCCTGCCCTTTAATAACCGCCTGCTGGAAAAAGTTTACGGCAGGGAGCCTTTTTCCAAGGCCGAACTTTTGGAGGAATATTTAGGTTACGGCAGGGAAATTGCACCCCTTTTAACTGACGGTTCTTTATTAATCCACAGGGCGCTGGAGAATGGGAAGAACATTTTATTGGAAGGTGCCCAAGGTACACACTTAGATGTAGATCACGGTACCTACCCCTACGTTACTTCTTCCAATCCCACTGCCGGCGGCGCCGCTGTCGGTGTCGGGCTGGGGCCCAACCGCATTGATCGCGTGGTGGGGGTTGTCAAAGCCTACACTACGAGAGTGGGCGGCGGCCCGTTTCCCACAGAGTTGAAAGATGCCACCGGTGATCTGATCAGGGAGCGGGGTAAAGAGTTCGGCACAACAACGGGGCGGCCCAGGCGCTGTGGTTGGTTCGATGCCGTGATGCTGCGCCATTCCGTCCGCGTCAACGGCTTAACGGATCTGGCTTTGACCCTTTTGGACGTTTTAGATGTTTTGGAAGAAATCAAAGTGTGTGTCGCCTACGATTACAAAGGGGAAAGGTTAGAGCATTTCCCCGCGGATTTGAATGTTTTAAAAGAATGCACGCCGATTTATGAAACCCTGCCCGGCTGGCAGACGGATCTAAGTGCCTTGACAGATAAAAAAGAGCTGCCGCAAAAGGCTTTGGATTACATTTCCTTTGTGGAAGAACAGATGGGGTGTACCGCCAGCATAATTTCCGTAGGCCCTAGGCGCGATCAAACTATGATTTTGGATTCACTTTTCTAAAAAACGGCCAAAAGGCTTGACAATCAGTGAAACCTAGTTTATTATAACATCTGTGCAAGGGGAGCCATTAGCTCAGTCGGTAGAGCACCGGACTTTTAATCCGGGAGTCCCGCGTTCGAGTCGCGGATGGCTCACCATTTGCCCCCATCGTCTAGTGGCCTAGGATACCGCCCTCTCACGGCGAAGGCACCGGTTCGAATCCGGTTGGGGGTACCATAGAAAAAGACCTCGGCTTAAGCCGGGGTTTTTTGTATAAAAAGCCTTTTCTTGTTTCATATTATCAACGAGGGGGCGTGACGGATGAACAGAACAGTCGGCATCTTGTTGGTACTATTGGTTGTGTTGGGCGCGGCAGTCTATATGAATGCCCAAAGGCAGGATGGCATGGCTTGGCAGGACGGGGAATATAAGGGTAAATCGCAAAGAGACGAGCGCGGTGCTTATGGCAGTGTGGAAATAGAGGTCAGGGGCGGAAAAATAGTCAAAGCAAATTACGATGAATTCAATGAAGACGGCAGCAGGAAAGATGAAAGTTATCCTTACCAGCCCGCTGTGACGGCGCAGGGCACTTTTGAAGACCGGCTGCTTGAAACGCAGGATCCCACTAAGGTGGATAACGTCTCGGGCGCGACAGAAACCTGGCACAAATTTAAAGAAGCCAGCCGGGATGCTTTGGAAAAGGCGAAATAAATAAAAATACAAACAATAAGAAAGGGTGGGCTCCAAAGGAGCCCACTTTTTGTATTTGCGGGCAGGAAAAGAACCTCTGTGTGGTAAACATTAAGCGTGCAGGTAAATCTCAAAGAAAGAGTTGGTTGCCATGAAAAGCCACACTTGCCGTTCAGCCCGTTTAATTTTCGGCCTCTTTTTATATGCCTTAGGGATCGCCCTCACACTGCAGGCGGAAATAGGGTACGCCCCCTGGGACGTTTTCCACGCGGGGCTTTCTAAGGCCCTGGGGATTACAATCGGCTGGGCCTCCATAAGTACGGGGGTAGTCGTCGTTTCCCTCGCTTTTTTCTTGGGAGAAAAAATTGGCTTGGGCAGCCTTTTAAACATGGTTTTGGTAGGAGCCTTCCTGGATTTAATTTTAGCCGGGAATTTTTTACCCCCGGCACCTAATTTTTCAGCAGGTGTGGCCATGATGGCCGCGGGGTTAGGGGTGATTTCACTTGCCACCTATTTTTACATCAGCTCTGCCTTTGGAGCGGGCCCCCGCGACAGCTTGATGGTTGTTTTGGCCCGGAAAACGGGCCTGCCGGTGGGTATCTGCCGCGCCGCAGTTGAACTTGCCGCCTTAACAATAGGCTGGCGGCTGGGAGGTATGGTCGGCTGGGGCACTGTTATTTTTGCAGTTTTGTCCGGTTTTTTTGTGGAGTTAACATTCAGGCTGCTCCGCTTTGAAGTCACCAAGGTTCAACACGAGGATTTACAGGCAACGCTTGCATTTTTAAAACCTTTGGGAAAACAAAAATCATCTTGAAGTAAGCTATGGACGGCGCGGGCCTCAAGCCGGCGGAGTGAATAACCGGTTCCGTAAAGGAGTGTCCCGGTTAAGCAGAACACATCAACAGCACTGTCTTGGGAGTGGTAATATTCTGAAAAACACCCTTTTATTCTAATGATTTTCCTGCCTAAGAAAGCGAGAGGATTGTCTCATACGATGGCTGAGGAAAACGATTCTCAACCCGCCAACGGCTGGTTGTTTTTTG
>JBHGWS010000066.1:0-4223 GCA_041936745.1 Candidatus Darwinibacter acetoxidans
TGGGGGACTAGGATTCGAACCTAGACTAAGTGAGTCAGAGTCACCCGTCCTGCCATTAGACCATCCCCCAGCACTGAGTACTAATATACCACATCAGAGGCAAAAAAACAAGTGGGTACTACTCTTTGATCTCAACCCGCCAGTTAATTTCCGCAGTTTTAGACACCATGCCCGCGACAGAGCAGTATTTTTCTAAAGAAAGGCGGATAGTGTCTTCCAAAGGTTTTGGCGTAAGGTTTTCACCAAAGAAGACAAAAGTGAGATCCACTTTGGTAAAGACTTTCGGGTGTTCATCCGCCCGCTCTGATTCAATTAAAATTTTTAGATCCCTGTAATCAATCCTTTTTTTACCTAAAATGCTGACGACATCCATCCCGGTACAGCCGGCTAAGCCTAAAAGGACCATTTCCATAGGGCTGGCCGCGGCACCGTCACCCCCAACGCGAGGCGAGGCATCCATCAATACGGCGTGGTTACTGCCGGGAATGCCGATAAAACCCATTTTCCCATTCCAACGTAATTCTGCTTTCATTCGCTATCCCTCTTTTCTAACATTTCTAAGGTGTGTTTTATTCTGGCCAGGACCCTATCCCGGCCCAAAAGTTCCAAAACTTCGTAGATGCCGGGGCTGACCCTGCTGCCCGTCACGGCAACTCTAATGGGCTGAATTAATGCTCCCATTTTTGTTTCGAATTTCTTCATGCCTGCCCGAAAGATTGGTTTCAGGTATTCTTCCGTCAGTTCAGGTGCTTTACGGATCTCGGCATAGACATAGCTTAAAATATCTTCAATGAAGGGGCCGCTTAAAATCTTGGCCACCGCCTCTTCGTCGTACTCGTAATCATCGTCGAAAAAGAAGCGCGCCTGCTCCACCACTTCTTTCAAAAGCCTCACTCTTGCCTGCAGTTCTTTTAGGATCCTTTTAAGAAATTCCTCTTTTTCGGCGCTTACCTCTTGCGAGACAAAACCGGCTTTCTGCCAAAAAGGCAGAGCCTTCTTATATAATTCCTCTAAGGATAGTTCCCTGATATAAACGCCGTTCATCCATTCCAGTTTCTGCAGATCAAAAACTGCCGGGTTCTTGGAGACCCTCTCTAAGGAAAATTTTTCTATCAGATCCGGCACAGAAAACATGGTCTGCGAATCGTCATAGCCCCAGCCCAACAGGGAAAGATAGTTGACCATGGCCTGCGGTAGATAGCCTTCTTTGGAAAATTCCATTACTGAAGTAGCCCCATGCCTTTTGCTGAGCAGGGCTTTATCCGGCCCTAAAATCATGGGGATATGGGCGAATTTAGGCAGGGGTAAGCCCAGAGCATCGTAAATTTGAATCTGCTTGGGCGTATTGGATAAATGGTCTTCCCCTCTGATAACGTGGCTTATTTTCATTAAGGCATCGTCAACTACCACAGCGAAATTATAAGTTGGGGTGCCGTCTGATTTATAGATCACGAAATCGTCGATCTGAGTGTTTTCAAAAACCACTTTGCCCCTAATTAAATCAGCGACTTCCGTTTCCCCTTCACTCACGGCGCGAAAACGGATGGCAGGTTTAATACCTTTAGAGCGCAGCGCCTCTTTTTCTTCTGCCGACAGATGCAGACAGCGCCGATCGTAATGCGATGCCTTGTTTTTAGCAATCAGCTCTTTCCTTTTCGCCTCCAATTCTTCCGGCGTACAGAAGCATTCATAGGCGCGGCCGGCGGCCAAAAGCTTTTGCGCGTACTTCCGGTAAATGTCCAAACGCTCACTTTGGTGGTACGGCCCATAATCGCCGCCTACTTTTGGCCCTTCGTCCCAATCAAGGCCCAAATACTCTAAGGCATCCAAGATGACTTGGGTCGCTTCTTCGCTCGAGCGGGCCAGGTCAGTATCTTCAATCCTAAGGACGAAGACGCCTGAATGATGCCTGGCAAACAACCAATTAAATAGGGCTGTGCGTGCTCCCCCTACGTGTAAATAACCCGTTGGGCTCGGTGCAAACCGCACTCTAACTGTGTTCATTACAAATCCTCTCCTACGTTTACGGCGAATTTTGTTTCGATTTGACTATCTCCCGCGCTAATTCCCGGTAAGCTAAAGCCCCCGGCACTTGGTATTTGGCCTCAAAAACAGGCACTTGGCTGGCGGCTGTTTCCGCAAAGCGGATACTCCTGGCCACCGTATGCTGAAAGAGGTGCAGGTGGGAAAATTCTGTGCGCAAAAGCTTCAGGATTTCTCGCCCGTGGATAGTCCTGGCATCGAACATGGTGGGTAGAAGCCCGCTAACTTGCAGCTGGCTGTTGAGCTGGCCGCGGACTTTGGCAATCAATTTCAAAAGTGCCTTAGTTCCCCGCACGCTCAAATATTCACAGCTTACAGGTATAATCACCCGATCAGCAGCAGCCAGGGCATTCAGCGTTAAAAGGCCTAAAGAAGGCTGGCTGTCGATTAAAACAAAGTCATATTCGTCCCTGACGGCGTTGATGATTTTCGTAACCCTGCGCTCTCTGGCCGGTGCGTTGACTAACTGGAATTCCGCCAAAGATAAATCAATATTAGAAGGTAAGAGATCAATACCAAAATCGTTGCGTAAAATCACCTCTGCAGGTGGGGTATTCCGCAGCAAACACTGATAAATAGTCTTACCCAGATCCTCCGGTTCAAAACCCGCACTGTAAGTAAGCCCTCCTTGGGGATCCATGTCCACCAAAAGGACCTTCTGCCCGATCTCCGCTAAGGCTACGCCTATATTATAGGTAGAAGTGGTTTTTCCCACCCCCCCTTTTTGGTTGGCCAGGACGTAGACTGTCGCCACTTCCCATCCCTCCAAGATGGTGTTAAGGTGTAGTTCAACGACACTTATTAAAACCCTGCCTCTACCCTTACAATTGACAATTTTCTAACCGGTTTTTCTCCTGCCCGAAGGCCCTTCCGGCTTGTACAAAAAGCCCAAATCCTGTATATTATCAGAAACGAGCCAAATCGGTAAGGCTGAAAAGGTTCAAGTAAACCAACAAGAATAAGACTTTGAAAGGAAGTGGATCTTTGTTTAATGTGTTTGTGACCAGAGAATTACCGGGGGACGGCTTGGAAAAATTAAAGCAGCACTGTAATGTGGAGGTTTTTCCCCAAGATCGCGATATGACAAAGGAGGAACTTTTAAAAATAGTCCCCAAGCAGGATGCCCTGATTACCATGCTTTCCAATCCGATTGATGAAGAAGTGATGGCCGCGGGCCCCCGTTTAAAAGTTATTGCCAATTACGCTGTGGGCTTTAATAACATAGATCTGCAGGCGGCAACAAAAAGAGGTATCCCCATCGTTAATACCCCCGATGTCCTCAGTGACGCAACCGCGGATTTAGCCTGGGCGCTTTTAATGGCCACCGCCCGCCGGGTTGTGGAAGGCGATCAAATGGTCCGGGCGGGGGAATTCACAGGCTGGGCTCCCGAATTACTTTTAGGTGTGGAAATACACGGTAAAACCTTAGGAATTATCGGTGCCGGCCGCATCGGCCAAGCGGTCGCTCAAAGAGCCGCCGGTTTTAAGATGAAAACCCTTTATTACAACCGGAACCGCTTACCGAAAGAAGTGGAAAAAGAGTGCAATATGGCATATGCTGATCTGGACACACTTTTAAAAACAGCCGATTTTGTCTCCCTGCACTGCCCCTTAACTCCGGCTACGAAATACCTAATTGGCAAAAGAGAGCTGGAGCTGATGAAGCCCACCGCTGTTTTGATTAATACAGCCAGAGGCCCGGTAGTCAACGAAACGGATCTTGTAGAAGCTTTGGCGGAAGGGCTGATTTTTGGCGCGGGTTTAGATGTTTTCGAAGACGAACCGGCTTTAAAACCGGGCTTAGCCGATCTGCCGAACACCGTTTTGGCACCTCACATCGGCAGTGCCGCCTGGGAAACCCGCAGTCAAATGACAGATATGGTCGCCAGAGATGTCCTCGCCGCACTGCAGGGTAAGCGGCCGAAAAATGTGGTAAACAAAGAAATATATAAGGAGGATGACTGATGGCCAAAAGACTGTACCGCTCGCCCAATAAGAAAATCGGCGGGGTCTGTGCAGGAGTCGCGGAATATTTTAATATTGATCCCACCATCGTCCGCCTGATCTGGGCAATAGCGATCTTTGTCTATGGCACGGGCTTGTTGGCCTACCTCATCTGCTGGTTTGTTATCCCCAAGGATCCCATGTATGGGTAACTCTGCCAATTTAATCGTCCGGAA
>JBHGWS010000067.1:0-14738 GCA_041936745.1 Candidatus Darwinibacter acetoxidans
AATATGTCTTTGGGGCAGATTTCGGAAAGTTCGCTGATCGGCGAAGCGGTTTTGGAAGTCGCGGCCAGAAGTGAGGCTATCATGGTGGCGGCTGCCGGCAATTACGGTTTGCCCCGGCCAATTTATCCCGCAGCCTACCCCGCTGTTTTAGCGATCGGGGCTTTAACCAATTCTGGCGGGCAGCCCGTGCGTGCCGACTATTCCAATTATGCCCCCGATTTCACGGCTCCCGGCGGGAGTAAAGAATTTCCAATCCGGACGGTCAACAGGGGAGGGCGGCCGTCTTCCACTTTCGGCACTTCTATCGCGGCACCGCATGCCGCGGGTGTAATCGGTTTAATGCTGGCTGCAGGCACTGCCCCCGCCGATGTCAAACCGCTGCTTGAGGCAACTGCCGTTGATTTGGGCCCTTTAGGCTGGGATGAAGAGTTTGGCGCCGGTTTGATTAACGCCCATTGGGCTTTGCGCCCCAATTTAGCTTTTCAGCTTTTTGTTTATTCGGCGGCGAGCGGTAAACTGGTGCGCCAAGTGGAAATTCCCGTGGCGGCGGAAGATTTTCAGCCCATCGCCGTGCCGGAAGGAGAGCTTTTTGTCAAAGCTTGGCTTGATCTGGGCGAGCTTGGTGTGCGCGATGCGGGCGATTACTTTTTCCGCTCTCATCCTTTTCCGGCCGGCACGGAAGATGAGATTGAGTTGGAGCTGGTTTTAGAGGAGATCCCGGCAAGTTACAATTAAAAGTAAGGGGCGGATTTTATGCAGAGGCGCCAGCCGGGCAGTTTACCCCTGGAAGTGCCTTACCGGCCCGGGCGCCCGCCCACTTCGGCAGCGCCGGAAAAATTTTGCCAAACAGCCGGCCCCTTGGGCAGGGATTGGGGTACGTCTGCCTAAAATAGATGCAGCCAGGCAGTTTTAAAAGAAAAAGGCCCAAGCTGAGGGCCAATGAATCCTGCGGGCAGTGTGAAGGCGCCTGCCCGCAGAATATCGAGATTCTGAGCTTACTTTAAGAGGCGCCTGCCGCTTCAGCGCAATTGAGGAGAGGCGGCAAAGGGCACGCCGGCTTTTTTTAAGGCACCGTAGAGGGCCAAAGTGATGGCGCTGTCGGCAAAATGGTGTAAGATAGTGCCGATGCCGACTAAAACTAAGGATTGATACCAGCCCAGGCCAAAAGGCATGACAACTAAGCTCTCGCCGATGGCGTGGATGGGCAGGATTAATAAAAGCACCTGCCAAAGCTTAAAGCCGCGGCGGTAAAGATGGGCGCCTACTGCGCCAAAAACGATGTGGACCGCTGCCCTGGCCGCCACAATGGGCCCTAAGGTGACTAAAAAGCCGAAACTGGAGCCGATGCCCACTAAAACCGCCACCCAGGGGCTTACGGTTAAAGCCAGCATGGAAGGCACGTGGCTGCCTAAGGTTGCGGAAAAGGGCGGAATGCTCACCTGCAGCCAGCCTTGAAAAGCCAAGGGGATTAAGAGGGCCAGGGCTGTCAGCAGTGCTCCGTACAAAAGCTCTTTAATGGTTATGCGCAAAGTGATCACTCTTTCTATTACAAGTGTATATACACTTGTATGATATACTAGAATTGGGCTTTTGACAAGGTGGGGAAGTGGTTAAATTGACAAAAGAAGAACGGAGAGAAAAAATCGTTGCTCTTTTAAAAGAGGCCAAAGAGCCTCTCACGGGAGCCAAGTTAAGTTCCCTTCTCGGTGTTACCAGGCAGGTTATTGTCAGCGATATCGCAGTTTTGCGGGCCGGCGGCGAAAATATCATCGCCACATCGCGCGGTTATTTATTTTTCAAGCAGGCTTACTCAAGCCCCTATCGAAAAACAGTGGCGGTGCGCCACGGTGATTCTTTAGCTGAAATAGCCGAAGAATTATATTTAATAGTAAAAGCGGGGGGCAAGGTTTTGGACGTAACGGTAGAACACCCTTTATACGGGGAGCTGACCGCTAATCTGCAGCTAGCCGCGCCGGCAGATGTCGCCCAATTTGTCGCTAAAATGGCCGAGATGGAGGCAGAGCCTCTTTTGGTTTTAACGGACGGCTATCACTTACACGCCATTGAGGCCCCCGATGCAGAAGCGATGGGGGCAATTGAAAAAGCGCTGCAAAAAGCGGGCTATCTTGTTGACTGACGGCAGAGATCTTATTTTATCTTTCTTTGGAAATGAGGTGCCTACATGATCATTGTGGGTATTGGCGGGGGGACCGGTTCGGGAAAAACAACTTTTGCGGAAACACTGCGGGAAAACTTAGGCGGCGAAGCCGTCATCATCTCCCAGGATTCTTACTATGCCGCAAATAAAAATTTAAGCTTAAAAGAGCGGTTAAAGATAAATTACGACCACCCTTCCGCCTTTGAAGACGATCTTTTAATAACTCACCTGAAAAGCCTGCGCCAAGGCGCAAGTATCGAGGTGCCCGTTTATGATTTTGAGGCTTATACGCGGACGGATGAGACTGTTTTGGTTGCGCCGAAAACCATTATTTTGGTTGAGGGCATTTTGGTTTTAGCAAATGCGGCCCTGCGGGAACAGTTCGATATCAAAGTTTATGTGGACACGGATCCTGACGTGAGGCTTTTAAGGCGCCTGGTGCGCGATGTGGAAGAGCGGGGCCGTACTCTGGATTCGGTGCGCAAACAGTATTTGAAAACGGTGAAGCCGATGCACGAAGCCTTTGTGGAGCCTTCCAAGAAGTATGCGGATTTAATAGTGCCTGAAGGCGGCTTTAACACAGTTGCATTGGAGACCGTCGGTGCTTTGTTAAAAGGCTACCTGCAGGAAGACAAGGGGCGGGGAATCTCCCGGCCAGGCAGAAAGAACGGTTAGGTGAAGGCTGTGGCATTAAAAGAGTTTTATGATGAAGAGGATCTGGAGCAGGATTTGGCGGATCTTGCGGCTCTTGACGGGGCGCCGCTGCCGATTGTGATCTTTAACGGGCCCATCTGCACAACTAACGGGCTGTACCGCCTTTCGGATTTAAGCGCGGCAGAGGCTAAAAAGCTTTTAAAAGCTGACGGCTTTATATCCGCCGTTGGCCACGAAGCATCTGCCCAGGTGCTCAGTGAGCTTTTAGGGGTGGAAATTTCAATGAACCGCATCCAATATTCGCAGTCTGCCGGGCAAAAAGCCATCGTCCTTAATTTGAACTACCGGGCCCCGGAGGGCCGGGTTTTAAGCCGGGAAGAAATGCTGGAGGTAGGTTTTGAACTTAAACTTTTGGAGCGTTTGAAGTAGAGAGGGGCGGCTAATTGGACAGAAAACTAATCAGTGCGGTTTTAATCGGCGGTGTTTTAGCCATTTCTTTTTCCGCGGTGTTGATCCGCTTAGCCGAAGCGGAGCCCGCGGTAATTGCTTTTTACCGCCTGTTTTTTTCTGCAGCTCTCCTGGCACCCTGGGCACTGAGGCAGAGGGGCAGAGCGCAGATTTCTTTTTCTCAACTGGGCTTAATTTTTGGCGCGGGCGTTTTATTGGCCCTGCACTTTTTGTTTTGGATGACTTCCCTGGAGCACACCAGCGTGGCAAGTTCTGTGGTTTTAGTGACGACACAGCCGCTTTTTGTCTTTTTGTTATCATTAATCTTTTTAAAAGAAACGCCCGCCCGCTCCATGTGGGCAGGCTTGATTTTAGCTTTGGCCGGCAGTATCGCCGTGGTTTTCAGCCAAGACAGCCTGGGCCAATCGCGCCTTTTCGGTAATGTTTTAGCTCTTTTGGGTGCCGTAATGATGGCCGCTTATTTCCTCGTGGGCCGTAAGGTGCGCCAAAAGGTGCCCCTTGCCCTTTACTCTGCTTTAGTTTACGGCGCCAGCAGTGTGGTTTTAGCACTTTTCATTTTACTGCGGGGTCTGCCTTGGGCGGGTTATCCGGGCAGAACCTGGCTTATGTTTTTTCTTTTAGCGCTTTTTCCAACGGTGTTAGGCCACAACAGCCTCAATTGGGCCCTGGAATACCTGCCCGCAACCATGGTCAGCATCGTAATTTTAGGTGAGCCGATTGGGGCCAGTATTTCCGCCGCTTTAATTTTAAAAGAAATTCCCGGTTGGTTGGAGCTCTTGGGCAGCACCCTGATCCTGGCAGGCATCTTTTTAGTCTGGCGCGCGGATGAGTCAGCCGGTGACAAATCACCCGCTGATTTGTCACCCAAGGAGCTGGAGCAGGACGAGGCAGGTGGCGGCAAAAAAGCCGGCGCCGATACTCCGCCGCCAGTTGGCTCTTAAACCGAGGCGGAAAGCTGCTGTGAAGATGACAAGGTTAATAAGCCAGCGGAGGCCAATTTCGGGCATGGTTAAGAATTGGCCTTTGCCCGGCAGAAAATAGCCTAAAAGGGTAAAGGCCGTGGCACCGCCCAGGCTTAAACCCATGGTTTTCCAATCGATTCTCCTGCCCATAAAAATGGCATAAATGATGGTTGTCAAGGCAATTGCGATCCAAAGTTTTAAAAGATTCGGCATGCAGTTTGTTCCTTTCCATTTTTGATTTCTCGCTTTAGTTCTGCGTTTAACGGCAAATTCCTGTTGAAAATAAGCGATTTCAGTAGGCTGCCGCTATAATATTCAGGTAATTTAGCCAATGCTTAAAATATTGCGGTAAACGTAGGAATTACGGAGTTTATGGAGAATAAGTTAGGTATTAGGAAAGAAAGGTGGCGAGCACTAAAAATGATGAGTAAAATGTTAAACGAGAGGGTTAAGAGCATTAAACCTTCCGGCATCCGTAAGTTTTTTGATATCGCTGCTCAAATGGAAGACGTAATCTCTTTGGGAATCGGCGAGCCTGATTTCCCCACACCTAAGAATATCAGCGAAGCGGGGATTGCCTCCATTCAACAAAAAGGGACGGCTTATACATCCAATACGGGCCTAATCGAGCTGCGCAGGGCGATCAGCCAATATTTCGAGCGCAGTTTTTCCTTGCAATACAACCCGGAAGATCAAATTCTGGTTACAGTCGGGGCCAGTGAGGCAGTTGACCTGGCACTTAGGGCAGTAATCGAACCGGGCGATGAGGTTTTGGTCCCGGAGCCGACCTATGTTTCTTACGCGCCGGCGGCAGTTTTAGCCGGGGGAGTTGCCGTGCCTGTGCCCACGTATGAAAAGGATGATTTTAGGCTGACGGCAGATGTGATTAAGGAAAAAATCACCCCCAAGACCAAAGCAATCGTATTTTGTTATCCTAACAATCCTACCGGCGCCGTCATGGAAGAGAAAGACTTAAAAGAAATTGCCGCTGTTTTAAGCCAGCACGACATTTTAGTCGTGGCGGACGAAGTTTACGCGGAGTTAGTTTACGGTATTGAACATACCTCTATTGCTTCTTTACCGGGCATGTACGAGCGGACTGTAGTCATCAGCGGTTTCTCCAAAGCTTTTGCCATGACCGGCTGGCGCTTGGGTTATGCGTGCGGGCCCGCGGAGTTAATGGAAGCCATGAAGAAAATCCACCAATACGTCATCATGTGTGCTCCCACGATGAGCCAGTGGGCTGCTGTGGAAGGCTTGGAAAACGGCTGGCCTCACGTGCGCAAAATGGTAGCGGAATACGACGAGCGGCGCAAAGTCATCGTCCAGGGCTTTCGGGACATGGGCCTATCCTGCTTTGAACCGAAAGGCGCCTTTTACTGTTTCCCCCGCATTTCCGATCTGGGAATCAGTTCCGATGAGTTCTGCACGCGGGTTTTAGAAGCGGAAAGCGTAGCGGTGGTGCCCGGCTCCGCCTTTGGCGACAGCGGCGAGGGCTTCATTCGGGCTTCTTATGCATCCTCCATCGAGGACATTCAAGAGGCACTGAGGCGCATCGGCCGCTTTGTGGACAGCATTCGCTAGAAAAAAGAAAAATTTAGGAGGGCAGCATTTGCGTATCGTAATCGCACCGGATTCTTACAAAGGAAGCCTTTCAGCCGTTGAAGTTGCCGAAGCCATGGCGCGAGGCGTACACAACGCTGCACCTCAAAGTGAGCTTACCCTTCTCCCCCTCGCTGACGGGGGAGAAGGTTTAGTTGATGCTTTGGTGCATGCAAAAAAAGGCAGGATTTTGGAATTCGAGGTACGGGGCCCTTTAGGTGAGCCCGTGACAGCAAAAATGGGCTTAATGGGCGGCGGTGAAATTGCCGTTATTGAAATGGCGGAGGCTTCCGGCCTGCCCTTGATTCCGGCAGATAAACGAAATCCCCTGCAGACAACTACCTATGGGACGGGCGAGTTGATTAAACACGCCTTAGGCCAAGGAGCACGGCATTTTATTATCGGTATTGGCGGCAGTGCCACAAATGACGGGGGCATGGGCATGGCCCAAGCCTTGGGTTTTGAGTTTTTGGACAAAGAAGGAAAACCCCTCGGTTCGGGCGGCGCAGAGTTAGCCCGCTTACATAAGATCGATGCGGTAAAGGCCGATCCCAGGCTGAAAGATACCCGGATCGAAGTGGCCTGTGATGTAACTAATCCTCTGACGGGGCCTAAGGGGGCTGCGGCGGTTTACGGGCCGCAAAAGGGCGCGACGCCTGAAATGGTCGAATTTTTAGATAGGGCTCTAACTAATTTCGCCGCAGTGTTAAAAAGGGATTTAAATCAGGATATAATAAACGTGCCGGGAGCCGGTGCCGCAGGCGGCCTGGGAGCCGCCTTAATGGCATTACTGGGCGGTAAGTTGGTCTCCGGCATCGAATTGGTTTTAGATACCCTGCAGTTTTCCAAAGAAGCGGAGGGTGCCGCCCTGGTTTTAACCGGTGAAGGCAAGTTAGACGCCCAATCAGCTTACGGCAAGGTACCTGTGGGAGTGGCAAGGCGCTGCCGGGCGTTAAATATTCCGGCAGTTGTCATTGCGGGCTCAGTTCTCCCTGATGCAGAACCGCTGCACAGTGAAGGCATCACCGCTTATTTTTCCATCACCAACCAACCGATGGAGTTAACTGAGGCGCTGCGCGATGCGGCATTACTTGTAGAAAAGCAAACGGCGGAAGTGATCCGTTTGTTTTTAGCGGGAAGAAAAGCTTAAAACGCCTGCCCCGGCTTCGCTCGGGGCAGTAAGGCCTACTTTAAAGCTGAACCAACGATTTTTTCCAAGTAAGCCCGGGATGAAAAAGGAAATTGGGATGAAGGAGTAAAAAGAGTAAGGAAAAAAGCCGCCGAGTTGGCGGCTTTTGAGATCTAGCGGGGCGGGCGGGGGCCGTAGTATTGGTAATACTGTGTTTCAATGTTGCCGTTATAAAGCTTGCGCCTTTTGGTGGCCCGTTTGCCGAAAACTTTCTCCAAATGAGGGTAGGCGGTTAAAATGTAATGAGACCAAGTGTCCAAATTCCTGCAGACCCCGGCTAACTGGCGGTAAAGTGTTTTAATTTCCTCATCTTTCCCTAAACGCTCGCCGTAAGGCGGGTTGGTGACCAGTTTACCGTATTTCTGCGCTGATTTCACCTCAGAGACAGGCAGCCGTTGAAAGTGGATTGCCCCTTCCACGCCGGCGCGCTTGGCATTCTGCCGCGCTACCCTTAAAACGCGATCATCAATATCTGTACCGATTAGATAATCGGGCTCCTCTGCTTTGATTGAATCTCTCGCTTCCTGGCGGGCTTCTTTCCAGTATTCTTTCGGTATAAAAGGCCAGTGGGCCGAATCAAAGTCTCTGTTTAACCCCGGTGCTATGTTTTTTCCCAGCAGCGCCGCTTCAATGGGGATGGTCCCGGAACCGCAGAAAGGGTCAATTAAGGCGATATCAGGGTACCAACGGGCTAAAATGACTAAAGCGGCAGCTAAAGTCTCCTGCAGGGGGGCAATACCCCTGGCGGTGCGGTAGCCTCTTTGGTGCAGGCCCGGCCCGGTGGTATCTATGGTTAAAGTGGCTGTATCGTTTAAAAGGGCAACCTCAATGGTATAGAGGGGGCCGTCCTCGGGAAACCACTCCAAGTTGTATTTTGCCTTCATGCTTTCAACCACCGCCTTTTTGACGATGGCTTGGCAGTCCGGCACGCTGTATAAGGTGGAATTTACGGATCGCCCCGTTACGGGGAATTCGCCGTTTTTGGGTATAAAATCGGCCCAAGGCAGGGCTTTTGTTTTTTCAAAAAGTTCTTCAAAGCTCGTTGCCTTAAATTCCCCTATTTGAAGCCTTACCCGGGCAGCCGTGCGCAGCCAGAGGTTAGTGCGGCAGATGGCTTTTTTATCGCCTGAAAAAGTAACCTTCCCGTTATCTACTTTTAAATCGCTGTAGCCTAATTTGCGCAGTTCATCAGCTGCTATGGCTTCCAGGCCAAAAGTTGTGGCGGCAATGAGTTTTAATGACATATCATCCAACCTTTCCACTAGTTAGTATAACATAAGGTCCGCTTTTTCCCAGCCGAAAAAGGCGCCCCTTTTTAATATTTGCAAAAACATCACTTTCCAGGCAAATTTAACTAATATTTTGGGAGGAATTGGGTAAAACTACGTGAGGAAAGCCGCAGCCGGCAAATTCTAAGGAGGGAGCGCATGCGGAAAGTTATCTTTCATTATTACAGGCCGGACCACGATTACGACCCGTGGGGGCTGTGGGTTTGGCCGGAAGGTTACGGCGGCCGCCTGATTTCTTTCAGCGGGGAAGACAGCTACGGTAAGACGGCTCAAATTTCCTATCCCAAGGAACACCGCCGCATCGGCTTTTTAATTCGCGGCGCCTCCTGGGAAAAGGACATCGCCCACGACCGCTATATCGATCAGTTTATTGACAATGTGGGCGAAGTTTGGCTTGTGGCGGGCGATTCCAACATTTATTACGTACCCCCGGTGCATCTGCGGCGGGAAATCAGAGCCTTCGATCAAGTGGAATTGACAGTCCATTATTACCGCTATGACAATGATTACAAAGGTTGGAACGTGTGGGTTTGGACGGGCACTGAATGGGGCAGGGCTTTGGAGTTTACGGGCGAGGATTGTTTCGGTAAAATCGCCCAAACCGTTTTTTCTCAGCAGACTGATGCGGCCAAAATCGGCCTTATAGTGAGAAAGAGCAGTGCCGGCAGTGAATGGCAGTCAAAAGACGGCCCTGATCGAGAGCTGCCCCTTTTTAGGGCTGCAAAGGATGGCAGGCTGAGCGTTTGGCTGATGCAGGATGATCCCAATGTCTATTACTGCCCCGGCGATGTGGCCAGAAAGCCCCGCTTAACTGCAGCGGTGCTCGATGATGTCAACCAAATTCATGTGCGAACTCACCTGCCCATCTTAAGCGGCGAAGCGAACATGGGGTTTTGGCTTTTTTGCGGCGATGAGCCGGTGGATATTGCGGAAGTGCGGCCGCTGGGGCCTGATTGGCAGCGGCCCTTGGAGGCCTTAATTAAAACCGCCAAGCCTTTGGATCTTAAAAAGCAGCATAAAGTTAAGCATTCAACTCACGGAAGTCAAAATGTCACCTTTGGCGGGATCTTTACCAAACCGGTTTTTCCCAGGCTTTTTCATTACGGCGGTAGTGACTTGGGCGCAGTTTACAGCCGAGTTAAGACAACCTTCAAAGTGTGGTCGCCCACTGCAGAAAGAATGGCTGTAGTGACATATGCGGCAGGGGAAGGGGGCGAGGGGGAGGTTTGGCCCATGCGCCGGGCCAAAAAAGGTACGTGGGCTTTAAGCCTGCCCGGCGATTTAGACGGCGTTTATTACAATTACTTAGTTACAAACCAAGGCAGGACGAAAGAGGCCGTGGACCCCTATGCCAGGGCGGCGGGCGTAAATGGCCTGCGGGGCCAGGTTTTGGATTTACAGAAAACCAACCCGCCGGGTTGGGCTGAAATGCGAAAGATACCTCTTAAAGATCCCGTCGATGCGGTCATCTACGAAGTACATATCCGGGATTTTACCGGCAGCCCCACCTCGGGGGCAAAAGCCCGCGGCCAATACCTGGGCTTTATCGAAGAGGGGACGGAGACAGCCTCGGGCCTTTCAACGGGCTTGGATCATTTAAAAGATTTAGGGATTACCCATGTCCACCTGCTGCCCATCTTTGATTTTGCCACGGTAGATGAGGCAGATCCCAAATCAGGTTACAACTGGGGCTACGATCCCCAAAATTATAATGTGCCGGAGGGCTCTTATTCAAGCGATCCTTATGATGGGAGGGTGCGGGTGAGAGAGTTAAAGGAAATGATTTTGGGCTTAAACAAAGCGGGGATCGGTGTGATTATGGATGTGGTCTACAACCACACCTTTCACAGCATCGACTCATCTTTAAACAGGCTCGCCCCCTTTTATTATTACCGCACGAACCGGGACGGCTCTTTTTCCAACGGCTCCGGCTGCGGCAATGAACTGGCCGATGAGCGCTCTATGGTGCGGAAATTAATTGTCGATTCCGTCTGCTACTGGGCGCGGGAGTATAAAATAGCGGGTTTTCGCTTTGATTTAATGGGCCTGCACCATATCGACACCATGCGGGCAATCAGAGAGGCTTTAGACAAGATTAACCCCAATATTTTGATTTACGGCGAAGGCTGGGCGGCGGGAGCCAGCACTCTGCCCGAACACAAACGGGCTTTGAAAGAAAACACGCCCCTTTTACCCAAGATCGCTTCTTTTTGCAGCGATCTGCGCGATGGCATCAAAGGCCATGTCTTTCACAACCACGACAGGGGCTTTATCCAAGGGGGCGGGCGGGAAGAGACGGTGAAATTCGGCATAGCCGGTGCCGTGAGCCACCCGCAGATCGATTACCGGCAGGTTCTTTACTCCAATTCCCCTTGGGCACTGGCACCGAGCCAAAGTGTTTCTTACGCGGAAGCACACGATAATTTGACTTTATGGGATAAGCTTTTATGCACGACGGCGCCGGAGGAGGAGTTTGCCCGCATTGCCATGATGAAACTTGCCCACACTTTAATTTTAACGAGCCAAGGGATTCCTTTTTTACACGCGGGCCAGGAATTTGCCCGCACGAAGGGTGGGGATCCGAACAGCTACCAGTCGCCCGATCACGTCAACCAAATTAATTGGGAGCGGAAAGGCGAGTTTTTTGAACTCTACGAATACACGCGGGGGTTAATCAAACTGCGAAAAAAACATGCCGCTTTCCGCCTCCGCACGGCGAAAGAAGTACGTGAAAAACTTAAGTTTTTAAAAATGCCCGCACCTAACATGTTAGGTTTTGCCCTGGGCCCTTTCCCTGAAGCTGCCTATGAGACTATCTTAGTTTTTATCAACAGCAACAGGGCTCCGCTCCAGATTAAAATACCTGCCGGCAGATGGCAGATCCTGGCTGATCGGGAGGGAGTGGGCCCGGGGCCGGGCATTTTAACGGGGCCTTTAATTTGGCTCGATGATTTAAGCCCGCTGATCTTAGGTAAAAAGGGGTGAGCAAAAAAGTGCAGGCTTCTCCTTACAGCGAATACGATCGTTATTTATTCCATCAAGGCACTCATTACCGCGCTTATGAGTTTTTAGGCGGCCATTTAATAAAAAAAGACGGCAGGCCCGGTGCCCGCTTTGCAGTCTGGGCACCGCATGCCAGGCGCGTTTCCGTTGTCGGTGATTTTAACGGCTGGGACGGCAGGCAAAACCAAATGGAGAAAATGCCGGATTCAGGCATTTGGGCAGCTTTCGTGCCGGGCCTGCAGGAAGGCGATCTTTATAAATACGAGATATTGACAAGTGACGGCAGGCTGATTTTAAAAGCGGACCCTTACGCCTTTTGGGCCGAAGTTAAGCCGAAGACCGCCTCCAGGCTCTGCAGTTTAAAGGGCTATCAGTGGGGTGATCAAAAGTGGCAAAAGGAAAAGAAGAAAAAAACAAGCTATAATGAGCCAATGCTCATTTATGAAGTCTCTCTAAGTTCCTGGAAGGTACACGGCTTTGAAAATTATTACACCTACACGGAGCTGAAAGAGGAACTGATCCCTTATGTTCTTGAGATGGGTTATACGCATATTGAGCTTTTACCCATCATGGAACACCCCTTTGACGGCTCCTGGGGTTATCAAACCATGGGTTATTTCGCCGCCACGAGCAGGCACGGGCACCCCAAGGAGTTTATGGCTTTTGTCGATGCCTGCCACCGGGCAGGTATCGGCGTTATTATCGATTGGGTGCCGGGCCATTTCGTCAGAGACGATCCGGGGCTGCGCCTTTTTGACGGCACGCCCTGCTATGAATATTCGGAAATGCGCCGGGCCGATAATAGGGAGTGGGGCACGAGTAATTTTGATCTGGGTAAGACTGAAGTACAGAGTTTTTTAATCTCCAACGCCCTGTTTTGGCTCGATGTTTTCCACGTAGACGGTATCAGGGTTGATGCGGTTGCCGCCATTTTATATCTGGACTACGGCAGAAAAGCTGGCGAATGGAACCCTAATTCCAAGGGCGGCAGGGAAAACTTAGAAGGCATCGCTTTTTTAACAAAGCTCAATGAAGAGGTTTTTAAAAGATTTCCTGAAGCCCTAATGATCGCGGAAGAAAGCACCGCTTGGCCTTTAGTTTCCAGGCCCACTTATCTGGGGGGCCTCGGCTTTAATTATAAGTGGAACATGGGCTGGATGAACGACATTTTGGAATACATCGCCAAAGATCCGATCCACAGAAAGTTCCACCACAACTTAATTACCTTTTCTTTTATGTACGCCTTTTCGGAAAATTTCATTTTGCCCCTCTCCCACGATGAAGTATCGCACGGGAAAAAATCTCTTTTGGATAAAATGCCCGGCGATTACTGGCAGATGTTCGCTAATGTGAGGGCCCTTTTGGGCTTTATGATGGCGCATCCGGGCAAGAAACTGATTTTTATGGGGGCGGAATTCGGCCAATTCATTGAATGGAACTGCAGCCAAGGGCTTGATTGGCATCTTTTAGATTACCCTAAGCACCGGAAACTGTGGGAATACACAAAGGCATTAAACCACTTTTACTTAAAAAACAAAGCACTGTGGGAACTTGATTTTACTTGGGAAGGTTTTGAATGGATTGACCCTCATGATGGGGAGCAGAGCGTGATTTCGTTTTTAAGAAGGGGAAAAGACAAAGATGATTTTCTCATTGCCGTAACCAATTTTACGCCTGTGGTGAGAGAACCGTACAGAGTGGGCGTACCGGAACTGGGTGATTACAAAGAGGTGTTTAACAGCGATGATCCGGCTTGGGGGGGCAGCGGGCAGCTTAATTTAAAAAAGCTGGCTGCAGAGAATCTTCCCTGGCATTCGCAGAGATACTCAATTGAGCTGAAGCTGCCCCCTTTAGGGACGATTTTTTTGCGGAAGATCAGAGAAAAATAACGGAGGGAAAAAATGCGCACAAAAGAAGTTGTGGCCATGGTTTTAGCGGGAGGCCAAGGCAGCCGCTTAGGTATTTTAACAAAGAAGCTGGCTAAGCCTGCCGTGCCCTTTGGGGGTAAATACCGCATTATCGATTTTACACTGAGCAACTGCGCCAATTCAGGTATCGATACGGTAGGGGTGGTAACACAGTACCAGCCTTTAACCTTAAATTCCTATATCGGTATCGGCAGCCCCTGGGATTTAGATCGGCACAGCGGCGGGGTGGCCGTCCTCCCCCCTTATTTAAAAGCGCACGGGGGCGAGTGGTATAAGGGGACTGCCAATGCCGTTTATCAAAACATTGATTTTATCCAAAGCTTTAATCCCAAGTATGTTTTGATCCTTTCCGGTGATCATATCTACAAGATGGATTACGGCCGCCTCCTTCACTACCATAAAAAGAAAGGGGCCGCCCTAACTATCGCCGGGGTGGAGGTGCCTTGGGAAGAGACGGAGCGCTTTGGGATTATGATTACGGATGAAAAAGGGAAGATTACCGATTTCCAGGAAAAGCCCAAAAAGGCTAAAAACAACTTAGCCTCCATGGGGATTTATGTCTTTAACTGGCGCAAGCTCCAAGCGTACCTGGAGCTTGATGAAGCCAACCCCGAATCGAGCAGTGATTTCGGTAAAGATGTGATTCCCACTATGCTCAAGGCAAAGGAAGCGATGTACGCTTACCCCTTCTCCGGCTATTGGAAAGATGTGGGTACAATTGAATCTCTCTGGGCCGCCAATATGGATCTGCTGCAGGCCAAGCCTAAATTACAGTTAAATGACAACAGCTGGCGCATTTACACCGTAAACCACAGCCTGCCGCCTCAGTTTATCGGCTCCGGTGCCGTTGTGCAGAGCTCTCTTTTGGGCGATGGCTGCATTGTTCTGGGCTCTGTTAAAAATTCCGTGATCTTTAACGGTGCCTATGTTGGTTCAGGTGCAAAGGTAGTAGATTCAGTGCTGATGCCCGGCGCCCGCCTGGAAGATGGTGCGGAAGTCAATAAGGCGATTGTGGGGGAAAGGGCGGTTGTGGGTGCCAATGCGGCAGTCGGCGTGGCTGACGGGGAAGCCTGGCTCAGCGTAGACAGCAATGAAGAAGGTATTACGGTCCTGGAAGAAAACATGTTGGTGCCGCAAGGCTTGCGTTTGCTTCAGGGCTCCATTGTGAGCGTGAGCGAATGGCCCGAATACCCGGAAGAATGGATTTCTTAAATGTCGGATCTGGCGGGAATTATCAATCTGGCTGAGCCTACGGAGGCTTTAGGCAAGTTAACGCTGCACCGGACACTCGGGGCGGTCCCTTTTGGGGGCCGCTACCGTTTGATTGATTTTACCCTTTCCAACATGGTTAACGCGGGTATCCGCAATGTGGGCATTTTAATCGATGATAAATTCGGCCCCCTTTTGGATCATATTAAAGACGGCCGGGCTTGGGATTTAGACAGGCAGCGAGACGGGCTCTTTTTGCTGCAGCCTGCCCAAAAA